>NZ_JAEHFP010000151.1 GCF_016446475.1 Paracoccus binzhouensis | reverse complement strand
CGGCCGGCAGCTCTTGCGCCGGGGATTGGCGCGGTGCGGTTTCGGCGCCGGGACCGAAATCCTGCCAGATGACCTCGCCCGGACGCGCGGGCAGCGCGACGCGGCAGGGGCGGGGCAGGCCGAAGGCCGCGGCCTCGGTCGCGCCGACGCCGATGGCGGGGATGCCCAGCGACAGCGCCAGCCCACGCGCCGCCGCCACCGCGATGCGGATGCCGGTGAAATTGCCCGGCCCGATGCCGCAGCCGATCACGTCGAGATCGCGCCAGTCCCGCCCGGCCTCGGCCAGCACCTCCTCCAGCAGCGGCATCAGCCGTTCGGCCTGGCCGCGGGCCATGGCCTCGTGGCGCTGGACCAGAACCCGGTCGCCTTGCAGCAAAGCGGCCGCGCAATGCGCGGCCGATGTGTCGAAGCCCAGCGAGAGCGCCTCAGCCAACGGGGCGAACCTCGGTCACTTCCGGGATGTAGTGGCGCAGCAGGTTCTCGATGCCCATCTTCAGCGTCAGCGTGGAGGAGGGGCAGCCGGCGCAGGCGCCCTGCATGTGCAGGTAGACCACGCCGCGGTCGAAGCCGTGGAAGGTGATGTCGCCGCCGTCCTGCGCCACGGCCGGGCGCACGCGGGTATCCAGCAGCTCCTTGATCTGGTTCACGATCTCGGCGTCGGGGCCGTCCTGGTCGTTATGGGCGCTGGCGGCCGCGCCCTCGATCGCCGGGGCGCCGGACTGGTAATGCTCCATGATCGCGCCCAGGACCGAGGGTTTCAGATGGTCCCAGACCGCCTCGTCGGCCTTGGTCACGGTGACGAAGTCCGAGCCGAGGAACACGCCGGTCACGCCCGGCACCGCGAAGATGCGGCGGGCAAGCGGGCTCGTGGCGGCGGCATCGGCTTGCGGGAAATCCGCGGTGCCGTTGCCCAGCACGGTTTCGCCGGGCAGGAATTTCAGTGTCGCGGGGTTCGGGGTGGTCTCGGTCTGGATGAACATGGCGCGGGGCTCCTTTGTGCCCGGATATGGGGATCGAAGGGGGGGCAAGTCAAGCTAGAGGGCGGCGCCTTTGCCCGCGGCAAGCCCGGCGAAGACAAAGAAATTCACCAGCGCATGCGCCACAGCGCCCGCGCCCGCCGTGCCCGAGGACAGCCGCGCCGCCATCAGGAAGGGCGCGATCAGCGCCGCGCCGGCGATCATCGACGCGGGATCCTGCCCGGAAAGCCGCGCGGCGCCCATCGCCGGCGCCAGGTGCCACAGCACGAACAGAGCCACCGCCAGAACCTGCGCGCCCAGGCCCGGGCGCGGGATCAGGGCGCCGCGCCAGAACCCTTCCTCGAGCGTGCCGTTCAGCAGCGCCGCCAACGCCACCGCCGCCAGCACATGCGGCGAAAGCCGGGCCGGCGCATCGCCCGACCACAGCGCGGCGGCCGCGACCAGCGCGACAAGGGCCAGCGTCACCGGAGGCGAGGGGCGGCGCGGGCGCAGCGACCATCCGCCGCAGCGGCGCAGCGCCAGGGCCAGCAATGCCCAATAAACGGCCAGCCCGACCAGATAGCCGTCAAGCGGCCGCAGACCGCCTTGCCCCAGCAGGCGAAACAGCCCCGCCAGCGCCGAAATCGCCAGCAGCGCCGCCAGCGCCAGGCGGCGGTTCATCAGGTGACCTGTTCCAGCCGCTCGCGCGAGATGTCGCCGGGCACGATGGTGATCGGGCAGGGCAGGCTGGCCATTTCGCGCAAAAGCCGGGTGACCAGCGGCCCCGGCCCGGCGCTTTCGGTCGAGGCGGCCAGCACCACCACGCCGATCTCGGGATCCTCGTGGATCTGCGCCAGCAATTCGGTGCCCGGCTCGCCCTCGCGCACCACCAGCTCCGGCTCGATGCCGGGGCGGTCGCGCATCCATTTGGCGAAGACCTCGTAATGCGCCTCGATCCGCTCATAGGCCTCGGCGCGCATCACCTCGGCCACGCCCATGCCGTGCTGGATGGCATTGGCCGGAATCACCGCCAGGACCTGGACGCCGCCGCCGGTCTTGGCGGCGCGCAGGGCGGCATAGCGGATGGCGTTCAGGCATTCGCGCGAATCGTCCAGAACCACCAGAAATTTCCGCATCGTCCCCTACCGGCAGCCCCGATTTGAGCAAAGACTGGCCGAAAGGACACGCTTGCGCAAGTCTTGTGCTGTTTCCCTCTTGCGTCGGTTCCTAATTCACAGACCCTGTGCTACGCGAGATATGTTAGCCAAATCGCCGAACACGGGACGGAATTGTGACGATCCATCAAGACTGGGAAAAGACCGACATCGCGCGGCTCGCCACATTGCCCCAGCCCGAGATGTCGTGGTTCAAGGGCGAGGCGCATGGCCGCGACGTGGCGGCCATGCCGGTCTCGAAACGGCTGTTCGACATCGCGCTGGCCCTGATCCTGCTGGTGCCGCTGTCCCTGGTCATGGCGGCCTTCGCGCTGCTGCTGCTGGTGGTGCAGGGGCGGCCGATCTTCTACACCGCGCCGCGGATGATCGCGCCGGGTCGGACCTTCACGCATCTGAAATTCCGCACCATGCTGCGCCAGGACGACGATTTCGGCGTCACCGGCGCGCACAAGGCCTGGCGCATCACGCCCCTGGGCCATTTCATGCGCCGCACCCGCATCGACGAATTGCCGCAGCTTTTCAACATCCTGCGCGGCGACATGAGCTTCGTCGGCCCGCGCCCGACCATCCGCGAATATGTGGACCGCTATCCGGTCGTCTATGGTCAGGTGCTGAAAAGCCGCCCCGGCGTCACCGGGCTTGCGACGCTGATCTATCATCGGCACGAGGACAAGATCCTGCGCGGCTGCGACAGCGCCGAGGCCACCGAGGCCGCCTATGCGCAGCGCTGCCTGCCGACCAAGCTGAAGATCGACCTGATCTATCAGCGCAACCGCACCATCTGGCTGGACCTGTGGATCCTGTGGCGCACGGTGCTGATCGTCGTCTACAAGGACGAACGCCCGCGCCGCCGCGGTCGCAAGTAACCCCGGCCGATCCCGCCGCCGCCCCGGATGCCCGGTCCATGCCCGCATTGCATCATAATGTCTGACCCGGAAGCCTGAGGGGACGATCTTGCAGCGAAAGATCCTGGTGACGGGCGGGGCCGGATTCATCGGCAGCCATCTGGTCGAGCGTCTGCTGGCCGCGGGCGACGAGGTGATCGTGCTCGACGACCTGTCGAGCGGCCGGCACGAGAATCTGCCCCAGGCGGCGCGGCTGGTTTCGGGCGACGTGCTGGACGCGAAACTTCTGGACGGGCTGCTTGCCGGCGTGGATTGCGTCTTTCACCTGGCGGCGCGGGTCTCTGTGCAGCTTTGCATCGCCGATTGGATGGCGGCGCATCGGGTCAACCTTGGCGGCACCATCGCCGTGCTGCAAGCCGCGCAGCGGGCGGGCAATATCCCGGTGGTCTATGCCTCCTCGGCCGCGGTCTACGGCAACCGTTCGGGTGCCGATTGCCGCGAGACCGACCTGCCGCTGCCGATCTCGCCCTATGCCGCGGACAAGCTGGCCGGCGAGCACCAGGCCCGCGCCATGGCCGAGGTACATGGCCTGGCCTCGGTCGGGCTGCGCTTCTTCAACGTCTATGGGCCGCGGCAGGATGCGGCCTCGCCCTATGCCGGGGTGATCTCGAAATTCTGCGCCAACCGGCTGGCCGACCGGCCGCATCTGGTCTTTGGCGACGGGCTGCAAAGCCGCGACTTCATCTATGTCGCCGATGTGGTCGAGGGGCTGCTGCGCGCCGCGGATCATGTCGCGGGGCAGGGCGGCGCCCAAGTCTTCAACCTTTGCACAAGCACCGAGACGACGCTGCTGGAGCTTGCGGCGCAGATCGATCGCGTGGCGGGGCGCGGAACGAACGCGATCGACCATGCGCCGGCACGCGGCGGCGATATCCGCGCCTCGCGCGGCAATCCCGAGGCGGCGCGGGCCAGGCTGGGCTTTGTCGCCCGCATCCCGGTGGCCGAGGGGTTGCGGCTGCTCTGGGCGGCTCAGGCGCCGAAGGGCGGCGGGGCGTAGCCGACGCCGGTCAGATACAGGCCCTGCGGCGGGCAGACCGGGCCACAGGCGGCGCGGTCGCGTGCCTCCAGCGCCTCGGCCACGCGCGCGGGCGGCCATGCCCCGGCGCCGACCCGCTCCAGCGTGCCGACGATCGAGCGGACCTGGTTGTGCAGGAAGGATCGCGCCCGCAGGTGAAAGCGGTATTCGCGGCCCTGCGGCACGGCCAGTTCCTCGATGCGGATCTCGTCCAGCGTCTTCACCGGGCTTTTCGACTGGCACATGGTCGAGCGGAAGGTGGTGAAGTCGTGCAGCCCGATCAGATGGGCGGCACCGGCTCGCATCGCCGCGGCATCCAGCGGCTGCGACACCTGCCAGACCCGGCCGCGGTCATGGGTGGCGGGCGCGCGCCGCGCCAGCAGGCGGAAGGTATAGCGCCGCTCATGCGCCGAGAAGCGGGCGTGGAAATCCTCGGCCACCCGCGCGGCGGCCAGGATGGCGACCGGGGCGGGCTTTAGGTGCCAGTTCAGCGCCTCGGACAGCCGGAACGGGTCCCAGTCGCGGATCAGATCGGCATGGGCGACCTGGCCGGTGGCATGGACGCCGGCATCGGTGCGCCCCGCCGCCGCGATGCGGGCGCCGGCGGCGAAGCCGGGATCGAGCCGGGCCAGCGCGGCCTCGATGGCGCCCTGCACGCTGGGCCGGTCGGCCTGGGCCTGCCAGCCGGCGAAGGGGCCGCCGTCATACTCGATCAGCAGGGCGAAACGGGGCATGTCTCTCAGCGGCGCTGCTTGTCCGCTTCGCGCGGGATCAGCAGGTCGTCCATGGTCATCGGCCGCTGCAATTCGTCAGGCTCCGATGCAGGGTCCGGTGTGGCGGCGGGGCGCAGCCCCTCGCGCGCCAGGCGGTCGCGCAGCACGCTGATCTCGATGTCCAGGTCGGTGCGCCCGCCCTCGAGCAGCCTGGCGCTGCGGGCGGCGAACTCGGTTTCCAGGTCGTCGAGCAGGGTTTCGTAATCCTGCCGCGCCCGCGGGTCGCGGGTCTGGGCGTAGAGATCGGCGAATTTCACCGTCGCGTCGCGGGCGCCCTGCAGGTAGACGCCCAGATAGCGGCGCAGCGCACCGATGGCGTCGGGATTGTCCTCGACATGGCCGAAGAGCTCGCGCGCGGTGGCGGCGAACATGCCGACGCGCGCCTCGAGCCGGCGGTCGCCGGTGCGCAGGATGGCGTCCTGCATGGCCTTCAGATGCGCCTCGCCCTCGGCGACGATACGCTGGGCGCGATCCTGCTGCACGCCGTCGACGCCCTCCATGCCCTTGTCGCGCATGGGATCGGTGCCGAAGGCCAGCCAGTGCAGCACGGCCCCCGCGACGCCGATCACCCCGGCGCCCGCCTCGGCCCCCGGCACATAGGCGCCGACGGCAAGGCCCAGCCCGGTCAGGATGCCGCCGAACAGCTTGCGCGGGATCGCCGGGCGGCGGGCGACGCGGCGCGCGTCATAGGCGGCCTCGGCCTGCAGCCCCTCGCGCGTCATCCACATGCCCGAGGCGAGGGTGCCGAAGCCGATGAGCTGCAAGGCGAGGCCGGCCGGATCCTGCCAGAAGGCGCTGATCAGCAGCGGCGTCGCCATGATCGTGACCCAGCGGGTGCGCGATTCCAGCGGGTGCCGGATCTCGCCCGGCGCCGGGCGGGCGGGCGGGCGCGGGTCGGTTCCGTCCAGCCGGGGCTGCGGCGAGAAGCGGCCGCCGAAACGCTTTGCCATCGCCGCCCCCTTCAGCCCGCGCCCAGGATGGAGGCATAGAGCGTCAGTCCCATGAGCAGGAAGAAGGACAGGCGCTGCATGGCTTTCTGGGACATGGGCTTCCTTTCGGTGCGTCGTGTCGGCGGGTGATGCGGGTTGCCCGCCGGGAACAGGATATAGGGCCTGGGGCCGGCGAACGGAAGGGCGCTGCGGTCGGGGGCTCTGCCCCCCGCGCCTCATGCGCCCCGGGGCGGGGCGCCCGAGGCGCTCCCCCCGAGGTATTTGGGAAACGGAAAAAGCTGGTTCGGGCAGGCGGATGCGACATGCGGGGGAGCGTGGAGCGGGTGATGGGAATCGAACCCACGTATTCAGCTTGGAAGGCTGCTGCTCTACCATTGAGCTACACCCGCGTCGGGCCATTCTATAGGGGCTGGCGCGGCGGCGCGCAAGCGCCGCGCGCTTGACGCCTGCGGGGCGGCGGGGCAAGCAAGGCGGCATGATCGATATCCGTCCCGTGGCCAATATCGTCGGCAAGGTCGTCGTCACGCTGGGGGCGGCGATGGCGCTGCCCATGCTGGTGGACTGGTGGCACGGCGACCCGCATTGGCTGGTCTTCCTGGAATGCGGCATCCTGACCATGCTGGCCGGCGGGCTGGTGGCGCTGTCGACGCGGCAGGTGGACAAGTCCATGACCATCCAGCAGGTGTTCCTGCTGACCGCGCTGCTGTGGCTGGTGGTGCCGGTGGCGGGTGCGCTGCCCTTCATCCTGGGGGCGCCGCAGGCCGGCTTCACCGACGCCTATTTCGAGGCCATGTCGGGCGTGACCACCACCGGCACCACGGTCTTTCCCGATCTGGACGGCCTGCCCAAGGGCACCAACCTGTGGCGGGCCTTCCTGAACTGGGCCGGGGGCCTGGGGATCATCGTGGTCGCGATGATCTTCCTGCCGGTGATGAAGGTCGGCGGCATGCAGTTCTTTCGCTCGGAGGGTTTCGACACGCTGGGCAAGATCCTGCCCCGCGCCTTCGACATCGCCCGCGAGATGACCGGCGTCTACATCGCCATGACCGGGCTCTGCATGGTGGTCTACATCCTGCTGGGCATGAAGGGCTTCGACGCGCTGGTGCTGGCGCTGTCCACCTGCTCGACCGGCGGGTTTTCCAATTACGACGCCAGCTTCGCGCCCTTCATCGGGCCGGCGGAATATGCGGCGTCCTTCTTCATGATCCTGGCCTCGATCCCCTTCATCCGCATGGTGCAGCTGATCCGTGGCTCGGCCGAGCCGCTCTGGAGCGACATCCAGGTCCGGGCCTATCTGCGCTGGACCTTCTATGCGATCGCGGTGATCGTGCTTTATCGGCTGCTCTGGCTTGAAACCCGGAACCCGTTCGACGTGATCCGCGAGACCACCTTCAACGTGATCTCGACCTTTTCCGGCACCGGCTTCGCCTCGACCGACATGACGCAATGGGGGCATTTCCCGCTGGTGATCCTGGTGATCGTCGGGCTGATCGGCGGCTGCACCGGCTCGACCTCGTGCTCGGTCAAGGTCTTCCGCTACCTGGTGCTGTTCCAGGCGGTCAAGGCGCAGCTGCGGCGGATGCAGTCGCCGCACCGGGTGTTTCCGCTGCTTTACGACGGCCGGCCGCTGGAGGAGGACGTGGTCGATTCGGTCATGGCCTTCTTCACCCTGTTCATCCTGTCCTTTGGCCTGCTGATCGTCGGGCTGGCGCTGACCGGGCTGCATTCGCGCACGGCGCTGACCGCGGCCTGGACCGCCATCGCCAATGTCGGCGTGGTCTGGGGGCCGGAGCTGACCCCCAGCGGCGCGGTGACGGATTTCCCCACCGCCTCGAAATGGCTGATGACCATCGGGATGTATCTGGGCCGGCTCGAGCTGATCTCGGTGCTGGTGCTGTTCCTGCCGCGGTTCTGGCGCGCCTAGTCCTGCGCCACCGTGGGGGCCGCTGCCGGGGCGATGGCCGGCGCTTCGGGCTGCGCCTCGCCGGCGCCGGGGGCGAAGCGGGTCAGGTTGTCCGAGATCTCGGCCGCCAGCCGGTGCTGGTCCTCCGGATCCGAGACCGGCCAGATCAGCACGAAGCCCTGCACGCGCCCGTCCAGGACCCGGCCCTCGGCATGGCCGATATGGGTCCGGTTGCGGCCGTCCAGCGTGACGCTGCCGCGTTCGACCTTGCGCTCGGGCGCCGGCACCCAGCCGAGCGCGGTGACCAGGCCGGCGAGGTCCAGCATCTCCTGCTGGCCGCCGGGTTGGCTGAACAGGATCAGGGCCGCGCCCGAGCCGTTCTTCGGTCCATAGATCGACAGCGCCCGCTCAGCGCGGTCGAATTGCAGCTTGTCCATCGGCGCGGGCAGCGCCAGGCCGGTATGGCTGTCCCGCAGCTCGGTCAGGCCCATCTCGGCCCGCCAGGCTTCGCGCCGCCGGATCAGCTCGGCCATGGCGGTGGCGGTATCGGGCGAGGCGCGCAGGCGCACGATCTCCGCGGCGATGGCGGCGCGGGTCTTGGGGCCGTCCTTGCCGTCGATGCCGCCGTCGTAATGGCCCGCCCAACGCAGCGCGCGCTGGATGTCCTCAAGCGGCGGCATGGCCACCGGGGCGGCATCCGGGGCAGGGGGCTCGCCCAGCTCCGGCACCTTGCCGATGATCGCGATTTCGCCCATGTCCTCGGCGGGCGAGAGGAAGGCGTCCTTGGGCACCGCGCCCGCGGCCTTGAAGGCCTTGAGCCAGGCGCTGCCGGTCGCCTCGTCCATCGGGCCGAAGGCGATGGCCGAGCGGCCGTTGGGCAGGGTCCAGAGCCCGGCCTCGGGCAAGGTCTCGCGCCATGTCGCCAGCAGCTCCTCGGCGCGGGCGCGGTCGGAACTGGATTCGAGACGCAGGAAGAATTGCGCCGGCGCAGGTTCGGCAGCGGGTTCCGGCGCGGCTGCGGCGGCTTCGGGGGTGGCATCCGTGCCCGCCAGATCGCCCGCCACGGGCTCGCCGTCCTCGGCTGCCGGCTGGCCCGCGCCCTGCGGCAAGGTCGAGGCATTGCCGGTCGCCCCCCCGGGCGTCTCGGGCGTGCCGGGCGCCACCGGCGCGGTGGGCGCC
>NZ_JAEHFP010000150.1 GCF_016446475.1 Paracoccus binzhouensis | reverse complement strand
CCGGATCGGGCCAGGCCGCCGGCGATGCCGAATTGCGCCGCCGCGCCGAGGCGCTGCGCGCCCGCGCCAGGGCGCTGTCCGAGCGCCCGCTGGACGGCTGCGCCCCGGACGATGCCGATTGCGCGCCCGCAGCCGCGCCGAATTAAGGAGACCCCAATGCCGGTCATCACCTGCATCGACGACCTGAAGACGCTCTATCGCCGGCGCGTGCCGCGGATGTTCTACGATTACGCCGAAAGCGGCAGCTACACCGAGAGCACCTTCCGCGAGAACTGCACCGATTTCCAGCGCATCAAGCTGCGCCAGCGGGTCGCGGTGGACATGACCGGCCGCACCACCGAAAGCACGATGATCGGGCAAAGGGTGGCCATGCCGGTGGCGCTGGCCCCGGTCGGCATGACCGGCATGCAATGCGCCGATGGCGAGATCAAGGCGGCGCGGGCGGCACGGGATTTCGGCGTGCCCTATACGCTCTCGACCATGTCGATCTGCTCGATCGAGGACGTGGCCGAAGCGGTGCAGGCGCCGTTCTGGTTCCAGCTCTACGTGATGCGCGACCAGGAATTCCTCGAGGCGATCATCGAGCGGGCCAAGCGTGCCGGCTGCTCGGCGCTGGTGCTGACGCTGGATCTGCAGATCCTCGGCCAGCGCCACAAGGATCTCAAGAACGGCCTGTCGGCGCCGCCCAGGCTGACCCTGCCGGTGCTGCTGGACCTGGCGACGAAATGGCGCTGGGGCATCGAGATGCTGCAGACCAGGCGTCGTTTCTTCGGCAATATCGTGGGTCACGCCAAGGGCGTCGGCGACACCTCGTCGCTGTCGAGCTGGACGGCCGAGCAGTTCGACCCGCAGCTCGACTGGGACAAGATTGCCCGCATCCGCGACCTCTGGGGCGGCAAGCTGATCCTGAAGGGCATCAACGACCCCGAGGACGCCCGCATGGCCGCGGGCTTCGGCGCCGATGCGATCATTGTCAGCAACCACGGCGGCCGGCAGCTGGACGGCGCGGTCAGCGCCATCCGCATGTTGCCCGAGATCGTGAAGGCGGTGGGCGAACAGGTCGAGATCCATCTGGACAGCGGCATCCGCTCTGGCCAGGACGTGCTGAAGGCGCTGGCGCTGGGGGCGCATGCCGCCCATATCGGCCGCGCCTATATCTACGGGCTCGGCGCCATGGGCGAGGCCGGCGTGACCAAGGCGCTGGAGATCATCCGCAACGAGCTGGACGTGACCATGGCGCTCTGCGGCGAGCGCGACGTGAAGGCGCTGGGGCGGCACAACCTGCTGATCCCGCCGGATTTCCTGCAGCCCTGGGCCTGAGCGGCGCGCGCGCCCCGCCCTCAGCCGCGGGGCTCGCGCTGCGCGTCGTAGCGATGCTTCGGCTTGCCAAAGCCCGGGATCGGCAGGCGCTGCAGCAGCAGCGCCGCCAGGGCCGGCAGCCCGACGGCGAACAACATCAGCGCGCCCAGGTCCTGGAAGCCCAGCGAGCGCGCCAGGTGCAGCGCCAGCACATGCATGAAATAGATCGCGGCCGAGATCGGGTCGAGGCGCAGCGGCGGCGGCGGCATATGTGTGCCCAGGGTGGCGATGAACAGCGCCGGTGCAGCGACATAGGAGCTGGCGGGAATGTCCAGCATCACCTGCAGGCCGCGCCAGGACTGCACCAGCCAGGCCTCGGCCATCAGCAGGCCCAGGCCGACCACGGTCACCGCCAGCACCGCCCCGCGGCCCGGCAGGCCGGCTATGCCCAGCCGCGCCACCCGGCGGCCACAGAAATAGCCCATGGCCACAAAGGGGAAGCACATGAACAGCCCATTGGAGAATTTCTTCACCCCGACATGCACGATTCCCGACAGGCTGACATATTGCAGCACCACGCCGATCACCGCGCAGATCACCGCTGCCGCCATCAGGATCCGGTATTCATGGGCCGGCACCACCCTGCGGGCGAAACCGCGCAGCAGCAGGATCACCGCCCCGGCGACCAGGATGCCGGCCATGAACCACAGGTGGAAATAACCCCAGGCCAGGGTCTTGACCAGCGAGACCGGGCCATGCACCTCGTTCAGCCAGAAGGGCAGATAGACTGCCATCCAGAAGCCGTAAAGCGCCGTCACCCGCCACAGCCACTTGCCGCCCTTGCCCCGCGCCACGGCCGAATGCAGGAAATAGCCGGCGACGATGCAGAAGGTCGGCACCATGACCCGCATCAGCCCGTTACCGATCATGTAGATCAAGGGCGTGATATGGGTCTGCAGCCAGTAGGTATGGCCGAAGGCGACCAGAACGGCCAGGCCCAGCTTCAGATAGTCCAGTGAATGTATACGGTGCAACTCGCAAACCCCGGCCCGACTTCAACCGCTTTGCTACCTCCCCGCCGTTCTGGCAAGTATTTTTCGCGTCGAATGCCGGGCTTTTTTCCCTTCACAACCGGCCGGCGCCGCGCTATAGGCCCCACTTCGGCCATGCACCCTTGGAGGATGGCCGCAAACCGCAACCAAAGGAATACCATCATGGCCAAAGAGATCCCTGATCTGGTGGCCGAGGCACGCGCGGGGACAGGCAAGGGGGCCGCCCGCCAAGCTCGCCGCGAAGGCAAGGTGCCCGGCATCGTTTATGGCGACGGGAAGGACCCGCAGCCGATCCAGATCGAGTTCAACTCGCTGCTGACCAAGCTGCGCGCCGGCCGCTTCATGTCCACGTTGTGGAACCTGAAGGTCGAGGGCCAGGACGACGTGCGCGTCGTCTGCCGCGGCGTGCAGCGCGACGTGGTCAAGGACCTGCCGACGCATATCGACTTCATGCGCCTGCACCGCAACACCCGCGTGAACCTGTTCATCCACGTGAACTTCGAGAATCACGACGCCGCCCCCGGCCTCAAGCGCGGCGGCACGCTGGTCGTGGTGCGCCCCGAGGTCGAGCTGGTCGTGACCGCCTCGGACATCCCCGAGCAGATCACCGTGGACCTGACCGGCAAGCAGATCGGCGACACCATCCACATCAACGACGTGGTGCTGCCGGCCGGCGTGAAGCCGACCATCGACCGCAACTTCGTCATCGCCAACATCGCCGCGCCCTCGGGCCTGCGCTCGGCCGATAACGAGGAAGCCGCGGCCGAAGGCGAGGCCACCGAGGCCTGATCGCCGGCCTGAGCTGCGAATCACATCGGGCGGCACCCCTGCGGGCGCCGCCCTTTCTCTTGCCCAGACACCCGGCGATTGCTAGGACATCGCGCCTGACGCGAAGGGGAAACGCATGGAACCGATCCATATCATCGGCGCCGGGCTTGCCGGGTCCGAGGCCGCCTGGCAGGTCGCCCGCGCCGGCCTGCCGGTGGTGCTGCACGAGATGCGGCCCCAGGTCGCGACCTTCGCCCATCGCACCGGCGATTGCGCCGAGATGGTCTGCTCGAACAGCTTCCGCTCGGACGACGACCGCATGAACGCCGTGGGCCAGCTGCATTGGGAGATGCGCGCGGCCGGCGGCCTGATCATGGCCATGGCCGAGCGTCACCGGCTGCCCGCTGGCGGCGCGCTGGCGGTGGACCGCGACGCCTTCTCGCAGGCCGTGACCCGGGCGCTGCGCGACGAGCCGCTGGTCAGCTTCACGCCGGGCGAGATCCGCGAACTGCCCTCCGAGGGGCGCTGGATCGTCGCTACCGGCCCGCTGACCTCCGAGGCGCTCGGCCAGTCGATCCGCAGCCTGACCGGCGAGGGCTCGCTGGCCTTCTTCGACGCCATCGCCCCCATCGTCCATGCCGAGACCATCGACATGTCGATCTGCTGGCGGCAAAGTCGCTACGACAAGGGCGAGACCGAGGAAGAGCGCACCGCCTATATCAACTGCCCGATGACGCGCGACGACTACGAGGGCTTCATCGACGCCCTGCTCGCCGCCGAAAAGACCGAGTTCCACGAGGGCGAGACCGCCGGCTATTTCGACGGCTGCCTGCCGATCGAGGTCATGGCCGAGCGCGGCCGCGAAACCCTGCGCCACGGCCCGATGAAGCCCGTGGGCCTGACCAATGCTCATAACCCGGCCGAAAAGCCCCATGCCGTGGTGCAGCTGCGGCGCGACAATGCGCTGGGGACACTCTACAATATCGTCGGCTTCCAGACAAAGATGAAATATGGTGCACAAGTCGATGTTTTCCGGCGCATTCCTGGCCTGCAGAATGCCAGATTCGCCCGGCTGGGCGGCATCCACCGCAACAGTTTCCTGAATTCGCCCCGGCTGATCGACGACCGGCTGCGGCTGCGCGCTCGCCCGAACCTGCGCTTCGCCGGCCAGGTGACCGGGGTCGAGGGTTATGTCGAATCCGCTGCCATGGGCCTGCTCGCCGGACGCATGGCCGCGGCCGAGGCGCTGGGACGCGACCTGCCGCCGCCGCCGGCCACCACCTCGATGGGCGCGCTGGTCAGCCACATCACCGGCGGCGCGGACGCGAAGACCTTCCAGCCGATGAACGTGAATTTCGGCCTCTACCCGCCGCTCGACGCGATGCGCGGCGGCCGCAAGGGGCGCAAGGACCGCTATCCGGCCTATACGGACCGCGCGAAAGTCGATTTCCAGCAATGGCTTACGGGGCAGAGTTGAACCAGACGCGGTTCGCCCCCTCGCCGACCGGGCCGCTGCATCTGGGCCATGCCTTCGCGGCGCTGACCGCGGCGCGGCTGGCCGATCCCGGCCAGTTCCTGCTGCGCATCGAGGATATCGACCAAGGCCGCTGCCGCCCGGAATACGAGGCGCTGATCGCCGAGGACCTGCACTGGCTCGGCCTCGACTGGCCGCAGCCGGTCATGCGCCAGTCCGAACGCCTGCCCGCCTATCAGGCGGCGCTGGACCGGCTGGCCAGGCTGGGCCTGACCTATCCCTGCCGCTGCCGCCGCTCCGACATTCGCGCCGCGCTTTCGGCCCCGCAAGAAGGCGCGGCCGTGATCGGCCCGGACGGCCCAGTCTATCCCGGCACCTGCCGCCACCGCCGCATGGCCGAGGCCGGGCCGGATGACGCCATCCGCCTGGACGCCGCCCGCGCGCTGGACCATCTGCGCCTCGACGAGATCGCCTTTCTCGACGAGAACATCGCCCCCGGCCTGCCGCACCGGCTGAGCGCGCACGACTTCATCGCCGGGGTCGGCGACGTGGTGCTGGCGCGGCGCGGCATGGGCACCAGCTATCATCTGGCGGTGGTGGTGGATGATGCGGCGCAGGGCATCACCTTGGTCACGCGCGGAAAAGACCTTTTGGATTCAACCTGGATACACGTTCTTCTTCAGAGACTGCTGGACCTGCCGACCCCGCGCTATCACCACCACCGGCTGATCCGCGACCAGCAGGGCAAGCGGTTGGCCAAGCGCGACGACGCTCGGGCGCTGAAGCTGTTCCGCGACGAAGGCATCAGCGCCGCGCAGATCCGCCGCCAGCTAGGCTTCTGACGGCGCCATGATCTCGACCTCGCGCCCGTCGCGGATGGCCGTATAGAAGCAGCTGCGCCGGTTGGTATGACAGGCCGGCCCGTGCTGGTCGACCAGCAGCAGCAGGCAATCGCGGTCGCAATCCACCCGCAGCTCGACCAGCTTCTGCACATGGCCCGAGCTTTCGCCCTTGGTCCAGAAGCCCTGCCGCGAGCGCGACCAATAGGTTATCCGCCCCGACTCCAGCGTCCGGCGCAGCGATTCCGCGTTCATCCAGGCCATCATCAGCACCTCGCCGCTGCGATGATCCTGCGCGATGGCGGGAATCAGCCCGTTCGCGTCATATTTCAGGCTGGCAGGGTCGAACATCGGCTTTCCTTTCGGCTGCACCGCACCTATCTAGACCCGACGGCAGCAAGGGAAAAGACCATGTCCGACAGCGACCTGATGCAGCTCTATTCGCGGCGCATCCTGGCGCTGGCCTCGGACATCCCGCATCTGGGCAAGCTCGACCATGCCACGGGCAGCGCGCATCGCCGCTCGCCGCAATGCGGCTCCTCGGTCACGGCGCAGGTGGTGATGCGGGACGGCCGCGTCGCCGAATTCGCGCAGGAGGTGCGGGCCTGCGCCCTGGGCCAGGCTTCTGCCGGGGTTCTGGGCCGCACCGCGCTCGGCCGCACCCGCGACGAGATCGCCCGCGCCCGCGACGCATTGCAGGCCATGCTGAAATCCGACGGCCCCGCCCCTGCGCCGCCCTTCGAGGAACTGGAAGCCCTGCTGCCCGCCCGCGACTTCCCGAACCGCCACGCCTCGATCCTGCTGGCCTGGGAGGCGCTGCTCGGCGCCATCGACGCCTCGGCCTGACCGGCTTCTTCGTTCCCCCAAATACCCCCGCCGGAGGCGAAAAAAGAAAAAGCCGGCCCGCGAGGGACCGGCAGTTGCGCGCAGGATCGTCCGGGGGAAAGGACTGGCCCCAGGCGAAGGGCCGTCGATTGCGCGGGGCAGTGAGGATCAGGCCGCCAGAATCGAGGGCAGCGAAAACAGGATGATCGCGGTCACCGAAATCGCGACGGTGCCGAGCAGGTCAGAGAGGGATTCGCGGGTCATGAGGTCTCTCCACAGTTCGTTTATGGTTTGTTCTCATAGGTCGCGAACAAAGTAAAGAACTTTTTAAGAACATCATGCGAACATCTATCCGGCGCTGATCAGCCGGATGGCGCGGTCCTGCTCCATCAGCCACAGAAGCAGCCGCACGGCCTGGCCGCGCTCGCTCTGCATCGCCGGGTCACGCTCCAGGAAGCTCTGCGCGTCCTTGCGCGCCAGCGCCATCAGCCCGGCCTGGCGTTCCAGGTCGGCGATGCGGAACCGTGGCAGGCCGGATTGCGCGGTGCCGATCACGTCGCCGGCGCCGCGCATCGCCAGGTCCTCCTCGGCGATGCGGAAGCCGTCCTCGGTCTCGCGCAGGGTGGTCAGCCGCCGCCGCCCGGTCTCGGACAGCGGCTCGTGATACATCAGCAGGCAGCTCGAGGCGCCCGAACCGCGCCCGACCCGGCCGCGCAGCTGGTGCAGCTGCGCCAGGCCGAAGCTTTCGGCGCGCTCGATCACCATGATCGTCGCCTCGGGCACGTCGACGCCGACCTCGATCACCGTGGTCGCGACCAGGATGCGGGCCCGCCCGGCGGCGAAATCGGCCATCGCCGCGTCGCGCTCGTCCGGCGGCATCTGGCCGTGGACCAGCCGCACCTGATCGCCGAACCGCGCCCGCAGCTCCTGAAAGCGCGCCTCGGCGGCGGTCAGGTCCACGGCCTCGCTTTCCTCGACCAGCGGGCAGACCCAATAGGCCCGGGCGCCGGTGTCCACCGCCCGGGCCAGGTGGTCCACCACCTCGGCCATCCGCGCGTCCGAGACCACCGTGGTGCGGATCGGCTGCCGCCCGGCGGGCTTTTCGTCCAGCACCGACAGGTCCATGTCGCCGAATTGCGCCAGCGCCAACGAGCGCGGGATCGGCGTCGCCGTCATCACCAGCATGTCGGGCGGCAGATGGCCGCCCTTGGTGCCCAACTCCATGCGCTGGTTGACGCCGAAGCGGTGCTGCTCGTCGACGATGGCCAGCCGCAGGTCGTGGAAGGCGACGGTCTTCTGGATCACCGCATGGGTGCCGACCAGGATGTCGATCCGGCCCTCGGCCAGGTCGGTCAGGATATTGGCGCGGGCATCGCCCTTGTCGCGGCCGGTCAATGCCTCCAGCCGAATGCCGGCCAGCCGTGCCAGCGGCTCCAGGGCGTGGAAATGCTGGCGGGCGAGGATCTCGGTCGGGGCCATCAGCACGCCCTGCCCGCCCGCCTCGACCGCGACCAGCAGCGCCAGGAACGCAACCAGCGTCTTACCGGCCCCGACATCGCCCTGCAGCAGCCGGTTCATCCGCCGCGGCGCGGCCATGTCGGCCGCGATCTCCTCGACCGCGCGGCGCTGCGCCCCGGTCGGCGGCCAGGGCAGCCCGGCCAGCACCTTGTCGCGCAGATGCCCGTCGCCCTGTGTGGCCAGCCCCGCCTGCCGCCGCCTGTCGCGGCGCAAGAGCGCCAGGGTCATCTGATGGGCGAAAAGCTCGTCATAGGCCAGCCGCGCCCGCGCCGGATCGGCGGGCGACAGGGCGGCCGGGCCGTCGGGCGCATGGGCGCGGGCCAGCGCCTCGGCCCATGCGGGCCAGCCCTCGCGCGCGACAAGCGTGGGGTCGATCCATTCGCCCGCCTGCGGCAGCCGCGCCATCGCCGCCTGCACCGCCTTTTGCACCACGCCCTGCGTGAGTCGGCCCGAGAGCGGATAGACCGGCTCGAAATCCAGCGGCGGGTCCGAACCCTCGGCGCCGATATGGTCGGGATGCACCATCTGCGCCATGCCGTCGAACAGCTCGATCTTGCCGGAAACCAGCCGCCGCGCCCCCGCGGGCAGCTGGCTCTCGATCCAGTCCTTGCGCGGATGGAAGAAGACCAGCTGCAAGTCGCCGCTGCCGTCCGAGCAATGCACCCGCCAGGGCCGGCCCTTGGCCGTGGGCGGGCTGTGGCGCTGCACGGTGATAGCCACGGTGACGATCTCGGGCGGGCGGGCCTCGGCCAGCCGGGCGATGCGGCGGCGGCGGATGCCGGAATGCGGCAGGGTCAGGACCAGGTCGCGCAGCCGTGTCACGCCCATCTGGGCAAAGGCCTCGGCCGCGCGCGGGCCGACGCCCGGCAAGGTCTCGACCCCCGCGAACAGCGGAAACAGCGCCGGCGGGCGGCCCGTCACCCCTGGGCGATGGCCAGCCATTCGTCCTCGTCGATGACCTTGATGCCCAGTTCGGCGGCCTTCTTCGCCTTCGACCCGGCGCCGGGCCCGGCGATCAGCAGGTCGGTCCTGGCCGAGACCGAGCCCGCGACATGGGCGCCAAGTGCCTCGGCCCGCGCCTTGGCCTCGGCGCGGGTCATCCTTTCCAGCGTGCCGGTAAACACCAGCGTCTTGCCGGCGATGGCGCTGTCGGTGGCGCGCTTCTCGGGCGGCAGCACGGTCAGGAAACCGACCAGCCGGTCGATCGCCGCCCGCTCGCGCGCATTGGCGAAGGCGTCCGAGAGCGACATGGCCAGCACCGGGCCGATGCCGTCGGCGGCGATCAACCCGGCCCAGGCCGCGCTGGCATCCGGCGGCAGCTCGACCTGCGCCAGCGCCGCGGCGCGGGCCTCGGAGGGGCGGGCGCGTCGGCCTTCGGCCAGCGCCGCCTCGC
>NZ_JAEHFP010000015.1 GCF_016446475.1 Paracoccus binzhouensis | reverse complement strand
TGTTGCACAAATCCCGTCAGGGATTCAGATCGTGAATCCAGGGTGGTAGCTGTGATGTATGAGCAGACCCACACCGCCAACCTACAGGACCAGAAACTGGCCAGCCTACAATGAAGCGCTCAAGCGCCGGGGCTCGCTGACGATCTGGTTCGACCCCGAGATGAGCTGGGATGCCGTGCCGACGGGGAGGCGTGGCCGCCAGCAGACCTACAGCGATACTGCCATTCAGAGCTGCCTGACGATGAAGGTGCTATTCGGCATGGCGCTCCGGCAGACGACCGGGTTCGTCGAGAGCCTGCTGCGTCTGGTTGGCCTCGACTGGACGGTGCCTGACTTCAGCACACTGTCCCGCCGCCAGAAGACCTTGGCTGTGAACATCCCGTATCGCGGCTCCAAAGGGCCGCTGCACCTGCTGATCGACAGCACAGGAATCAAGGTCGAGGGCGAAGGCGAGTGGCACGCTCGCAAGCATGGTGGCCCCAAACGGCGGGTCTGGCGCAAGATCCACCTTGGGATCGACGAGGAAACGCTAGAGATCCGGGCTGTCGAGATCACCGGGAGCAACGTCGGCGATGCGCCGATCCTACCTGACCTTCTCGACCAGATCCCGGAGGACCAGGAAATCGGTAGCGTCACGGCAGATGGCGCCTACGACACGCGCAAGTGCCACGATGCGATTGCAGATCGCGGAGCCCATGCCGTCATCCCACCGCGCAGGAACGCGAAGACCTGGAAGACCATCACCGCTGGAGCCGTCGCGCGCAACGAGGCCCTCCGGGCGTCCAGGTATCTCGGCCGCACCCTGTGGCGACGATGGAGTGGATACCACCGCCGGAGCCGCATCGAGACGAAGATGCATTGTGTCAAACTGCTGGGCCAGCGGCTCATGGCAAGGGACTTCGACCGTCAGGTCGCCGAGTTCCAGATCCGCATCGCCGTCCTGAACGGCTACACCGCGCTCGGCATCCCGGTCACGGAAGCTGTAGGATAAGTCTGTCCGGGGAGGGGGTAACCGCGCCCATCACCTGAGTTATGCAACAGAGCCTTCGGCATCCCGGTCACGGAAGCTGTAGGATAAGTCTGTCCGGGGAGGGGGTAACCGCGCCCATCACCTGAGTTATGCAACAGAGCCCTGCCGCCATAAAGCGTATCGCTGCCGGTTCCGGCATGCAGGTAATCCCGGCCGGATCCGCCCGACAGAAAGTCGTTGCCGTCATAGCCATAGATGTAATCGTTGCCGTTATTGCCGTACATCCAGTTGGCGCCATTGGTCCCGTAAAGGGTGTCGTTGCCGGAGCCGGAATAGACGTTCTCGAAATTCACATAGCTTTCGCCGGTGAAGTTCGTGGCGCCGGTGGCCAGGTTGATCCTGTAGGCACCGCTATAGGTGGCGGTGTTCAGCCAGTCGGTGCCGGTGCCGCCGTCCAGCGTCTCGCTGGTGCCAAGGCCGGCATAGATGTAATCGTTGCCGGCATCGCCGTAATATTGCCCGGCGCCGCTGGAGACGACGGTGTCATTGTCGTCCCAGCCATGCACCGTGTCGGTGCCCGAGCCGGCGCTGATATAGTCGTGGCCGTCGCCGCCGGACAGGTAATCGCTGCCCGAGCCGCCATAGATCGTGTCATTGCCCCCGAGGCCGAGGACGTAATCGTTCCCGCCAAGAGCATTGAAGACTTCGCTGGCAGACGTACCGATCAGGGTGTCGTTGCCATTGGTTCCAGTAGGCATGTTCTCCTCCTGTCGTCTGATGGTCGCGGGGCTTCTTCACCCTCGTGAAGCGAGAGTGCTCCCCGATGCGTGAAGGCGGCGTGAAATGTGGTTTACCAATTGAAAGAAAACAAATTTTTCTGGAAATGGCAGGGGTTGCCCGATCCTTTGCGCAAGGCGGCGGCGGCGGGCGGGGATTGCCCCTTGCCCCGCGCGCGGCTATCGCAGGCAAAAAGGGGTCCGGGAACCATGAGCTTCAACACCTTCGGCCGCGTCTTCACCTTCACCACCTGGGGCGAAAGCCACGGACCGGCGCTTGGCGCGACGGTGGACGGCTGCCCGCCCGGCGTGGCGCTGGACGAGGCCTGGATCCAGCAGTTCCTGGACCGGCGCCGGCCCGGCAGCTCGAAATTCACCACCCAGCGGCAGGAGCCGGACCGGGTGCGCATCCTCTCGGGCGTGTTCGAGGGCCGGACCACCGGCACGCCGATCCAGCTGATGATCGAGAACACCGACCAGCGCAGCAAGGATTACGGCGAGATCGCCCAAGCCTTCCGTCCCGGCCATGCCGACATTGCCTATCACCTGAAATACGGCATTCGCGACTATCGCGGCGGCGGCCGGTCCAGCGCGCGCGAGACGGCGGCGCGGGTGGCGGCCGGCGGCGTCGCCCAGGCGGTGCTGCGCGAGCTGGCGCCGGGGCTGAAGATCACCGGCTACATGGTGCAGATGGGCGAACTGCATCTGGACCGGGGGCGTTTCGACGCGGAGGAGATCGGCAGGAACCCGTTCTTCCTGCCCGACGCCTCGGCCGTGCCGGCCTGGGAGGACTACCTGAACGGTATCCGCAAGGCGCAGGACAGCGTCGGCGCCGCGCTCGAGGTGCTGATCCAGGGCTGCCCGCCGGGCCTGGGCGCGCCGGTCTATGCCAAGCTGGACACCGACCTGGCCGCGGCGATGATGTCGATCAACGCGGTCAAGGGCGTCGAGATCGGCGAGGGCATGGCGGCGGCCGCGCTGACCGGCACCGCCAACGCCGACGAGATCCGCATGGGCAACGAAGGCCCGCGGTTCCTCACGAACCATGCCGGTGGGATCCTGGGCGGCATCTCAACCGGGCAGGACATTCTGGTGCGCTTCGCGGTCAAGCCGACCAGCTCGATCCTGACGCCGCGGCGGACGATCAACCAGCGGGGCGAGGAGATCGAGCTGATCACCAAGGGCCGCCACGATCCCTGCGTCGGCATCCGTGCCGTGCCCATCGCCGAGGCCATGGCGGCCTGCGTGATCCTGGACCACCTGCTGCTGGATCGCGCCCAGACCGGCGGCCAGCGCGGCCGCATCGGCTAGGGATCCGCCGGGGAAGGCCCGGTCGCGCGGGAAAGGGGAACGCCGTTCCCCTCTTGGCCCGTGCCGGGCCATTTCACCCCATGGAGTATTTGGGGAAACGGTGAAGCCCGGGCCTCGGCCTGTGGTTTTCCCTGTTGCCCAAATACCCTTTCGATTGTCACGCAACTGACATATTCCTTTCGCATAACCGTCGCATCGCCGTTCTAGAGAGCGATCAGGCCGCAACGGCCCCTAGGAAATGTCAGGAGTGATCCTATGAAATCCGCGAAATTCACCGTGTCGGCGCTGGCCGTGATTGCTGCCTCGGCCACGGCGGCCGCCGCGCGCGACCAGATCCAGATCGCCGGCTCGTCCACGGTGCTGCCCTATGCCACCATCGTCGCCGAAGCCTTCGGCGAGAACACCGACTTTCCGACCCCGGTGGTCGAATCTGGCGGCTCCTCGGCCGGGCTGAAGAAATTCTGCGAGGGCGTGGGCGAGAACACCATCGACGTCGCCAATTCCTCGCGCCCGATCAAGGACAGCGAGAAGGAAGCCTGCAAGGCCGCCGGCGTCACCGACATCATGGAGGTCCGCATCGGCTATGACGGCATCGTCTTCGCCAGCGACATCGGCAGCAACGACTTTGCCTTCACCGCCGCCGACTGGTTCAACGCCCTGGCCGCCAAGGTGGTCAAGGACGGCAAGGTCGTCGACAACACCGCGACCAAGTGGAACGAGATCCGCGCCGACCTGCCGGATCAGGAAATCCTGGCCTTCGTGCCCGGCACCAAGCACGGCACCCGCGAGGTCTTCGAGGAGAAGGTGATCGCCGCCGGCTGCGAGGAATCGGGCGCCGCCGAGGTGTTCAAGGCCGAGCTGGGCGAGGAAGAGGGCGAGGCGGCCTGCATGGCGCTGCGCACCGACGGCAAGTCCGTGGATATCGACGGCGACTATACCGAGACCCTGGCCCGCATCCAGTCGGCCAAGAACGGCATCGGCGTCTTCGGCCTGTCCTTCTATGAAAACAACACCGACAAGCTGAAGGTCGCGACCATGGGCGGTGTCGCCCCCTCGACCGAGTCCATCGCCTCGGGCGAATACCCGGTCTCGCGCCCGCTGTTCTTCTACGTCAAGAAGCAGCATATCGGCGAGATCCAGGGGCTGAAGGAATTCGCCGAGTTCTTCGTCTCGGACGAGCTGGCCGGCCCCGAGGGTCCGCTGGCCGCCTATGGCCTGGTCGCGGATCCCGAGCTTGCGGCGACGCAGCAGGCGGTGGCCGACGAAGCGACGCTCGCCCAATGATCTGACGGGCGCGGGGGCAGGGTCCCCGCGCCTTCTCCATTTCCCAGTCTCGAGGCTCACATGCCTGTCTCCTGGACCTTGCTGATCGTCCTTGCCATGGCGGTCGGGGGCTATCTTGCCACCCGGTCGCGCGCCATCGCCCTGGCGTCCGGCGACATCCGGCGGCTGCATTCGCGCCCCAGCTATTACGGCTGGAACGCGGCGCTGCTGACGGCGCTGCCTGCGCTCTTCCTGATCGCGCTCTGGCGCTTCTTCCAGCCGGGCGCCGATACCCTGTTGGTGTCGGCCGCAGGCCTGGTCCTGGCCGCGGCGGGGCTGGCCTTTGCGCTCAGCCGCACCGCGCCGGGCTTTCGCGCCCGCAACGCCGTCGAATCCATGGTCAAGGGCCTCTTGATCCTGTGTTCCAGCATCGCCATCCTGACCACCGCCGGGATCGTGCTGTCGATGCTGTTTGAGACCGGGAACTTCTTCCGGCAATATCCCTGGCAGGACTTCTTCTTCGGCACCACCTGGTCGCCCCGCTTCGGCGGCGGCTCGCAGCTGGGCATCCTGCCGCTGGTCTGGGGCACCCTGTATATCTCGGTGATCGCGCTGGCGGTCTCGGTGCCGATCGGGCTGTTCGCGGCGATCTACATGTCGGAATACGCCTCGCCCAAGCTGCGCAGCATCGCCAAGCCCGCGATCGAGGTGCTGGCCGGCATCCCGACCATCGTCTACGGGCTTTTCGCGCTGATCACCGTCGGGCCCCTGCTGCGCGACTGGTTCGCGCAGCCGCTGGGACTGGGCAATTCGGGTTCCTCGGTGATGACGGCGGGCCTGGTCATGGGCATCATGCTGATCCCCTTCGTCAGCTCGCTGTCGGACGACATCATCAACGCTGTGCCGCAATCGCTGCGCGACGGCGCGCTGGGGCTGGGTTCGACCCATTCCGAAACCGTCAGGAACGTGGTGCTGCCGGCGGCGCTGCCGGGCATCGTCGGCGCCATCCTGCTGGCCGCCTCGCGCGCCATCGGCGAGACGATGATCGTGGTCATGGGCGCCGGCGCCGCCGCGCAGATGGACCTGAACCCGTTCGAGGCCATGACCACCATCACCGTGAAGATCGTCAGCCAGCTGACCGGCGACACCGATTTCGCCGCGCCCGAGACGCTGGTCGCCTTCGCGCTTGGCCTGACCCTTTTCGTCGTCACCCTGGGGCTGAACATCATCGCCCTTTACGTGGTGCGCAAATACCGGGAGCAGTACGAATGACCGACGCAGCCATGCCGGCCGCGGCCCTTCCGCAAGGGAAAAGCTCGCTTCTGGTCGCCGATCCCCGCACCCGCAAGCGCAACGCCGCCGAGGCCCGCTTCCGCGCCTATGGGCTGGGCGCCATCGTCATCTCGATGGTCATGCTGGTGATCCTGCTGTTCACCATCCTGACCGGCGGCATCGGCGCCTTCCGCCAGACCTATCTGGAGATCCCGGTCACGCTGGACGCCGCGCAGCTTGACAAGAGCGGCAGCCGCGACCCCGAGCAGATCAAGAAGGTGCTGACCCTGACCTATGGCAAGCTCCTGCGGCAATCGCTGGAACAGGCCATCGCCGGAAAGGGCATCGCCATTCCCGACCTGTCCGAGAAGGACGTCTCGACCCTGATCTCCAAGGAGGCGGCGGCGCAGCTGCGCGCCCGCGTGCTGGCCGATCCCGAGCTGATCGGCCAGACCGTCGAGACCCGCGTGCTGGTGAACGGTCGCATCGACGGCTATTACAAGGGCCGCGTCAGCATGGAGAGCGCGGCGCGCGACGCCAATACCTCACCCGCGCAGCTGCAGCTGGCCGATGCGCTGAAGGCGGAGGGGATGCTCGCGACCGAGTGGAACTGGTCGTTCCTGACCAGCCCCGACGCCTCGGACCAGCGCCCCGAGGCCGCCGGCGTCGGCATCGCCATCCTCGGCTCGCTCTACATGATGCTGGTGGTGCTGGTGCTGTCGGTGCCGATCGGCGTCGCTGCCTCGATCTATCTCGAGGAATTCGCACCCAAGAACCGCTGGACCGACATCATCGAGGTGAACATCTCGAACCTCGCCGCCGTGCCTTCGATCGTCTTCGGCATCCTCGGCCTTGCCGCCTTCATCAACTTCGCCGGCCTGCCGCAATCGGCGCCCATTGTCGGCGGCTTGGTGCTGACGCTGATGACCCTGCCCACCATCATCATTGCCACCCGCGCGGCGCTGAAGGCGGTGCCGCCCTCGATCCGCGACGCGGCGCTGGGGGTGGGGGCGTCCCGGATGCAGTCGGTGTTCCACCACGTCCTGCCGCTGGCCATGCCGGGCATCCTGACCGGCACCATCATCGGCCTGGCCCAGGCCCTGGGCGAGACCGCGCCGCTGCTGCTGATCGGCATGGTGGCCTTCGTGAAGAACTATCCCTCGGCGCCGCCGGACGGGCTGTTCGAGCCCGCCTCGGCCCTGCCGGTCCAGGTCTACAACTGGACCCAGCGCGCCGACCCCGCCTTCGTGGAACGCGCTTCGGGGGCGATCATCGTCCTGCTGGTGTTCCTGCTCTGCATGAACCTTCTGGCCATCTTCCTGCGCCGCAAGTTCGAGCGCCGGTGGTAATCCCGGAAAGGAGACCCGATATGAACGACATGAGTTTGCTGGAGCGCAGTGTGGACCAGACGGAAATCAAGATCTCGGCCCGGGACGTGCAGGTCTGGTATGGCGACAAGCATGCCATCAAGGACGTGAATGTCGATCTGCTCGACAAGACCGTGACCGCCTTCATCGGCCCCTCGGGTTGCGGCAAGTCGACCTTCCTGCGCTGCCTGAACCGCATGAACGACACCATCGACATCAGCCGGGTCGAGGGGCGGATCACCCTGGACGGCGAGGATATCTACGACAAGCGCGTCGATCCGGTGCAGCTGCGCGCCCGCGTCGGCATGGTCTTCCAGAAGCCGAATCCGTTCCCGAAGTCGATCTATGACAACGTGGCCTATGGCCCGCGCATCCACGGCCTGGCCCGCCACCGCGCCGAGCTGGACGAGATCGTCGAGAAATCGCTGCGCGGTGCGGCACTGTGGAACGAGGTCAAGGACCGCCTGCAGGAGCCCGGTACCGGCCTGTCGGGCGGCCAGCAGCAGCGGCTTTGCATCGCCCGCGCCGTCGCGACCCAGCCCGAGGTGCTGCTGATGGACGAGCCCTGTTCGGCGCTGGACCCCATCGCCACCAGCCAGATCGAGGAGCTGATCGACCAGCTCCGCGCCGAATTCTCGGTGGTGATCGTCACCCATTCGATGCAGCAGGCGGCGCGGGTCAGCCAGAAGACCGCCTTCTTCCATCTCGGCAACCTGGTGGAATACGGCAGCACCGACGACATCTTCACCAATCCGCGCGACCCGCGCACCGAAAGCTATATCTCAGGCCGCATCGGCTAGGCCGGAAAGGGATCTGACATGAACAACGAACGCCATATCCTCTCGGCCTTCGACCGCGACCTGGAGACCGTCCAGGCGCTGGTGGTCAAGATGGGCGGCATGGTCGAAAGCGCCATCCACGACGCCGCCATCGCCCTGGAGACCCGCGACGACGAGCTGGCCGAGGAGGTCCGCCGCCGCGACAAGGCCATCGACGAGCTGGAAATGCAGATCAACGAGGAGGCGGCGCGGCTGATCGCCCTGCGCGCGCCCCGTGCCACCGACCTGCGCATGGTGCTGTCGGTGATCAAGATCTCGGCCATTCTCGAGCGGGTGGGCGATTACGCCAAGAACATCGCCAAGCGCAGCAACGTGCTGGCCGACATGCCCGCCATCGACGGCGCCGGCATGGCGCTGCGGCGCATGTCCACCACGGTCGAGGCGATGATGAAGGACGCGCTGGACAGCTATATCCAGCGCGACGCGGCCCTGGCCGGCGACGTGCGCAAGCGCGACCTGGAAGTGGACCAGATGTATAACGCGCTGTTCCGCGAGTTCCTGACCTACATGATGGAGGACCCGCGCAACATCACCGCCTGCATGCACCTGCATTTCATCGCCAAGAACATCGAGCGCATGGGCGACCACGCCACCGGCATCGCCGAGCAGGTCATCTACATCGCCACGGGCGAGCTGCCCGACGATCCGCGGCCCAAGGGCGAAAGCGTGCCGCGCATGGAGGGGGCCTGATCCATGGCGCAGTCGCAACCCTGTGTTCTGGTGGTCGAGGATGAGGGCGCGCAGCGCGAGGTGCTGAAATACAATCTCGAGGCCAAGGGCTTCCAGGTGGTCATGGCCGAGAACGGCGACGAGGCCATGCTGCTGGTGGCCGAGGAACAGCCCGACCTGATCGTGCTGGACTGGATGCTGCCCAATGTCTCGGGCATCGAGATCTGCCGCCGCGTCAAGGCTGACCCCTCGACCCGGCAGATCCCGATCATCATGCTCTCGGCCCGCTCCGAGGAGGTGGACCGGGTGCGCGGGCTGGAAACCGGCGCCGACGATTACGTGGTCAAGCCCTATTCCGTGGTCGAGCTGATGGCGCGGCTGCGCACCCAGCTGCGCCGCACCCGCCCGGCCTCGATGGGCGAGCGGTTGAGCTTCGGCGACATCATCCTGGACGCGGCCGAGCACCGGGTCTTCCGGGCTGGGCAGCCGCTGCACCTGGGCCCGACCGAGTTCCGGCTGCTCTCGACGCTGATGGAAAAACCCGGGCGGGTCTGGACGCGCGAGCAGCTTCTGGACCGGGTCTGGGGCCGCGACATCTATGTCGATACCCGCACCATCGATGTGCATGTCGGCCGGTTGCGCAAGGCGCTGATGGTGCATGGCGGCGACAATCCGGTCCGCACCGTGCGCGGCACCGGCTATTCGCTGGGCTGAACGGCCGGGAATCGGGCAGGGCCGGCGCCGGTGATGGCCGCCGCGTCCGGCGGCATTCGGGCCTGTCGGCGTTGGCCGGCAATCATGGTGCAAGCATGGTCACGGCAGCCGGTTGCGGAATCATGCGGCCGCCCAGCCGGCCATCATCCGTCCGAGGCGGCGGAGGATGGAAACCGCTTCCCTGTCGCCCAGGGGGACAGGCCGAAATGCGTCGGCCAAGCGCCCGCTCCGGGCGATCGCAGCCACCAAATCCGCAAAGCTTGCATTGAATGGGCAGTTCGTCCCGCGATGACGCTTCCTGCGCAGCCGCATCCGCCGGAAGATTGGCCGTAAGATCGCCGGCATGGGTGGCAACCCGGGAATTGGATGCAAGTCACGCTGGCCTGGCAAATCCGGGCAAGCCGTCGTGCTACCCTTCTTGCCCGGCCAGCAAAAACGGCCGGGCGCAAGTCACGCCCGGCCGCTGCGATCCGCGAAAGCCGCCATTCCAGCAGCTTTCGGGTTGTTCAGTTCTGCGCCTGTTCCAGCAGATCGGTGATCCGGCGCACGGCGACGCGGCGGTTCGCCCGCTCGGCCCCTTCGCTCGGCACCAGCAGGAACTGCTCGCCATAGCCCTGCACCACCATGTTCTCGGGCGGCACGTCGAAATATTCGGTCAGCGCCAGCGCCACCGATTCTGCCCGGCGATCCGACAGCGCCAGGTTCGCGGCGTCCGACCCGACCGCGTCGGTATAGCCCTCGATCATGTAGATCTCGCGCGGGTTCTGGTCGATGCTGTCGCGGATCACCTTGCCCAGCGTGGCAAGCTGCTGCGCCTGGTCCGGGGTGATCGCCGATGAGCCGGTGTCGAAGGTGATCTCGGGCACGTTCACCGGTGCGACCAGGGCGCGGACCTCGGGGATATTGCGGATCTGCCCCAGGGTGAAGCGCCGGTCCACGGCAGCCTCGCGCAGCAGCGCTTCGCGCAGCGCGGCCTCGTCCAGCGGGCCGCGGTTCAGCACCACCGGCGGCGGGGCGGGCAGGGTCGCGATCTCGACCGGCTGCACCTCGGTATTGTCCAGCAGCCGCATCTCGGTCCCGTCGGCGCGCACCAGCGTGCGGCGCAGGATGTTCATGTTGGCGTCGCGGATGGTGACCACGCGGCTGCCATCCTCGCGCAGGACCGTGGTGCGGGTCGAGCCGTCCTCGAAGCTTTCTGTGCGCACGTTCGAGCCGGGTTGGTAGAGCAGGGCGTTGTCGTCCTTGATCACCTGCTGGCTGCCGTCGGGCAGGGTGACGACCACCCGATCGCCGGTATTCAGCGCCACCTGCCGGTCGTTCGACAGCATCTTGCCGACGGCGAAGCCGGCCGCACCGGCCAGCAGCAGCTTGCCGATGTCCTTGAGGTCGTCGTCATCGTCGTCCTCGCGCGCCTCCTGCTGCCGGTCCGGCTGGGCGCGCTGCTGCAGCCCCTGCATGATCGCAGTCTCGAAATCCTCGTCCGAGCGACGGGCGTTTTCGCGGGTGATCTGCACTTCCTCGACCTGGCCCTCGGCCTCGTTTGCCTGGGCGGCCAGCGCGGCCGCGTCGGCGGGCGCCTGCTGCTCGGCGGCGCGTTTCGCCACTTCGTTGGGCTTCACCCGGGCTTCGGGAGCCTGGACCTCGTTGCGCTGGCCGGGCTGCGGCTGTCCTGGTTGCGGCTGGCCGGGCGGAGCCATGGGCGGGGTCTGGTCCTGCTGCGCCTGCTGGTCACCCTGCTGTTGCTGCTGGCGTTCCTGCAGGCGGCGGCCGAGCTCCTCGGCATCGGGCACCGTGCCCTCTGCGCCCTCAGCGCCTTGCGCGCGCCGAGGCGGCTTCTGCGGGTCGGCGGCCTGGTCGCGGCTGTCGGCCTGGGCCGCCGCGCGCTCCTCGCCGGGTTGCGGCTGGCCGGGTTCGGGCTGGCCGGGCTTGGGCCGAGCCTCGCCGCCGGTCCTGGCCTCCAGCGCCTTCTTCAGCTCATCGGCGTCGGGGCTTTCGCCGGTTTCCGCGGCTGGCTGCCTGGTTTCCGCGGCCGGATCGTCCTGCTGCGGTTTCCGCTCTGGCGCCGGATCCGAGCGCGTCATCGCCTCGGGCGTATCGGGCTTGGGTTCGGGCTGTTTCTGCGCCTCCTCCTGCGCCCTGTCGCGGCGGGTGGCGGCCTCGGCAGCATCCCGGGGCTTGCCCTTCGGCGTTTCGGCCTGGACGACCGGAGGCTTGGCCTGCGGCTCCTGCGCCTGGGTCACCTCGGGCTTGGGCGCAGGGGCCTCACCTTGCTGTCGGGCCGGGCGGGGCGGTTCGGCACCGGGCTGATCGTCGGCTTGCGCGTCGACCGCAGGCGCGAGCTCGGGCTGGGCCTGCTCCTGCTGCCGGGCTTGGGCCTCCGGCTCCGGCTCCGGCTCCGGTTCGGGGGCGGCCTGCCGCCGGGGCGGCTGTTCGGGCTGCGCTTGCGCAGGAGTCTCCCGAGCCTGGTCCTGCACGGGACGTTCCTGCTGGGCCTGCTCCGGCTGGGCCTGCTCCGGTTGGGGTTGCCCTTGGGCCTTGCCTTGCTGGCGCTGCGGCTGTTCGGCCGGGCGTTCCTGCTGTTCGGCGGCCTTGGGCTGCGGCTTCTCGCCTTGCCGTGCTGCCGCCTCGGCATCCTTCTTGAGCCGGGGCAGGATCTGCTGTTCGCCGCCGCCTTCGCCCTGCTGGTCTTGCGCCACCGCAAGCTGCGGGGCGATCAGCGACAGGCAGGCCACGATCGCGGTTGTCGTTTTGTAGATGCGGCGCATGTCGGTCCTCTTCCGATGGTCGCGTTGCTGCGGCCAAACCCGGAGCCGAAAGCCGGGGTTCCCCAACAACCGCGTGACCGGGCCGTGATGGCAGGATCGGGCCGATATTCTCCGCGGGGTGGTTCAGGCGCCGATCAGCGCCAGTTTCCCGCCGGCCAGGCGTTGGACGCGACCGGCAAGCTCCAGCGTCAGCAGGGCCGGGGCGATGACGGCGGCGGACACCCCCAGGTCGCGGATCAGCATGTTTTCCTCGGTCGGGCTTGGCCCCAGCCGGGCGAGGATCCGTGCCTCGAGCGCCGCCGGCCCGCCTTGCGCGGGTGGCGTGGCGGGGGACGGGGCTGGATGATGACCCAGCTCTGCCAGACGGCTTGCCACGGCGGCAGGTTGCATCGTCCGCGCCTTGCCGGGTTTCGTTGCGGATTCCTTTGCGGGGGCAGCGGCAGTCTTCCGAACGGGTTCCGCCGCCAGGCTTGGCACTTCGACCGGGGCGGCATTCGCCTGCAGCGCGGCCAGCACATCGGCGGAATTGCGCACCAGAAGCGCGCCGTCGCGGATCAGGGCGTTACAGCCGCCCGCCCGCGCATCCATCGGATGGCCGGGCACCGCCATGACCTCGCGCCCCTGGTCGAGGGCGCAGCGCGCGGTGATCAGGCTGCCGGAGCGATGCGCGGCCTCGATCACCACCACGGCCCGCGACAGGCCCGAGATGATGCGGTTGCGGGCCGGGAAATGCCGGGCGACCGGCTCGGTCCCCGGGGGCTGCTCGGTGACCAGCAGCCCGGTTTCGCAGATCGATTCGGCCAGGGAGGCGTTCTCGCCGGGATAGATCATGTCGATGCCGCCGGCCATGACCGCGATGGTGCCGGTGCTCAGCGCCGCCTCATGCGCGATGGTGTCGATGCCGCGCGCCAGCCCGGCGATGACCACCGCCCCTTCCTGCGCCAGGCCCGCGGCCATGCCGCGCGCCATGCGCAGTCCCAGAGACGAGGCATTGCGCGCCCCGATCACCGCCACCGGCAGGCGGTCCAGCACCGCAAGCTGGCCGCGCACCCAAAGCACCGGCGGCGCTTCGGCCACCGCGCGCAGCAGCGGCGGATAGTCGGGATCGTCCCAGCCGAGCAGCCGGGCGCCGGCGCGATGGCCGGCCGCGATCTCGGCCTCGGCCACGGCGGCGGGGCAGGGGGCGTAATCCGCGATTCCGGCGGCGCGGGCGATGTCCGGCAGCGCGTCCAGCGCCGCCTCGGCGCTGCCATGCTCGGCCAGCAGCCGATGGAAGGTCGCCGGCCCGACCTTGCGAGAGCGGATGAGGCGCAGGGCGGCAAGCCCGTTCCCCTTCGGGGTGAGTGGGGTGTGGTGGGGGTCGAAAGAAAGCGGTCCTGCCATGATCCCATGCCTTTGCCTCATCCGCAGGCCGAGTCATGGCATGGCAATGGTTAAGAATGGGTTAGCCGCGGAAATATTCCTTCAACCGCATGAAAGGAAAGGCAATCACGCCGCGGAACCGCCGATGGTCAGGCCGCCGATGCGCAGCGTGGGCAGGCCGACACCGACCGGAACCCATTGCCCCTGCTTGCCGCAATTGCCGATTCCCGGGTCCAGCGACAGGTCGTTGCCGATGGCGCGGATCTGCTGCAAGGCGGTGGCGCCGTCGCCGATCAGCGTGGCGCCGCGGATCGGATCGCCGACCTGGCCGTTCCTGACCCGGTAGGCCTCGGTGCAGGAGAACACGAACTTGCCGTTGGTGATGTCCACCTGGCCGCCGCCAAAACCAACGGCATAGATCCCGTCCTCGAGCCCGGCGAGGATCGAAGCCGGGTCTTCCGAACCCGCCAGCATGAAGGTGTTGGTCATGCGCGGCATCGGCGCATGGGCATGGCTCTGTCGCCGGCCGTTGCCGGTCGCCGCGACACCCATCAGCCGGGCGCTCTGGCGATCCTGCATGTAGCCGACCAGGATCCCGTCCTCGATCAGCACGTTGCGGCCGGGCGCCGTGCCCTCGTCATCGACCGAGATCGAGCCGCGTCGGTCGGGGATGGTGCCGTCGTCCACCACGGTCACGCCCGGCGCCGCGACGCGCTGGCCCATCAGCCCGGCAAAGGCGGAATGGCCCTTGCGATTGAAATCGCCTTCCAGCCCGTGGCCCACGGCCTCGTGCAGCAGGATGCCGGGCCAGCCGGGGCCCAGAACCACGTCCATCACCCCGGCCGGGGCGGGGACCGAGCGCAGGTTGACCAGCGCGATGCGCAGCGCCTCGCGCACCAGGTCCTGCCAGTGCTCGGGCGCGACCAGCCCGTCCAGCGCGACGCGGCCGCCGCCGCCGGCGGTGCCCGATTCGCGGCGGGCGTTGGATTCCACGATCACCGAGACGTTCAGCCGCGCCATCGGCCGGATGTCGGTGGCAAGCCCCCCTTCGGGGCGCAGGATCGCCACCTCCTGCACCGAGGTGGCGATGCTGGCCGAGACCTGCACCACCCGCGGGTCGAGCCCGCGCGCGAAGGCGTCGATCTCGCGCAGCAGGGCGACGCGGGCGGCGAAGGGCACGGTTGCGGCCGGGTCCACGGGCGCGTAGAGCCGCCGGATCTCGCCCTTCGGGGGCAGGGCCAGGGTGCCGCCGCCGTCGCCGACCGCCAGCCGCACCGTCTCGGCGGCCTTCTTCAGCGCCGCCTCGTCGATCTCGGTCGAATGGGCGTAGCCGGTGACCTCGCCGCGCACGGCGCGCAGGCCGAAGCCCTGCTCGGCATCGTAGCTGGCGGTGCGCAGGCGGCCGTCGTCGAAGACCAGCGCCTCGGAGCGCGAGCGTTCCAGGAACAGATCGCCATCCTCTGCACCGGCCAGCGCCGATTGCAGGATGCGCAGCGCGCGGTCCTGATCGAGATGGGTTTCGAAGGGGGAAAACACAGCGTCTGTCATGGGGCCGATCCTTGCCTGGATGCCTCGCCTAGGGGTTTTTTGGTAGCAAGTCGATAGCTATAGGCTTGCCCGGCGGGGTAAGATATGGTTCTGGTGCAGCACCGAATGCCGGCGGTCCGAGGAGTCATGGCCTGCCGGCGGCATGATAGGCAACGGGATGGGATGATGGCAATTGCGACGATGCGCCGCGCAGTGGCGGCGGTAACTGGCCTTGGACTTGCAGCGATGGCGGCCATTCCGGCCATGGCGCAGGACGTGCTGGGCGAGCTGCCGGTGATCGGCAAGCCGCATAATGGTGGAATGGGTTTCCAGCCGGCCTCGAGCCCGCTGGCGCATGACCAGCAATGGCTGGATCATTTCGTGCTCTACATCATCACCGCCGTGACGATCTTCGTCTGCCTGCTGCTGCTGATCTGCATCCTGCGCTACAACCGCCGGGCGAATCCGGTGCCGGCCCGCTTCACCCACAACACCCCGATCGAGGTGATCTGGACCCTGGTTCCGGTGCTGATCCTGGTGGCCATCGGCGCCTTCTCGCTGCCGATCCTGTTCCGCAGCCAGGAGATGCCGAACGACCCGGACCTGGTGATCAAGGCCATCGGCCACCAGTGGTACTGGTCCTATGAATATCCCAATGACGGCATCGCCTTCGACGCGCTGATGCTGGAAAAGGACGCGCTGGCGGATGCCGGCTATTCCGAGGACGAATACCTGCTCGCCGCCGACAATCCGGTCGTGGTGCCGGTGGGCAAGAAGGTGCTGGTGCAGGTCACCGCCACCGACGTGATCCACAGCTGGACCGTCCCGGCCTTTGCCGTCAAGCAGGACGCCGTGCCGGGCCGCATCGCGCAGCTCTGGTTCGAGGTCGATCAGGAAGGCGTCTATTTCGGCCAGTGTTCGGAGCTGTGCGGCATCAACCACGCCTATATGCCGATCGTGGTCAAGGCCGTCAGCCAGGAGAAATACGACGCCTGGCTGGCCGGTGCGAAGGAAGAATTCGCCGCCGATGCCTCGGATTACCTGCCGGCGAAGCCCGTCCAGCTGGCCCTGGCGGAGTAAGGTCGGGCCGTGGCCGATATCAACGCATATGAGGGGCCCGCAGAGGCGGGCTTCGGCGACTATGTCGCGCTGCTGAAGCCGCGCGTCATGTCGCTGGTGGTGTTCACGGCCTTTGTCGGGCTGTGGATCGCGCCGCAGCCGGTCAACCCTTTCGTCGCCTTCTGCGCGGTGCTGTTCATCGCGCTGGGGGGCGGGGCGTCGGGCGCCCTCAACATGTGGTATGACGCCGATATCGACGCGGTGATGAAGCGCACCGCCGGCCGTCCCGTGCCCTCGGGCCGCGTCGCCCCGGACGAGGCGCTGGCGGTCGGGATCGCGCTGTCCGGCCTGTCGGTGATGATGCTGGGGCTGGCGGCGAACTGGTTCGCGGCCGGCTTCCTGGCCTTTACCATCTTCTTCTATGCCGTGGTCTATACGATCTGGCTGAAGCGCTCGACGCCGCAGAACATCGTCATCGGCGGCGCGGCCGGGGCCTTCCCGCCGATGATCGGCTGGGCCTGCGCCACCGGCGGCATCGGCCTGGAACCGCTTCTGATGTTCGCGCTGATCTTCTTCTGGACGCCGCCGCATTTCTGGGCGCTGGCGCTGTTCATGAAGGAGGATTACTCCAAGGCCGGCGTGCCGATGCTGACCGTGACCCACGGCCGCAAGGTGACGCGCCGCCATATCTTCGCCTATACGCTGGTGCTGGCGCCCTTCGCGATCTGGCTGGGCCTCACCTCGGTTGGCGGCCCGCTCTACATGGCGGTCTCGGTGGTGCTGAACGCGCTGTTCATCGCCGGCGGCTGGCGCATCCTGCGCCGCAGCGAGGAGCAGGCCCAGGCCGACGGCTACAAGGTCGAGAAGCGCTATTTCCGCCTGTCGCTCTATTACACCTTCCTGCATTTCCTGGCGCTGCTGATCCAGCATTGGGTGGGGGGATGGTGATGCTGCCCCAGGTCGAGCATGAACTGCACAAGCGCCGGCGCAGCCGCAACATCGGCCTTCTGGTCGTGCTGCTGGGTTTCGTGGCGCTGGTCTTCGGGCTTTCGGTGGTCAAGATCACCCAGGGCGACATGATGCAGGGTTACGATCACCGCCCGCGCGCCTCGATGCTGCCCGCCGACCCGAACCCGCCGGCGCGCAATTCCGCGCCCGTCGCGGCGCCGGGCACCCCGGCGGCCGAGCAGGGTGGCGCAGCGGAGGCAGGCCAATGACCGCCAGGCCCGGATCCAACGGGCGCACCGTCGCCATGCTGGCCGGCATCGTGGTGCTGATGGGTGCACTGAGCTGGGCGGCGGTGCCGTTCTATTCTTGGTTCTGCCGCGTCACTGGCTTTGCCGGCACCACCAACGTGGCTGAGGCGGCCTCGGACACCGTGCTGGACGAGAAGATCCGCGTGCGCTTCGACGCCAATGTGGACGACAACCTGGGCTGGACCTTCCGCCCGCTGCAGCGCGAGATGGAACTGCGCATCGGCGAGAACGCCATCGCCTTCTACGAGGCGGTCAACAATACCGACGAGACCATCACCGGCACCGCCAGCTATAATGTCGCGCCTGATGCCGCCGGCTATTTCTTCAACAAGATCCAGTGCTTCTGCTTTACCGAGCAGACGCTCGCCCCGGGCGAGCGGATCGAGATGCCGGTCAGCTTCTTCGTCGATGCCGAACTGGTGAAAGACCGCGATGCCGGGCGCATCCGTGACATCACCCTGTCCTATACCTTCCACCGGACCGACCCGCCGGCGCCGAAACAGGCGGCGCTGGACGCGAAGGCGGAACGGACCGTAAATTGAGCAACAAGAACCAGCAACAGCCGGAAATGCAGCCATGGCCCATGTAAAGAACCACGACTATCAGATCCTGCCGCCATCGATCTGGCCGTTCTTCGGCGCGATCGGCGCCTTCGTGATGCTGACCGGCGCGGTCGCCTGGATGAAGGGCATCTCGATCCTCGGGCTTCCGGTCGAGGGGCCGTGGATGTTCCTGATCGGTCTGGTGGGCGTGCTCTACGTCATGTTCGGCTGGTGGGCCGATGTCGTGAACGAGGGCGAGACGGGCGAGCATACCCCGGTGGTGCGCATCGGCCTGCAATACGGCTTCATCCTGTTCATCATGTCCGAGGTGATGTTCTTCGTCGCCTGGTTCTGGGCCTTCATCAAGAACGCCATGTATCCGATGGGGCCGGACAGCCCGATCAAGGACGGCGTCTGGCCGCCCGAGGGCATCGTCACCTTCGACCCCTGGCACCTGCCGCTGATCAACACGCTGATCCTGCTCTTGTCGGGCGTCGCGGTGACCTGGGCGCACCATGCCTTCGTGCACGAGGGCGACCGCAAGACCACCATCAACGGCCTGATCGTCGCGGTGATCCTGGGCCTGTTCTTCACCGGGCTGCAGGCCTATGAATACAGCCACGCCGCCTTCGGCCTGGCCGACACCGTCTATGCCGGCGCCTTCTTCATGGCCACCGGCTTTCACGGCGCGCATGTCATCATCGGCACGATCTTCCTGTTCGTCTGCCTGATCCGCCTGCTGCGCGGCCAGATGACCCAGGAACAGCATGTCGGCTTCGAGGCCGCGGCCTGGTACTGGCACTTCGTCGATGTGGTCTGGCTGTTCCTCTTCGTCGTCATCTATATCTGGGGCCGCTGATCCCGACAGAGATTTCCACGGCGCGGGACGGCAGTTCCCGCGCCGTTTGCTTTGGAGGCCCGCCATGCGCCGATACCTGTTCCCGCTGATCGTCGGCGTGCTGGGCTGCGCCATCCTGATCTCGCTCGGCCTCTGGCAGCTCAAGCGGCTGGACTGGAAGGAGGGCATGATCGCCCAGATCCAGGACCGCATCATGGGCCAGCCCGTGCCCCTGCCGGCGGCGGTGGACCCGTCGATGAAATACCAGCCGGTGCTGGTCTCGGGCCGGACCACCGGGGAAGAGATCGACGTGCTCTCCGGCACACGCGAATCCGGCGGCGGCTATCAGGTCGTCTCGGGCTTCGTCACCGATGACGGTCGCAGGATCCTGCTGGACCGCGGCTTCGTCGATCAGGACCGCAAGCGCGATCCGCGCCCGCCCACGCGGCTGGAGGTGGCGGGCAACCTGCACTGGCCCGACGAGAAGGGCAGCGCCACGCCCGATCCCAACCTGTCCGAGAACGTCTGGTTCGCCCGCGACGTGCCGGCCATGGCCGCGCGGCTGGGGACCGAACCGATCCTGGTGGTCGCGGCCGAGGTTCGCGGCGACGCCCAGGGTGTGCAGCCGATCCCGGTCGCGGTCGAGGGCATCCCGAACAACCACCTGAGCTATGCCGTGCAATGGTTCATGATCGCTGCGGTCTGGGCAGGGATGACAGTGGCGCTGATCTGGCGTATCAGGCAGCGGCAATTCTAGGGGGACGCGATGCGTTACGTTTCGACTCGGGGGCGGGCTCCGGTCCTGGACTTCGAACAGGCGATGATGACCGGGCTGGCGCGGGACGGCGGGCTCTACCTGCCGGAAGCCGTCCCGATGTTCTCGGCCGAGGAGATCGCCGGTTTCGAGGGCCTGCCCTATGAGGAGGTCGCCCGCCGCGTCACCAGCCCCTTCGTCGGCGAAAGCTTCGGCGATGCCGAGTTGCGGGACGCCATCGCCCGCGCCTATCGGGGCTTCGACCATGTCGCCCGCGCGCCCTTGGTCCAGCTTGCCCCCGGCCATCACCTGCTGGAGCTGTTCCACGGCCCGACCCTGGCCTTCAAGGACTTTGCCATGCAGCTGATCGGCCAGCTGTTCCAGCTGGCGCTGGCGCGCTCGGGACAGCGGGTGACGATCCTGGGCGCGACTTCGGGCGACACCGGCTCGGCCGCCATCGAGGCGTTCAAGGGCCTGCCCAACGTCGACGTGTTCATCATGTATCCGCATGGCCGCGTCAGCGAGGTGCAGCGCCGGCAGATGTCCACGCCCTCCGAGGCGAATGTCCATGCGCTGGCCGTCGACGGCACCTTCGACGACTGCCAGGCGCGGCTCAAGGACCTGTTCAACGACCACGGTTTCCGCGACGCGGTGGGGCTTGCCGGCGTGAACTCGATCAACTGGGCGCGGGTGCTGGCGCAGATCGTCTATTACTTCACCGCCGCCGTCAGCCTGGGCGCGCCGGGCCGCGCGGTGGACTTCACCGTGCCGACCGGCAATTTCGGCGATGTCTTCGCCGGCTCCATCGCCAAGGCCATGGGCCTGCCCATCGGCCGGCTGGTCGTGGCCACCAACCAGAACGACATCCTGCACCGGGCGCTGACCGGCGGCGAATACCGGGTGGGCGCCGCCCGGCCCTCGATCAGCCCCTCGATGGACATCCAGGTCAGCTCGAATTTCGAGCGCGCGCTGTGGCTGGCCTATGGCCAGGACGGCAATGCCGTGGCGGCGCTGATGGAGGAACTGAAATCCGGCGGCTTCGCCATCAGCCAGGGCGCATTGCAGGCGCTGCGCGAGACCTATGTCTCGGGCCGCGCATCCGAGGCGGAAACCGCGGCGACGATCGCCACCATCCGCGAGGAGACGGGCGAGGTGATCTGCCCGCATACTGCCGTCGCCGTGAAGGTGGCGCGCGAGCATCTGCGGCCGGGCGTGCCGATGGTCTCGCTTTCCACCGCGCATCCGGCGAAATTCCCCGATGCGGTCGAGGCCGCCACCGGCATCCGCCCGCCCCTGCCGCCGCATATGGCCGACCTGTTCGAGCGCGACGAGCGCATCACCCGGATCGCAAACGACGCCGAGGCCATCAAATCGCTGATCCTTGAACGGAGAACCGTGTGAGCCAGATCCGCATCAGCACCCTTCCCAACGGCCTGCGCGTCGTCAGCCGCGACATGCCCGGCCTGCATTCCGCCGCCATCGGCATCTGGGTCAATGCCGGCTGCCGCGACGAGCGCGCCGAGCAGAACGGCATTGCCCATTTCCTGGAACACATGGCCTTCAAGGGCACCGCCCGGCGCAGCGCGCTGGAAATCGTCGAGTCGATCGAGAATGTCGGCGGCTATATCAACGCCTATACCTCGCGCGACGTGACCTCCTATTACGCGCGGGTGCTGGCGGGGGATGTCGAGCTGGCGCTGGACGTGATCTCGGATATCGTGATGAATCCGGTTTTCGACCAGCGCGAGATCGAGGTCGAGCGCGGCGTGATCCTGCAAGAGATCGGCCAGGCGCTGGACACGCCCGACGACGTGATCTTCGACTGGCTGCAAGAGGCGGCCTATCCGAACCAGCCCATGGGCCGCACCATCCTGGGTCCGGCCGAGCGGGTCAGCCGCTTCGACCGTGCCGACCTGTCGGGCTTCATCACCGAGCATTACGGCCCCGAGCGCATGATCGTGGCCGCCGCCGGCGCGGTGGACCATGACCGCATCCTGCGCCAGGTCGAGGCGATCTTCGGCAACCTGCCGGCCCGCAAGCTGACCACGCGCGAGCCCGCCCGCTGGCAGGGCGCCGAGGCGCGCCGCGTCAAGGGGCTGGAACAGGCGCATTTCGCGCTGGCCTTCGAGGGGCCGGGCTATCAGGCGCCGGATTTCTACGCCGCGCAGATCTGGACCTCGGTGCTGGGGGGCGGCATGTCCTCGCGCCTGTTCCAGAAGCTGCGCGAGGAAAAGGGGCTGTGCTATTCGATCTTCGCGCAAAGCGGCTTCCACGACGATACCGGCATGGTGACGATCTATGCCGGCACCTCGGGCGAGCAGATCGCCGATCTGGCGACGCTGACCGTGGACGAGCTGAAGCGCTCGGCCGAGGACATGACCGAGGCCGAGGTGGCCCGCGCCCGCGCGCAGCTCAAGGCCGGGCTGCTGATGGGGCTGGAAAGCCCGACCGGCCAGGCCGAGCGCATGGCGCGCTCGCTGGCGATCTGGGGCCGGGTGCCCGACCCCGCCGAGGTGGCCGAGCGCATCGACGCCGTGACCGTCGCCGATATCCGCGCCCATGCCGGACAGCTGATCGCCGATGCCCGCCCGGCGCTGGCGCTTTACGGCCCGGTCGAGCGCGCGCCCTCGCGCGAGGTGCTGGCTGAAAGGCTTGCCGCCTGATGTTCTCGCGCCGCCGTCCGCCGCGTCTGGAAACCGAGCGGATGGAGCTGCGCCTGCCGGTGCATGCGGATTTCGGGCCCTGGGTGGCGCTGCGCGTCGAAAGCCGCGCCTTCCTGGCCCCGTGGGAGCCGGTCTGGGCCCCCGACCACCTGTCGAAGCGCAGCTTCACCAACCGGGTCTACTGGGCGCAACGCGCCAGCCGCAACGGCACGGCGCTGCCCTTGTTCCTGATCCGCCGCGACGGCACGCTGCTGGGGGCGATCACGCTGGACAACATCCGCCGCGGCCCGGCGCAATCGGCGACCATCGGCTACTGGATCGGCCAGCCCTTCGCCCGGCAGGGCTACATGCGCGAAGCCATCGGCGCGCTGGTGCAGCACGCCTTCACCGAGATGGACCTGAGCCGCATCGAGGCCGCCTGCCTGCCCGAGAACACCCCCTCGCGCGGGGTGTTGGAACGGGCGGGCTTCAAATACGAGGGCGTGGCGCAAAGCTACCTGCAGATCAACGGGCGCTGGCGCAACCATGTGCTTTACTCCAACCTGCGCCACGACCGGCGCGGCAAGACCGAGGTGCGCTGATGCTGAACCCCGCCGATGAAACGCTGTCCGCCCGCCTGCCCGAAGGCGTGCTGCGCGAGGTGACGCCCGCCTATCTGGAGGAGCCGCGCGGCCGCTATCTGGGCCGGGCCGGGCTGGTCGCCGCGCCGCGCAGCACGGATGAGGTCGCCGCCGTGGTCCGCGCCTGCGCCGCGGCCCGCGTCGGCATCGTGCCGCGCGGCGGTGGCACCGGCCTGGTCGCCGGTCAGGTAATGCCGGACGGCCCGGCGCCGCTGATCCTGTCGCTGGAGCGGATGACCGCGCTGCGCGGCATCTGGCCCGAAGAGAACGTGCTGGTGGCCGAGGCCGGCATGACCCTGCAGGCCGTGCGTGACGCGGCCGAGGCGGCGGGGCGGCTGTTCCCGCTGTCGCTGGCCAGCCAGGGCACCGCGGCCATCGGCGGCTGCCTTGCGACCAATGCCGGCGGTGTCACCGCGCTGCGCTATGGCACGGCGCGGGCGCTGTGCCTGGGGATCGAGGCGGTGCTGCCTGACGGCTCGGTCGTCCACGACCTGAAGCGGCTGCGCAAGGACAATACCGGCTACGACATCCGCGACCTGCTGATCGGCGCCGAGGGCACGCTGGGCATCGTCACCGCCGCCAGCCTCAAGCTGGTGGTGCCGCCGCCAGGGATCGGCACCGCCATGCTGCAGGTGCCCTCGCCCGAGGCGGCGCTGACGCTGCTGTCGCTGGCCGAGGGGCGCATGGCCGGCGGCGTCACCGCCTTCGAGTTGATCGGCGGGCAGGGGCTGGCCTTTCTGGCCGAGGTGCTGCCCGAGATCCGCCAGCCGCTGCCCGGCGCCGAATGGTCGGTGCTGGTCGAGGTTGGCCTGCCCGAGGAGCTGGCCCCCGAATCCGCGCTGGAGGGGCTGCTGATCGACGCCATGGAGCGCGACCTGGTCATCGACGGCGTGATTGCGCAATCGGGGGCGCAGGCCGCCGGTTTCTGGCACTTGCGCGAACATATCCCCGAGGCGAACCGCCGCATCGGCGCCGTCGCCAGCCATGACATCAGCCTGCCGCTGTCGGAAATCGCCGGCTTCATCCGCGACGCCGGCGCGGCCTTGGCGGGCGAGGGGCTGCGCATCAACTGCTTCGGCCATCTGGGCGACGGCAACCTGCATTACAACCTGTTCCCGGCCCCGGGCCGCAAGCGCGCGGATTACGACGACCGGCGCAAGGCGCTGTCGCAACTGGTGCACCAGATGGTGGTGGATCGCGGCGGCTCCTTCTCGGCCGAGCACGGGGTGGGGCGGCTGAAGACCGGCGACCTGGAACGCTGGGGTGATCCGGCGCGGCTGGCGGCCATGCGGGCGATCAAGGCCACGCTGGACCCGCTGGGCATCATGAATCCGGGCGCGGTGCTTTCAGCAGCGGCGTAAGCCGCGCCCGAAGGTGGTCCAGATAGGCCGAAAGCCGCGGCGGCATGAAGGGCTGCGGCAGATAGAGCGCCTGGATGTCCAGCTGCGGCCGCTGGAAATCCGGCAGAAGCCGCTGCAGCCGGCCCTCGGCCACGTCGCGGGCGACGATGAAATTCGGGATCATCGCCACGCCCTCGCCCTCCAGCACCAGTTGCCGCACGGCCTGGGCGCTGTTCACGGTGATGCGGCCGGGCAGGGGGATGCTGACCGCCTTGCCCTCGATCAGGAAGATCGCCCGGCCGGGATTCTGGGTATTGCTGTCGCGGATGTTGACATGCTCGCGCAGTTCCTCGGGGCGGGCGGGGCGCGGATGCCTGTCCAGATAGGCGGGGCTGGCCACCGCCCAGGCCTCGGCCTGGCCGATGCGGCGGGCGATCAGGCTGGAATCGGCAAGCTGGCCGATGCGCAGCGCCAGGTCGAAACCCTCGGCCGCCAGATCGACATAGCGGTCGGTTAGGTTCAGGTCGATCTCGATCCCCGGATGGCCGGCGGTGAAGTCGCGGGTCAGGGTGGTGGCGAACATCTCGCCGAAGGCCACCGGGGCCGAGATGCGCAGCCGCCCGGTCAGCACCCCCTCCTCGGCATGGGCCTGCGCGTCCAGTTCCTCGACCGCCGCCAGCACCCGGCGGGCCGCCGCCAGATAACGCTCGCCCGCGGGGGTCAGCGACAGGGCGCGGGTGGTGCGGTTCAGAAGCGTGACGCCCTGCTGCCCCTCCAACGCCGCGACATATTTGCTGACCAGCTTGTTCGAGATCCCCAGCCGCTCGCCTGCCCGGGTGAACGAGCCGGCATCGACCACGGCGACAAAGGCGCGGATGCCGTCGATCCTGTCCATTCCATCCCCGTATCGGCGACAATATTTCCATGAATATGGCAATTTTCGCGACAATCGCCAAGGGCTATCTGTCGGGCAACGGACACGCGAACAGTTGCAAGGAAACACATCATGACCGACCTTAACCAAAGCGCCCCGGCCCTGGCCGAGCGCAATGCCGACCTCGCCGCCTTCATCCTGCGGGCCTCGACTGGGACCTGGTTCCTGGTCCACGGGCTGATCAAGCTGCTGGTCTTCACGCCCTCGGGCACCGCCGGCTATTTCCAGTCCATCGGCCTGCCCGGCATCTTGGGCCCGCTGACCATGCTGGCCGAGATCCTGGGCGGGCTGGCGCTGATCGCCGGTATCTTCACCCGCCAGGTCGCGCTGGCGCTGGCCGCCGTGCTGCTGGGCGCGGCTTGGTTCGGCCATGGCGGCGCGGGTTTCACCTTCAGCAATCCGGGCGGCGGCTGGGAATATCCGGTGCTCTGGGCCGTGACCATGGTGGCGCTGGCGCTGCTGGGCGACGGGGCCTGGTCGCTGGGCCGGCGCCGCTGAGCCCTGCGCGAAACGATCTTGCCACGGCCGGCCTTGGGGCCGGCCTTTCCTTGCGTGCATGGCTGGGTTGATTTGTCAGCCTTGCGCGATGGCTCTAATCATCCCGCCCAGTTCAGGGAGGCTGCCATGACCGAGGATCACCTTCACCGCATTCGCCACAAGGCTCTGCGCGAGCGCGTGGTCAGCGCCGAAGAGGCGGCAAGCCTGATCCGCGACGGCATGGTGCTGGGCATGTCGGGCTTTACCCGCGCGGGCGAGGCCAAGGCGGTGCCGCTGGCGCTGGCCGAACGCGCGAAGCGCCAGCCGCTGAAGGTGACGCTGATGACCGGGGCGTCGCTGGGCAACGATCTCGACAAGACGCTGGCCGAGGCGCAGGTGCTGTCGCGCCGCATCCCCTTCATGTCCGATCCGGCGCTGCGCCGCGCCATCAATGCCGGCGAGGTGATGTATATCGACCAGCACCTTTCCGAGACGGTCGAGCAGCTGCGCACCTGCCAGCTGCCGCCGGTGGATATCGCCATCGTTGAGGCGGTGGCGATCACCGAGACCGGCGGCATCGTCCCCACCACCTCGGTCGGCAATTCGGCCAGCTTCGCGCTGCTGGCGGAAAAGGTGATCGTCGAGATCAACCTGAGCCAGCCCGAGGCGCTGGAGGGGCTGCACGATATCTATATCCCCACCTATCGCCCCACCCGCACGCCGATCCCGGTGGTGACGCCGGAAAGTCGGGTGGGCTTTCCCTTCATCCCGGTGCCGCCCGAGCGCATCGCGGCCATCGTCGTCTCGACCAAGCTCGACTCGTCCTCGACCGTGTTGGACCCGGATGCCGAGACCCGGGCCATCGCCGGCCACCTGACCGAATTCCTGAAGCACGAGGTGGCGCATTCCCGGCTGCCGAGCCACCTGCACCCGCTGCAGGCCGGCATCGGCACCATCGCCAACGCGGTGCTGCACGGCTTCATCGACAGCCCGTTCCACGACCTGACCATGTATTCGGAAGTCCTGCAGGATTCGACCTTCGACCTGATGGATGCCGGCAAGATGGTCTTTGCCTCGGGTTCCTCGATTACGCTCTCGGCGCCGAAATACCGCGACGTGATGGCGCGGTTCCACGAGTTCAAGCCGCGGCTGGTGCTGCGTCCGCAGGAGATTTCCAACCATCCCGAGGTGGTGCGGCGGCTGGGGCTGATCTGCATCAACACGGCGCTGGAATTCGACCTTTACGGCAACGTGAACTCGACCCATGTCATGGGCACGCAGATGATGAACGGCATCGGCGGCTCGGGCGATTTCGCGCGGAACGCCTATCTGTCGGTTTTCGTCACGAAATCCATGGCCAAGGACGGGCGGATCTCCTCGGTGGTGCCGATGGTCAGCCATGTCGACCATACCGAGCATGACGTGGACATCCTGGTGACCGAGCAGGGGCTGGCCGACCTGCGCGGGCTGGCGCCGCGCGAGCGGGCGCGGGTGGTGCTGCAGAACTGCGTGGCCCCGGAATGGCGCGATGCGCTGGCGGATTACCACGCGCGGGCGCTGGCGCGCGGCGGCCATACGCCGCATCTGATCGAGGAGGCGCTGTCCTGGCATGACCGGCTGCGCCGCAGCGGCAGCATGAGGCCGGAATGAGGAAACGCCCCGCCAATGTGGCGGGGCGCTTTTCTTGTGGCGCGGGGTGGGGGCTCTGCCCCCGTCGCGTGCCGCGACTCCCCCGGAGTATTTGGAAAACAGTGAAGATCACCAGGCCGGGATGACGGCGCCCTGGTATTTCTCCTCGATGAACTGCTTCACCGCCGGGTCGTGATAGGCCTCGACCAGTTGCTTGGCCCAGGGCGCGTCCTCGTCGCCCTTGCGCACCACGATGATGTTGGCATAGGGGCTGTCGGCTTTTTCCATGGCGATGGCGTCCTCGTTCGGGTTGAGGCCGGCATCCAGCGCGTAATTGGTGTTGATCACGGCGATGTCGGCATCGGCCAGCGCGCGCGGCAGCTGCGCGGCGTCGAGTTCCAGGAACTTCAGGTTCTTCGGGTTGCCGGTCACGTCCAGCGGCGAGGGGGTCAGGCCGGTGCCGTCGGCCAGCGTGATCACGCCCTTGTCCTGCAAGAGCAGCAGCGCGCGGCCGCCATTGGTCGGGTCGTTGGGGATCGCGACCTGGGCGCCCTCGGGCAGCTCGTCCAGCGATTTCAGCTTTTCCGAATAGACGCCCATCGGCGTGGTGATGGTCTTGGCGATGCTGACCAGCTCGAAGCCGCGATCCTTGATCTGGTTGTCCAGATAGGGCTGGTGCTGGAAGCTGTTGGCCTGCAGGTCGCCATCGGCCAGCGCCTGGTTCGGCACCACGTAATCGGTGAATTCGACGATGTCGATGGTCAGGCCCTTGGCCTCGGCCACCCTGGCGACCTCTTCCATGATCTCGCCATGCTCGCCGGGCGAGACGCCGACCTTGATTTCCTCGGCCGCGGCCAGGGTCGCGGAGAGGGCGAGCGCCGAGGTCAGGGCAGCAAGGCTGAATTTGCGCATGGGATGTCCTTTCAGGTTATCGGCCCCGGTTGCGGGGCGCGCGCTTGTCGAAACGGGCGGCGATCCATTCGCCGGCCGATTGCACCAGTTGCACCAGCACGATCAGGATCACCACGACGGCCAGCATCACCTCGGGCATGAAGCGCTGGTAGCCGTAGCGGATGCCGAGATCGCCCAGGCCCTCGCCGCCCACCGCGCCGACCATGGCCGAATAGCCGATCAGGCTGACCACGGCGAGCGTCAGGCCCAGGATGATGCCGGGCATGGCCTCGGGGATCAGCACCTTGCGCACGATCTGGCCGGGCGTGGCGCCCATGGCCCGGGCGGCCTCGATCAGGCCGGCATCGACCTCGCGGATCGCGGTCTCGATCAGGCGGGCGATGAAGGGGGCGGCCGCGATGGTCAGCGGCACGATGGCGGCGGTAGTGCCGATCGAGGTGCCGGCGATCAGCCGCGTGAAGGGGATGATCGCCACCACCAGGATGATGAAGGGCGTCGAGCGCGCCGCGTTCACGATCAGCCCCAGCACGGTGTTCAGCCAGGGCGCCGAGAGCAGCTCGCCCCGGCGCGAGGTGGCGAGGAACACGCCCAGCGGCCCGCCGATCAGCGTGCCGAGCAGCGTGGACGTGGCGACCATGTAGAGCGTCTGCAGCGTCGCCTGCCACAGGATCGGGATCAGGTTAGCCGACATGGCCAAGCACCTCGGTCAGAAGCCCGTGTTCTTCCAGGAAGCGGCGCGCTTCCTCGAGCCGCTGGGCGGGCAGGGCGACGATCAGGCTGCCGAAGGGCCTGGTCCCGATCTCCTCGATGGCGCCGGCCAGGATGTTCACGCTGACGCCGCGCTCGGCGGTCAGCCGCGCCAGCATCGGGTCGGTGGCGTGACTGCCGATGAAGGTGATCTGCAGCACCGCTTCGGCCTCGGGGCTCTGCGGTGTCTCCTGCATGCGATGGGCGACGAATTGCGGCACCGCGACGCCGGTCACCCCGGTCAGGAACGAGCGCGTGGTGGCATGGGCGGGTTTCGAGAACACCGCATAGGTCTCGCCCGTCTCGACGATGCGGCCGGCCTCGATCACCGCGACATGGGAACAGATGTCGCGCACCACCGCCATCTCATGGGTGATGAGCAGGATGGTCAGGCCGAGGTCGCGGTTGATGGCCTGCAGCAGGTCCAGCACCTGCCGCGTGGTGTCGGGGTCGAGCGCCGAGGTCGCCTCGTCCGACAAGAGCACCCGCGGGCCGGTGGCGAGCGCCCGGGCGATGCCGACGCGCTGCTTCTGCCCGCCCGAGAGCTCTGCCGGGTAGCGGCCGGCCTGGGCGGTCAGGCCGACGCGCTCGATCAGCTCGGCGACGCGGGGGGCGATCCGGGCGCGGTCCTCGCCGGCGATCTCCAGCGGCAGGGCGATGTTTTCCGCCACGGTGCGGCTGGCCAGCAGGTTGAAATGCTGGAAGATCATCCCGACCTCGCGCCGGATGCGGCGCAGGCCGGCATCCGAGGCGGCGCCGACGTCGTGGTCGTTCACGATCACCTTGCCGGCGCTGGGGCGCTCCAGCCCGTTCACCATGCGCAAGAGCGTCGACTTGCCGGCGCCCGAACGGCCGATGATGCCGGTGATCGCGCCCTGCGGCACGTCCAGCCAGATGTCGTGCAGCGCCACCACGTCGCCGCCGCCCTTTTGCGGATAGCGGCGGGTCACGCCCTGGAATGAGATTGCCGGCCCTGTCATTGCCCCTGCCTTGAATGTCAGGCGAGACCTATGCCCGGCGGGCCGGGCTTGGCAAGGGGCAGGCGGGTCGCAAAACGGCAATGCCATTCCAAACCGGAGGGTTCGGATGGAATGGCGTTCCCTTCCGGTCCGTTACGCTGCGGAAAGCGCGGCGATGATCGGTCCGAAGTCGCTGGCCTTCAGGCTGGCGCCGCCGACCAGTGCGCCGTTCACATGCGGGATGGCGAAGATCTCGGCCGCATTGCCGGGCTTGACCGAGCCGCCATAGAGCAGGGCGAAATCGGCGCCGTCGGCGAAGCGCGCCGACAGGCGCTCGCGCATCAGGGCGTGGACCTCGGCGATCTGGCCGCTGGTCGGCGTGCGGCCGGTGCCGATGGCCCAGACCGGTTCATAGGCGATCACCGTGTTCGCGGCCGTGGCGCAATCCGGGACCGAGCCGGAAAGCTGGGCCGAGATCACCGCGAGGGTCTCGCCGGCATCGCGCTGCGCCTCGGTCTCGCCGACGCAGATCACCGCGACGAGGCCGGCCTCATGCGCGGCGACGGATTTGCCGGCGACCTGGGCGTCGGTCTCGGCATGGTCGGTGCGGCGCTCGGAATGGCCGAGGATGACATGGCTCGCGCCCACGTCCTTGAGCTGCTGGGCGGCGATGTCGCCGGTATGCGCGCCCGAGGCTTTCGCATGGCAATCCTGGCCGCCGGTGGCGATGCCCCTGGCCGCCACGGCCTGGATCAGCGTCGCGGGCGGGCAGATCAGCACCTCGCAGCCGGGCGCCGGGTGGTCGGCCAGCAGCCGGTCGATCTCGGCCAGCGAGGCCAGGGTTCCGTTCATCTTCCAGTTGCCGGCGGCGAATTTGCGCGGGGCCATCAGCCTCTCTCCCTAAGTCATGCTTGTCATGGTCTGGCAGGGGATTAGGCCGGGGATCCGGTGCGATCAAGACGCGGCGGGCGATGGGGGCGCTAACGCGCCGGAAAAACCCTCAGGCTTTGGCGCGTGCGCCTTCCAGCGGCGCGAAACTGACCGATTCGCCGCAACCGCAGCTGTCGGTGACATTGGGGTTGCGGAACCTGAAGCCGGATTCCAGCAGTCCGCTTTCATAGTCGATCTCGGTCCCGAACAGGAACATCTGCGCGGTGGGGGCGATCAGCACCCGCGCCGCGCCCTGTTCGACCACCTCGTCGCCGGGGGCGGCGGCCTCGGCCAGTTCCATGGTGTATTCCATGCCGGCGCAGCCGCCCTTCTTCAGGCCGATGCGCAGCCCGCTGGCGGATTTCTGGGCCATCAGCCGGGCGATCTGCCGCTCGGCCGCCTGGGTGATGGTCACGGGGGATTTGCCGGGGATCGAAAACATCTCGGGCCTTTTCTGTTCGCTGTCTCTCATTTAGGAGCAACGGGGCCGCCGCTCAAGGGGTGCTTGACACCGGGCGCGGGGCGGCTATAAGCGCCGCTTCATTGGTGTTGGTGGACCCCGCAAGGGGAATCCTGTCGGGCAATATGCCAAAGGACAACGCCCTTCGAGAACATAACATAAAGAAGGAGATCAGCGATGACCAAACGCACCGCTGCCAAGTACAAGATCGACCGCCGCATGGGCGAGAACATCTGGGGCCGCGCCAAGTCGCCGCTCAACCGCCGCGAATACGGCCCGGGCCAGCATGGCCAGCGCCGCAAGGGCAAGCTGTCGGATTTCGGCACCCAGCTGCGCGCCAAGCAGAAGCTGAAGGGCTACTATGGCGACCTGACCGAGAAGCAGTTCCGCCGCATCTATGCCGAGGCCGAGCGCGTCAAGGGCGATACCGGCGAGAACCTGATCGGCCTGCTGGAGCGTCGCCTGGACGCGGTGATCTATCGCGCCAAGTTCGTGCCGACCATCTTCGCTGCCCGCCAGTTCGTGAACCACGGCCATGTCGAGGTGAACGGCAAGCGCGTGAACATCGCCTCCTATCGCGTGAAAGAGGGCGATGTCGTCTCGATCCGCGAGCGGTCGCGTCAGCTGGCCATCGTGCTGGAATCGGTCGGCCTGGCCGAACGTGACGTGCCGGACTACCTGGAAGTGGACCACAACAAGATGACCGCGACCTTCGTGCGCACCCCGGCCCTGGGCGACGTGCCCTATGCCGTGCAGATGGAGCCGAATCTGGTCGTCGAATTCTACGCGAAGAACTGATCGTTTCGGATCAGACGAGTTGCAGGGCCGTCCCTTCGGGGGCGGCCTTTTCGCTTTTCGGCGCTGTCGCTTGGGTATTTGGGGAGCAAAGAAGGCGCGGGCCGTGCCCCCAGGGCCACAACCGGGTCGGTAACGATCCTGTGGATTGCAGCACCGGCCCGCGGTCTGGAATGAGGGGCGGCGCGGACAGATCTCGGAGGATGCGATGCGGCTTGTGGCGGTTTTGATGGCGGTGCTGGCGCTGCCGGCAGCGGCACAGGAGAAGCCTGCGAAGGAGGAGCGGCTCTGGACCTGCGAGACCTCGATCGCGGGCGAGAAGACCGCGATCAACTATGTCCGCGATGCCGAATTCCGCGAGAATGTCGGGCGGCTCGAAAAGAACTTTTCGGGCTGGGGGCGGATCTCGTGCCCCGGCTATGTCACCCTGCGCGAGATCCTGCGGCGCAACGCCATGGCCGACGACGGCAGCTATTGCCTGCTCTGGGACCAGCAGAACGACACCTATATCGGCGCGCGGAAGGGTCCGCGCAAGGGCAATGCGCTATGCCGCAAGACCTTCTGCGAAAGGGTGAACGCGGCGCGGCAGGCGACCTTCCGCAGCGCCAATGCGCTGGCGGTGGCCGGCTACGAGGCGGTGACGCAGCGGCCCGGTGCCACGATCCTGGCGGCGGGCTCGGGCCAGATGGTCGGCACGCTCGAGGCGGCGGGGGCGGCAGCCATGGGCATGGCGGCCTCTCCGGTGGCGGTCGGCTCGATGGTGATCGGCTCGGCCGCGGTGGGCGGCACCATGTGGTATTGCGCCGAGGAATAGGCGCGGCCCTCAGCCCCGTTCAGCCTTTCCCAAACCCGCATGCCGCCGCCTTGCGGCGTGCCGGTTTCTTCGTTCCCCAAATACCCATGCAGCCGCGCGGGAAGCGAAAAGGCCGCCCCCGAAGGGACGGCCCGTTGTGCGTTCGCCGGGAATGCAGATCAGGCCCGGGCCAGGTTGCGCAGCACGTAATGCAGCACGCCGCCATTCTCGAGATATTCGATCTCCACCTCGGTATCGACGCGGGCCTTGAGCTGGATCACCTTCTCGGTGCCGTCGGCATAGCGGATGGTGCAGGGCACCAGCGACAGCGGCTTGAAATCGCCTTCCAGACCGTCGATCGAGATCACCTCGTCGCCCTTGAGCCCCAGCGACTTGCGGTTGTCGCCGCCGGTGAACTCGAAGGGGATCACGCCCATGCCGACCAGGTTCGAGCGGTGGATGCGCTCGAAGCTCTCGGCGATGACCGCCTTGACGCCCAAGAGGTTGGTGCCCTTTGCTGCCCAGTCGCGCGACGAGCCGGCGCCGTATTCGATGCCGCCCACCACGACCAGCGGGATGCCGGCCGCCTTGTAGGCCATGGCGGCGTCGTAGATCGAGGTCTCGCCGCCATCCGGGCCCTTGGTGTAGCCGCCCTCGACGCCGTCCAGCATCTCGTTCTTGATGCGGATATTGGCGAAGGTGCCGCGCATCATCACCTCGTGGTTGCCGCGGCGCGAGCCGTAGCTGTTGAAGTCCTTGGGTGCGACCTGGCGCTCGGTCAGGTATTTGCCCGCGGGCGTGGTCGGCTTGAACGAGCCGGCCGGCGAGATGTGGTCGGTGGTGATCATGTCGCCCAGCAGCGCCAGGATCCGGGCGCCGTGGATGTTGTGGATCGTGCCCTTTTCCCTGGACATGCCCTGGAAATAGGGCGGGTTCTGGATATAGGTCGAGGTCGGCGGCCAGTCATAGGTCTCGCTGTCGGTGACCTCGACCGCCTGCCAGCGCTCGTCGCCCTTGAACACGTCGGCGTATTTCTCCTGGAACATCTCGCGGGTGACGACGGTCTCGACCAGTTCCGCCACTTCCTTCGAGGTGGGCCAGATGTCCTTGAGGAACACCGGCTGGCCGTCCTTGCCATGGCCCAGGGGCTCGGTGGTCAGGTCGATGTTCATGTCCCCGGCGATGGCATAGGCCACGACCAGCGGCGGCGAGGCCAGGTAGTTCGCCCGCACGTCGGGCGAGATGCGGCCCTCGAAGTTGCGGTTGCCGGAGAGGACCGAGACCGCCACCAGGTCGTTCTCGTTGATCGACTTCGAGATTTCCGGCTGCAGCGGCCCCGAGTTGCCGATGCAGGTGGTGCAGCCGAAGCCGACCAGGTTGAAGCCGAGCGCGTCCAGGTCGTCCTGCAGGTTCGCCGCTTCCAGATATTCCGCCACCACCTGCGAGCCGGGGGCCAGCGAGGTCTTGACCCAGGGCTTGCGGGTCAGCCCAAGCGCGCGGGCCTTGCGGGCGACAAGGCCCGCGGCCATCAGCACATAGGGGTTCGAGGTGTTGGTGCAGGAGGTGATCGCAGCGATCACCACCGAGCCGTCGTGCAACTGGTAGTCCTGGCCCTCGACCGGGCCGGACTTGTAGCCCTCGTGATGGCCGGGCAGGTCGCTGGGGGCGGGGGCGCCGCCTTCGCCGTTCCAGCGCTTCTCGGCCGCGACGGTGGGCTCGGGCAGCTTGCGGGTGCCGCAGATATACTTGCGGAACTCGAAGGCCGAGTCGGTCAGCGCGACATGGTCCTGCGGCCGCTTGGGGCCCGAGATCGCCGGGACGACATCGCCCTGGTCCAGCTCCAGCGTCGAGCTGTAGACCGGCGCGTAATTGGCGCCGCGCCAGAAGCCGTTTTCCTTGGCATAGGCCTCGACCAGGGCGATGCGGGCTTCGTCGCGGCCGGTCTGGCGCAGATAGCGCAGGGTCTCGTTGTCGATCGGGAAGAAGCCGCAGGTGGCGCCGTATTCGGGGGCCATGTTGGCGATGGTGGCGCGGTCGGCCAGCGGCATGTGGTCAAGGCCGTCGCCGTAGAACTCGACGAACTTGCCGACCACGCCGTGCTTGCGCAGCATCTGCACGACCTTCAGCACCAGGTCGGTGGCGGTCACGCCCTCGCGCAGCGCGCCGGTGATCTTGAAGCCGACCACCTCGGGGATCAGCATGGAAATGGGCTGGCCCAGCATCGCCGCCTCGGCCTCGATGCCGCCGACGCCCCAGCCCAGGACCGCCAGGCCGTTGACCATGGTGGTATGGCTGTCGGTGCCGACCAGCGTGTCGGGATAGGCGACGGTCTCGCCCTTCTGGTCGGTATCGGTCCAGACGGTCTGGGCGAGGTATTCCAGGTTCACCTGGTGGCAGATGCCCGTCCCCGGAGGCACGACGCGGAAGTTGTTGAAGGCGTTCTGCCCCCATTTCAGGAAGGTATAGCGTTCCAGGTTGCGCTCGTATTCCAGCTCGACGTTGCGCTGGAAGGCGCGGGGGGTGCCGAATTCGTCGATCATCACCGAATGGTCGATGACCAGGTCCACCGGGTTCAGCGGGTTGATCTTCTGCGGGTCGCCGCCAAGCGCCTTGATGCCGTCGCGCATCGCCGCCAGGTCCACCACCGCCGGAACGCCGGTGAAGTCCTGCATCAGCACCCGGGCAGGGCGATAGGCGATCTCGCGCGGGTTCTGGCCGCCCTTTTCCGCCCATTCGGCAAAGGCCTTGATGTCATCCACGCTGACCGTGCGGCCGCCATCCTCGAAGCGCAGCAGGTTCTCGAGCACGACCTTCAGCGAAGCCGGCAGCTTCGAGAAATCGCCCAGGCCCGCTTCCGTCGCGGCGTCGATCGAGTAATAGGCATAGGTCGAGCCGCCCACCTCGAGCTGGCGGCGCGTCCTTGCGGTGTCGGTTCCGGTTTCGATGGGCATGACTCGGCTCCCTATTCTTGAAAAGGTGGCTGAATGGCGGTGCTGCCTGCCATTTGCCCCTTTTCCGGATGGGGTTCAAGGGGCGGGGCAGGCTTTGTATGCAATTGTATGCCAATTTTCCGCTGCATCTGCAAGATGTGGGTTTTCCATCACGGTCACGCTGCGGGAACGCCGAGCTAACAAAGCATTGATTTGTCGTTCCCCGGGCCGGCGGGTTAGCTGAGGCGGATCGGAAGGGCCGGGAATGCACGGAACATGGCGTTGACGCGCGACAAGACGACATCTCGGGGGCGATCGGGACGGCAGGGGCGGCGGCAGGCCCGGCTTCTGGGCATGGCCTGCGCGGCCTGGATCATGGTGATCGGGGCGGCCGGCCCGCTGCTGGCGCAGGGCGCCGGGCCGGGTGGGGCAGGTGGTCCCGGCGGTTCTGACGGCCCCGGCCTTTCCGGATTTTCCGCCGACCCGCATGCGGATCCCGCGGCGGGGATCGGCCCCGCAACGGGTGGGATCAGGCAGGGTGGGCCGGACGGGACCGGGCCGGACGCCCCGGATGCTCCGACCGGCGAGCCGGCGATCACCGATCCCTCCGGCGATTCCCTTGCCGATCCCGGCGCGGATCCATTCGCCGTCCCCACCGCAGATCCCTTTGCCGTCCCCGCCGTTCCCGTCCCGCCCGCCGGCGCCGGATCCGAGCCCGCGGATGACGGGGTGATCGGGCTGATCGAGGCGCCCGAGGGCCTGCCCGGCATGCCCGCCGACCTGCTGCCCCCGGGCATGCAGGTCGGCGATTTCGCCGCGTCGGGCATGGTCTCCTTTGCCGAGGTGCAGGCGCGGCGGATGTTCGGCCCCATCGACCACCCGCCGGTGGTGGTCGAGCTGTTCACCTCGCAGGGCTGCTCCTCCTGCCCGCCGGCCGACGAGATGCTGGCCGACCTGGCCGAGCGCGAGGACGTGCTGGCCCTGTCCTGGCATGTCGATTACTGGGACTATCTCGGCTGGGCCGACGAGTTCGCCCGCCCCGAATTCACCCGCCGCCAGCAGGCCTATGCCCATCAGTCGGGCGAGCGCGCCATCTATACCCCGCAGATGGTCGTGGGCGGCACCGACACGCTGATCGCCCTGCGCCCGGCCGAGCTGATGGGGCTGCTGCAGGCGCAGATGGCCCGCCCGCCCATGGTGCTGGTCTCCTCCAGCCGCCGGGGCGAGGGCGGCTATCGCATCGAGCTGACGCCGCGCGGCGCCATCCGCGACCGGGTGGCGATCATCCTGGTGCGCTATGCGCCCGCCCGCCGGGTCGAGATCAAGGCCGGCGAAAATCGCGGCATGGCGCTGGACTATCGCAACGTGGTGCTGGCGGCCGAGCGCATCGCGGAATGGGACGGCCGGACGCCTCTGCGCCTGACGGTGAAACCGGGTCCGCGCAGCGGCGATGCCTTCCCCGCCGACACCCGCCACGCCATCCTGGCGCAGGAGCTGGGCGAAGGCGATCCGCGCTCGGCCAGCGGGCCGATCCTGGCGGCGATCCGGCTGGACTGACGCGCGGCTTGCGTCGCGCCCGCCCCCGGGGCAAAACCGCGCCATCCCGGCATGAGAGGAACCCGCCTTGACCGAAGCCCGCAAGATCAACCCCTGGCTCAAGGCCGCGCTGGAATTCGGCCCGCTGATCCTGTTCTTCCTGGTCTTCTCGCGCTTTCGCGACCATGCGGTGACGCTGGCGGGGCGGGACTATTCCGGCTTCATCCTGGCGACGCTGGTCTTTATCCCGGCGCTGGTGCTGACCACGCTGGCGCTGTGGCGGCTGACCGGCCGGCTGTCGCCCATGCAGATTGCCACGCTGGTGCTGGTGGTGGTGTTCGGCGGGCTGTCGGTCTGGTTGAACGACCCGAAATTCTTCAAGATGAAGCCGACGATCATCTACCTGATCTTCGCGGGCCTGCTGGGGCTCAGCCTGGCGCTGCGCCGCAACTGGCTGCAGCTGGTCATGTCCGAGGCCCTGCCGATGAGCGCCGAGGGCTGGCGCATCCTGACCCTGCGCATGCTGGCGCTGTTCCTGGCCCTGGCCGCCGCGAACGAGGCGGTCTGGCGGCTGCTGTCCGAAACCGCCTGGGTGAATTTCAAGACCTTCGGCCTGCCGGCGATCATGGTGGTGTTCTTCGTCGCCAATGCCCGCCTGTTCGAGCGCCACGCCCAGCCTCGCGACGGCGAATAGCCCCCGCTGCACCCTTGCACGGCTGCCCGGGCGGGAGTAACCGGGCCTTCTGATCACAGGAGCGAGCCCATGTCCCAGGAGTCGAAGGCCCCGGAAGCGAACCAGCCTCTGCATCCGCGCACCCGCGCCGTCCATCACGGCATCCGCCGCAGCCAGTATGGCGAGATGGCCGAGGCGCTGTTCATGACCCAGGGCTTCTCCTATGACAGCGCCGAGCAGGCCGAGTCCCGCTTCATCCGGTCCGGCCCGGACGAGTTCATCTATGCCCGCTACGGCAACCCGACCTCGCGCATGTTCGAGGACCGCATCGCCAACCTGGAAGGCACCGAGGACGCCTTCGCCACCGCCAGCGGCATGGCGGCGGTCAACGGTGCGCTGATGTGCTTCCTGAAGCCGGGCGATCACATCGTCTCGTCGCGGGCGCTGTTCGGCTCCTGCCTCTATGTGCTGGACGTTCTGGCCCGTTTCGGGGTCGAGGTCTCCTATGTGGACGGCACCGAGCTTGGGCAATGGCGCGCCGCGATCCGGCCCGGCACGAAGGCGGTGTTCTTCGAGTCGGTGTCGAACCCGACGCTGGAGGTGGTGGACATCGCCGGCGTGGCCGAGCTGGCCCATGCGGTCGGGGCGCTGGTGGTGGTGGACAATGTCTTCGCCACCCCGGTCTATTCCCGCGCCGTCGAACAGGGCGCCGACGTGGTGGTCTATTCCGCGACTAAGCATATCGACGGCTCGGGCCGCTGCCTGGGCGGGGTGATCTGCGGCACGCGCCAGTTCGTGCGCGAGGTGGCCGAGCCCTATCTGAAACATACCGGCGGCGCGATCAGCCCCTTCAACGCCTGGCTGATGCTGAACGGGCTGGCGACGATGGAACTGCGGGTGCGCGCCCAGACGGAAAGCGCCCTGCGCCTTGCCGCCGCGCTGCAGGGCCAGCCCGGCATCGCCCGCGTCATCTATCCCGGCCTGGCCGAGCATCCGCAGCACGACCTGGTGCAGCGGCAGATGGGCGCGGGCGGCACCATGGTCGCCATCGACCTGGGCAGCAAGGAGGCGGCCTTCGCGGCGATGAACCGGCTGCGGGTCTTCCTGATCTCGAACAACCTGGGCGATGCGAAATCCATCGTCACCCATCCGGCGACCACCACCCACCAGCGCCTGTCCGAGGAGGTGCGGGCGGAGCTGGGCATCACTCCCGGCCTCTTGCGCCTGTCCATCGGGCTCGAGGATGCGGGCGACCTGATCGCGGACATCCGCCAGTCGCTGGCCTGACGCGGCCCATCGGCACCCGAACTTGCCGGGTGCCTCTTTCCTTTCCGGTCACGAGTCCCCAGATTGTTGCCGACCGCCAAGCGAGGACGACCATGACCGAGGCCCGCCCCGTTGCCACCGACCGCGCCTATCCGGCGCTCAATCGCGAATATCCGGCCGATTTCCGGGTGGATGACAGCTACAAGGCCAGCCTGCCGGACCTGCAGAACGGCCCGGCCAGCCTGATCGTCGGCGCCCGCGCCCCGATCCAGCATGTCGGCATCTCGAATTTCCGCCTGCCGATCCGCTACCAGACCCGCGCCGATTCGGCCGATCACGGCGGCGAGATCACGCTGGAGACCTCGGTCACCGGCACCGTCAGCCTGGAGGCCGACCGCAAGGGCATCAACATGAGCCGCATCATGCGCTCGTTCTACGCCCATGCGGAAAAGCAGTTCTCGATGGGCGTGCTCGAGGCGGCGCTGGAGGATTACAAATCCGATCTCGACAGCATCGACGCCCGCATCCAGATGCGGCTGAGCTATCCGATGCGGGTCGAATCGCTGCGTTCCGGGCTCAGCGGCTGGCAATATTACGACATCGCGCTGGAGTTGGTCGAAAAGGCCGGGCAGCGGCTGCGGATCATGCATTTCGACTATGTCTATTCCTCGACCTGCCCCTGCTCGCTGGAACTCAGCGAACATGCCCGGCAGATGCGCGGCCAGCTGGCCACGCCGCATTCGCAGCGCAGCATCGCCCGGATCTCGATGGTGATGCAGGGCGATACGCTGTGGTTCGAGGACATGGTGGCGCTGTGCCGCCGCGCCGTCGCCACCGAAACCCAGGTCATGGTCAAGCGCGAGGACGAGCAGGCTTTCGCCGAGCTGAACGCTGCCAATCCGATCTTCGTTGAAGACGCGGTGCGCGCCTTTGCCGCCGAGCTGATGGCCGAGCCGCGCATCGGCGATTTCCGCGTCGTCGCCAGCCACCAGGAATCGCTGCATTCGCATGACGCGGTCTCGGTGCTGACCCAGGGTGAGACCTTCGCCCATGCCAGCCTGGACCCCGCGATCTTCGCCGGCCTCAGGGCGTAATGCTGTGGTTGTCCAGTGGAATGGTCTGTTTCCTGACGGCTCGGCTGGCGGCGATCTGGCTTTGTCTGGGCCATCGCTACCCTGAATGGCGCGCAAGACGGCTGGCCGAGGGGCGGGCGTCCGGCCTGCTGGCGTTCGGGATGCTGCACGCCAATCCGCTGTTCGACGGCCAGGGGTTTCTGGATTGGCACCACCCGCGCAACCGCCGCGAACGCATCCGGCTTTACGCGGTGGGTGCGGTTTTTCTCGCCCTGGCCCTTCTGGTTTTCTGGGGACTCGCCGCCGCGGTAGGCGACCTGTGAACGAAATAAGAACGACGGGCTTTCCCGAGCGCGGCTGCAGGGCTATGGTGCGGGCATGAGCAATTTCGACGACTCGGACGCTTTCGAGGCCGCAGCCGCCCCGGTGCCGCTTTCCCAGCGTGCCATGGGCGCGCGGCCGGCGCCCTATCTGGACGGGCTGAACCCGGCGCAGCGCGACGCGGTTGAGGCGCTGGACGGGCCGGTGCTGCTGCTCGCGGGCGCCGGCACCGGCAAGACCCGGGCGCTGACCACCCGCATCGCGCATCTGCTGAACCTCGGCCGGGCGCGACCGGGGCAGATCCTGGCCGTGACCTTCACCAACAAGGCCGCGCGCGAGATGAAGGACCGCATCGGCCGCCTGCTGGGCGAGATGGTCGAGGGCATGCCCTGGCTCGGCACCTTCCATTCGATCAGCGTCAAGATCCTGCGCCGCCACGCGGAGCTGATCGGGGATGGCGAGCTGCACCTGAAGCCCAGCTTCACCATCCTCGACACCGACGACCAGATCCGACTGCTGAGACAGCTGATCCAGGCCGAGAACATCGACGAAAAGCGTTGGCCGGCGCGGCAGCTGGCGCATCTGATCGACGGCTGGAAGAACCGCTGCATCACTCCCGCCAGGCTGCCCAGGGGCGAGGAGCGCGCCTTCGACGGCTGGGGCGGCAAGCTTTATGCCGCCTATCAGCGCCGGCTGCTGGAACTGAACGCGGTCGATTTCGGCGACCTGCTGATGCATTGCGTCATCCTGTTCCAGGCGCATCCCGACGTGCTGCGGAGCTGGCAGGACCGCTTCCGCTATATCCTGGTGGACGAATACCAGGACACCAACGTCGCGCAATACATGTGGCTGCGGCTGCTGGCGTCCGGGCATCGCAACATCTGCTGCGTGGGCGACGACGACCAGTCGATCTATGGCTGGCGCGGCGCCGAGGTCGGCAACATCCTGCGCTTCGAGAGCGATTTCCCCGGCGCCCAGGTGATCCGGCTGGAGCAGAACTACCGCTCGACCCCGCATATCCTCGCCGCCGCCTCGGGGCTGATCGCGGCCAACAAGGGGCGCTTGGGCAAGACGCTCTGGACCGAGGCCGAGGAGGGCGAGCGCGTGCGCCTGATCGGCCATTGGGACAGCGAGGCCGAGGCGCGCTGGATCGGCGAGGAGATCGAGGCCTTCCACGGCGGCCATCGCGCCGGCATCGGCCGGCGCAGCCTGAACGACATCGCCATCCTGGTGCGGGCCAGCCACCAGATGCGGGCCTTCGAGGACCGCTTCATGACCATCGGCCTGCCCTATCGGGTGATCGGCGGGCCGCGCTTCTATGAGCGGGCCGAGATCCGCGACGCCATGGCCTATTTCCGGCTGGCGGTCAGCCCCACCGATGACCTGGCTTTCGAGCGCATCGTGAACGTGCCCAAGCGCGGCCTGGGCGACAAGGCGGTGCAGACCATCCAGCGCGAGGCGCGGGAGCGCGGGCTGTCGCTCTTGGAGGGCGCGGCCTCGGCCGTCGCCACCGGCGCGCTTGGCGGCAAGGGGGCGGGGGCGCTGCGGCAGTTCACCGAGGCCATGGGCCGCTGGCATGCCGACGCGCTGGACGCCTCGGTGAACCATGTCGAGCTGGCCGAGCGCATCCTGGACGAATCCGGCTATACCGCCATGTGGCAGAACGACAAGTCGCCTGACGCGCCGGGGCGGCTCGACAACCTGAAGGAATTGATGAAGGCCCTGGAAGAATTTGAAAATCTTCAGGGATTCCTGGAACATGTCGCGCTGGTCATGGACAATGACAAGGGCGAGCAGTCCGAGGAGGTCAGCATCATGACGCTGCATGCCGCCAAGGGGCTGGAATATCCCATCGTCTTCCTGCCGGGCTGGGAGGACGGGCTGTTTCCCAGCCAGCGCAGCATGGACGAAAGCGGCATGAAGGGGCTCGAGGAAGAGCGGCGCCTCGCCTATGTCGGCATCACCCGCGGCGAGGAACTGGTGACGATCAGCTTCGCCGGCAACCGCCGCATGTATGGGCAATGGCAGTCGTCGCTGCCCTCGCGCTTCATCGACGAACTGCCCGAGGATCATGTCGAGGTGCTGACGCCGCCGGGTCTTTACGGCGGTGGCTACGGTGCGGCGGCCCAGCCCTTTGCGCAATCGGTGATGCACGAGCGCGCGGCACGGGCCGATGTCTACAACTCGCCGGGCTGGAAGCGCATGCAGGAACGCGCGGCCCAGCGTGCGCAGCCCGTGCACCGCACGCCGGTGGTGATCGACGCCGAGCCGGCGGCGCGCTTCGCGGTCGGCGACCGGGTGTTTCACCAGAAATTCGGCAACGGCACCATCATGGGCATTGCCGAGGACACGCTGACCATCCGGTTCCCCACCGGCTTCAAGACGGTGAAGGCGGGCTATGTCCAGCCCGCCTCGCAGGCCGGCGGGCCGGACGACGTGCCCTTCTAGAGCGCGGCGCGCACCACCTCGGCCAGCGTCGCGGTCGGGCGCCCGATCAGTCGCGACAGGGCGCGGCCGTCGTCGAACAGCGCGCCTTGGCTCGCGCCGACGTCCCAGCTGGCGATCGCCGCGGCCAGTTCCTCGGGCAGGCCGGCGCCCGCCAGCGCGGCGGCGTAATCGGCCTGCGACAGGTCGTCATAGGGGATCTGCCTGCCGGTCTGCGCCGAAAGCTCGGCGGCCAGCTCGGCCAGGGTCCAGCCCTCGTCGCCGGCCAACTCGTAGGTCTTGCCGGCATGGCCCTCGCCGGCCAGCACCAGGGCAGCGGCCTCGGCATAATCGGCGCGCGCCGCGGCCGAGATCCGGCCCGCGCCCGCCGCACCGATCAGCGCGCCATGCGCCAGCGCCGCGGGGATCGCGCCGGTGTAATTCTCGGCATACCAGCCATTGCGCAGGATGGCATGGGGCAGGCCCGATTCGGCCAGCATCGCCTCGGTCGCCACATGCTCTCCGGCCAGCGACAGCGGCGAGCGGTCGGCATGCAGCAGGCTGGTATAGACGATCTGCCCGACCCCGGCGGCCTTTGCGGCCTCGATCACCGCACGGTGCTGGGCGGCGCGCTTGCCGACCTCGCTCGACGAGATCAGCAGCAGCCGCTCTACCCCCTGCAGCGCTGCGGCCAGGGTTTCGGGCCGGTCATAGTCGAAGGCGCGGGCCTCGACGCCCAGGTCGGCGGCCTTTTCGGGGCTGCGGGCCAACGCCACGATCTCGGTTGCGGGCAGCAGGGTCTTCAGCCGGGCGATGGCCAGGCGGCCAAGCTTGCCGGTGGCTCCGGTGACGGCGACGGTCATCTGTCTTTCCTTTCGTGAATGCCTTGTGCGGCGCAAGGTAGAGGTATAACTTACGGATCGTAAGTACTGACGGAGATGTTAGTGTGAAAATTCCCGATCCCGGCGGCCGGGGCGACCTGATGGCGGCGGAATGCCCCTCTCGCGACGTGCTGCGGCGGCTGACCGGGCGCTGGGGCATGCTGGTGCTGCGCGTGCTGGCCGAGGGGCCGCATCGCTTTTCCGCCCTGCGCCGGCGCATCGGCGGCGTCAGCGAGCGGATGCTGGCCCAGACCCTGCAGGGGCTGGAAGCCGACGGCATGGTGTTGCGCCGCGACTTCCAGACCGTGCCGCCGCATGTGGAATATGCGCTGACGCCGCTCGGGCACGAGGCGGCGCTGCGGGTCGGCGCGCTGCTGGGTTGGATCGAGGATGCGCTGCCCGAGATCGCGCGCGGCTGGACGCGGGCCTGACCCGTTCTCCGTTGACCAAATATCCATGCGGCGGCGCAGCCGGCGCGGCGCTTGACCTTGGCCGCCGCCGGTCCTATCTGCCTTCCTGCGCGGATGGCCGGATGACCGCGGCGGCAACGTCGAGGAAAGTCCGGACTCCATGAAGGCACGGTGCCGGGTAACGCCCGGCGGGGGCAACCCCAGGGAAAGCGCCACAGAGAAAAGACCGCCCATGCGCGCATGGGCAAGGGTGAAACGGTGGGGCAAGAGCCCACCGCGGGGCTGGCAACAGTCCCGGCACGGCAAGCCCCACCGGGAGCAATGCCGAATAGGGACCGCGCGTCGCAAGACAGGGCCGCCTTCGCCCCAGCAGGTCCGGGTTGGCAGCTAGATCCCGTCAGCAATGGCGGGGCCAGAGGAATGGTCATCGAAGGGGGCGACCCCGGAACAGAATCCGGCTTACAGGCCATCCGCGCAAATTCCGCCCGGACTCCCCCGAACCCCGCCGATGCGGCCGGTCGCGGGCGGTTCCGGGCCGGGGGATTTTCGCTGCGACGCCGCCGATTTCCGGCCGATTCCCGGTTGACTTCGCCGGCTTCGCCGCTAAAAGGCGGGCTTCAAGGGAATTTCACGGGGTTGGCGAGACGCATTTTGCCCCGCAGCAGGAGCGAAACAGATGGCGAAGCCGACGACGATCAAGATCCGTCTGAACTCGAGCGCCGGGACCGGGCACTTCTATGTCACCAAGAAGAACGCCCGCACGATGACCGAAAAGATGACGGTCAACAAGTATGACCCGGTTGCGCGCAAGCATGTCGAATACAAGGAAGGCAAGATCAAGTAGGATCTGCCCCTTCGACGGGATCGTGCAAGGCCGCGCTCGGCAACGGGCGCGGCCTTCCCCTTTGGATCGCCGCCACGCCACGCCCTCCTGGCGGGGCAAGGGGCTGTGGCGGCCAGGAAACTGCGCGGAAACGGCAGCACGCGGCCCGCGATCCCGGGGCGATGGCCGGCAAGGAAGGCGGGCCGCTCGGCCTTGTCCAGCCGGTCCAGATAGGGCCCGCAGCGCCGAGCCGAGGAACCATTCCACGATGCCCTTCAGCCCGTCCAGCGCGACGTGATAGACCGTGCGCCAGATGTCGACGCGGGCGCAGAGCGGGCGCAGCAGCGCATGCAGCGCCATCGGCGGCAGCAGCGGTTGGCGCTGCTTGGCTGCCCCGGCCAGCAGCGAGGTCGAATTGTCCGGGCCGCCGCCGATATCGACCACAAGGCCCGGCGCGTCCAGCGGCACCGCCGCCAGCAGGTCGCGCGCCGGGCGGCTGCGGTCGTCCAGGAATTTCGCATATTGCGCGGCCGACCATCGCATGGCGATCCCTCCTGCCCGGACCCGGGCGCAGGGTAGAGGATGCCCCGCGGCGGGGGCAGGGGCGCGGAAGCGCCGGCTTCCTAGTGAAAATCCCGCGACTTGGGCAGGATGCGCACCTGGCGCGGGTGGCTGGGCCGGGGCTGGGGCAGCGCGGCCGGCGCCTCCCCTGCCAGGCGCAGCAGCGCCTCGGAGCGATCGGCCAGCCCATGCGCGACGACATGGGTCACGCCATCGGCGCGCTGGAGCTGGCCGTGGACCTCGAGCAGGCGGGCGGTCATCACCACCTTGCGGAACCGCGCGAAGGTCTTTTCCCAGATCACCAGATTCGCCACGCCGGTCTCGTCCTCCAGCGTCACGAAACAGATTCCCTTGGCGCTGCCCGGGCGCTGGCGCACCAGCACGATGCCGGCCATGCGCAGGCTGGCGCGGTTGGGCAGACCGGCCAGGCCGGCCGCCGAAACATAGCCCTGCGCCGTCAGGCTGCGGCGCAGGAAGGCCATCGGATGCGCCTTCAGCGACAGCCGCAGGGTCTGGTAATCGGCGGTGACATGCTCGCAAAGTGGCATGGCGGGCAGGGCGACGGCGGGCTCGGCCCCCTCGTCCCGGCGCCCGAACAGCGGCAATTCCGGTGCGTCGCGCAGCGCCCGCGCCTGCCACAGCCCCGCCCGCCGGTCCAGTCCCATCGAGCGCAGCGCATCGGCCGCCGCGATCAGCCGGATGGCCCGGGCATCGAGCTCGGCGCGGGCCTTGAGATCGGCCAGATCGGCATAGGGTTCATTCCGCGCCCGACAGATGCGTTCGGCCAGCGCCTTGGACAGCCCGTCGATCTGGCGCAGGCCCAGGCGCAGGGCGAAGGCGCCGTCGCAGGGCTCAAGCGTGTTGTCCCATGCGCTGATGTTCACATCGGCCGGCAGCACGGTGACGCCGTGGTCGCGCGCGTCGCGCACGATCTGGGCCGGCGCGTAGAAGCCCATCGGCTGGCTGTTCAGCAGCGCCGCGGCGAAGGCGGCCGGGCGATGGCATTTCAGCCAGGCCGAGACATAGGCCAGATGCGCGAAGGCCGCCGCATGGCTTTCGGGAAAGCCGTAATCGCCGAAGCCCTTGATCTGGTTGAAGCAGCGCTCGGCGAAGTCGCGGTCGTAGCCGCGTTCGACCATGCGGCCGACCATCCTGTCCTGCAATCGCCCGATGGTTCCGCGCGAGCGGAAGGTGGCCATGGCCTTGCGCAACTCGTCCACCTCGTCCGGGGTGAATTGCGCGGCGACCATGGCGATCTTCATCGCCTGTTCCTGAAAGATCGGCACGCCCAGGGTGCGCTTCAGGATGTTCTTCAGCTCGTCCGGGTCGCCGTCCCGGGGGCCGGGATAATCCACCGCTTCGCCATTGCGACGACGCAGATAGGGATGGACCATGTTGCCCTGGATCGGGCCGGGGCGGACGATGGCCACCTGGATCACCAGGTCGTAGAACTCCTGGGGCTGCAGGCGCGGCAGCATGGCCATCTGCGCCCGGCTTTCGACCTGGAAGGTGCCGATGCTGTCGCCTCTTTGCAGCATGGCGTAGGTTTCCGGGTCGTCATGGTCGAAATCCGACAGCGTCAACACCTTGCCGTAATGCGCCCGCACCAGCTCGAAGCATTTGCGGATGCAGGTCAGCATCCCCAGCGCCAGCACGTCGACCTTGAGGATGCGCAATTCGTCGATGTCGTCCTTGTCCCATTCGATGAAGCTGCGGTCCGGCATGGCGGCATTGCCGATGGGCACGGTTTCGAAGAGCGGCCCCTCGGTCAGCACGAAGCCGCCGACATGCTGGGACAGGTGGCGGGGCATGCCGATCATCTCCTCGGCCAGTCGGACCGCGCGCCGCAGCAAGGGGTCGCCAAGGTCCAGCCCGGCCTGATCGGTCGAGGCCGCCGACATGTCCTTGCCCCAGCTGCCCCAGACCGTGTCGGCCAGCGCCGAGGTCACGTCCTCGGACAGGCCCATGACCTTGCCGACCTCGCGGATGGCGCTGCGCGGGCGGTAATGGATCACCGTGGCGCAGAGCCCGGCGCGTTCGCGGCCATATGCGTCATAGATGTGCTGGATGACCTCCTCGCGCCGCTCATGCTCGAAATCCACGTCGATATCGGGCGGTTCCTTGCGGTTCTGGCTGATGAACCGTTCGAACAGCAATTCATGCTTGGCGGGATCGACCGGGGTGATGCCGAGGACGTAGCAGACCGCCGAATTCGCCGCCGAGCCGCGGCCCTGGTTCAGGATGCCCTGGTCTTCGGCATAGCGGACGATGTCGTGGATGGTCAGGAAATATTGCGCGATCTTCTTGTCGCCGATCAGCGCCAGTTCCTTGACCAGCGTGGCGCGGACCTTCTCGGGCACGCCCGAGGGATAGCGCCAATCCGCGCCCTGCCAGGTCAGGTTTTCCAGATGCTGCTGCGGGGTCAGGCCGGGCGGCACGCTTTCGCGGGGATATTCGTATTGCAGCTCCTCCAGCGAGAAGCGGCAGCTGTCGGCGATTTCGCGCGTGGCGCGGATGGCATGGGGCCAGTCGGCGAACAGCCGGGCCATCTCGGCCGGCGGCTTCAGGTGACGTTCGGCATTCTGCGCCAGCAGCAGCCCGGCTCGGGCGATGGTGGTGCCCTCGCGGATGCAGGTCATCACGTCCTGCAGCGGCCGGCGATCGGGGACATGGTAATGCACGTCGTTCACCGCGACGATCGACAGCCCCGCCGCCCGCGTCGCCCGGTCGAGGCGATTGATCCGCGCCCGGTCGTCGCCGCGATAAAGCCAGCTTGCCGCGACATGCGACAGCTGCGGCAGGCGGCGGGCCAGACGGGGCAGGGGCGCAAGGTCGTCGCCCGGCAGCCAGACCAGCCGCATGCCTTCAGCATGGGCGGCCAGATCGTCCAGGCTAAGGTCACAGCGGCCCTTCTTCTGCCATTTCCCCTCCAGATCCTGTCGCCGGCCCTTGGTGATCAGCGAGGCGAGCCGGCCATAGGCGGCGCGGTCGGTCGGATAGGCCAGGAAGGCGGTGCCGTCCGCCAGCACGATCCGCGCCCCGATCACCGGGCGCAGCTGCAGTTTCCTGGCCGCGGCATGCAGCCGCACCACCCCGGCGAGGCTGTTCAGGTCGGCGATCCCCAGCGCGTCATAGCCCATCAGATGCGCCGCCAGCGCCAGTTCGCGCGGATGCGAGGCGCCGTGCAGGAAGCTGAAGGCGCTGGTCACCGCCAGTTCGACGTAATCCGCGGGCGGGTTCGGGTGCTCGACCGGGGGCAGGGGGATCTCGGGGCGGGCATGATGGTCGGGCATCAGGCGAAGATCCCGTGCAGGAACCAGCGCGGCGCGCCGCCGCGGCCGTCATGGACCAGCCCCTCGCGATAGATCCACAGGCGCAGGCCGCTGTCGTCCTCGATGCGGAAATAGTCGCGCAGCCGGGTGCCGGGGCGGTCGTGCCACCATTCCGGCGCGATGCGCTCGGGCCCGGCATGGCGGGCGACGCGCAGGGTCTGCCGGCGCCAGACGAATTGCGCCGGCGGGCCTTCGGGAATGGCGTAGAGCACGCGGATCTCCTCGGGCGGGTTGAGCAGGCGGATCGGCCGGTCGGGGCGCGCGACCGGGGCGGGGGTGGTGGCCAGCGGCGGGCCGGGTGTCTCGGCGCGTTCGGGGATATGGCTTTCCTGCGGCAGCGGCCGGCTGATTGCCGCCGCGCCGAAGCGCGCCGCCAGCCGGTCCACCAGCCGCGCCAGTGCCAGCCCTGCGGGCGCGGCGCCGTCCAGGCCGGGCTGGGCTTGGGCCAAGGGCTCGACCGCCTCGGCCGCGAGGCGGATCAGGTCGAAGCCATAGCCGGGGTCCAGCCGCCCGAGCCGGCCGTCGAACAGGCGCAGCAGGTGGCCGGGGTCGCGCGTGGGCGCGGCCATGGCGACGCGGATGTCGCGCCGCTCGCCATCGACGCGAAACACCGACAGGCAAAGCCGCCGGCAGCCGCGATCCGCCGCCGCCATCTGCGCGCAAAGATCGGCCAGCAATCCGGGCAGCCAGTCCGAGGGGTCCATCACCGGCTCGGCCAGCCGGACCTCGGCGGCGTATTCGGGTGCGGGCTCGGGCGCATCCAGCGGCTCGGCCGCGCGCCCCAGCGCCTGGTCGAGGCGGATCAGCGGATTGTCCTGCGGTTCGGCCCGGGCAAAGCGGCGCATCAGTGACAGGCGCGGCAGCCCTGCGAGGTCGCCGATGGTCTTGAGCCCCAGCCGGCGCAAGAGCAGCAGGGTTTCCCCCGACAGCCGCAACCCGGCCACCGGCAGCGGCGCCAAGGCGGGCAGCGGATCGGCGCAGATCGCGCGCTCGGATCCGAAGCGGGCCAGCGCCCAGGCCGCGCCGCGCGTCGGCGCCAGCGCCAGCCGCGCGGTCAGCCCGGCCCGGGCGAAT
>NZ_JAEHFP010000149.1 GCF_016446475.1 Paracoccus binzhouensis | reverse complement strand
TTGCGTGCCAAGGTCACCTCCCACGTAGAGATGATCTTGAATCACAGCCAGGCGCGCAGGGGAATCCTTTTTGTCAACACAACCTAGCCAGGGGGCTCGCAATTTCGGCCATCTCGCCTTCGTCGTGGACGATATCTATGCGACCTGCACGCGGCTTCAGGCCGCTGGTGTGACCATCAACCGCCCCCCGCGCGACGGCCATATGGCGTTCGTCAAGTCACCTGACGGGATCTCGCTCGAACTCCTGCAAAGAGGGCAGCCGCTTCCATCGCAAGAGCCTTGGGCGAGCATGTCGAATAGCGGAAACTGGTAAGAGAACCATGGCCCTAGAAATCCCCCCAAAGAGGCGTGCAACCAACTTGTCATTTTCTGGTCCAACCCTCACTGCCTCATGGCACGAGTAAGATCGTGGGGAACTTGTGACAGAAGATTCGCTTCGTCATCTGAAATATGCGCTGGCGGTCGCCGAGTTAAGCAGTATGCGCAGCGTGGCACGGGCCTTTGGGGTGCACGAATCAACCGTCAGCCGGAACATCTGCGCCATTGAGCAGCAACTCGATATCCAGATTTTCCAACGCGGCCACACTGGCGTCCGGCTGACCGAGGAAGGCCGGGACTGGATCGAAAGCGTTCGCGGACATTATGACGGCCTCGCAGAGGCTCTCAACGGCACCGCGCGCCGCAACAAGGAGAACGACAAGCTCCGCATCGGCCTCAGCGCGCCGTTCGGTCGAGAATTCCTGGTTCGCCTCATTGACCGCGTTGAAAAGACCTGGCCCGAGATTGACGTCGCCATCCAGGATGGCTCTTGCCGCAAACAGGCAAACGCCATCCGTCGCCGGGAGCTCGACATCGCCTTCATGTGCGGCGGCTACGACACTCGGGGCTGCCACGCCGAGACGATCTGGCAGGAAGGCATCGCCGCTTTACTTCCCGCCGACCATCCGCTTTCCGGAAAAGTGGCGCTGACTTGGGGCGACTTGGCCGATGAACGCCTGCTTGTTCCCCAGGGAGTCGATGGCCCGTTGCTCGAACCCTGCCTCATGCACCAGATCGCGACGAACGATCGCGCCCCGATCATCGAACAGTGCTGCGCCTGTCAGGCGACAGTCCTTCTCAAGGTGCAGATTGGCAAGGGGTTCACGATCACCGGTGAGAGTTTCGCCCGGGGTATCAATATCGTGGGCACGGTCTGGCGGCCGATTATCGGCCCCGGCAGCCTTGGCCACGTCCAGGCCGTTTGGCTCGAGTCCAATCCCAAGCGCGCCGTCCTTCGTCTCCTTGGCATTGCTCGCAACATGGCAGCGGAAAGAAGAAGACCATTTATGGATTGATCCACGTGGCCTTTCTCCGCATGCATCGCGGCGATCCGGCATTGTTCACCGATCTTTGGTAATACGCAGATCCGGGCCACCGCCGCCCTTGAGACCTTTGGACTGACCACCCCTATCATATCAGACCATATCCGAGCTATTCGGGTTTAGATCCCATCAAATCTGCTTTACTCCGCCCCACACTGATGGAATACTATCCTAGCGCCGCGTCGACTGGAGAAATGGTGGTACATGTCCGATCGCTGGATGTCCGTCGAGGAAATCGCCGACTACCTGGGAGTGAGTAAGGACACGATCTATGGCTGGATCTCCAAACGAGAAATGCCAGCTCACAAGGTTGGAAGGCTTTGGAAGTTCAAGTCGGATGAAGTCGATTCATGGGTGAGAGCCGGCCAAGCGTCCGACGAGCACAATGAGCATGCGTTGAGCGATGCAAAGGGCAGAAAAAGCCGCGCCACAAGGGGGAAGAAATGAGCAAAGTGGCATGCATCGACCTGTTCTGCGGCGCCGGCGGCTTGACGCACGGCCTGATCCGGGCTGGGCTTCCCGTCGTCGCGGGGATCGATGTCGATGCCGCCTGCCGCTATCCGTTCGAAACCAACAATGGCGCGCGCTTCGTCGATAAGGATATCAAGAACGTAACGCCGTCGGAGCTGAGGAAGCTGTATGGTGACGCCGAGATCCGGATTCTCGCCGGTTGTGCGCCCTGCCAGCCATTCTCGACGTATTCTCAACGCTATGACACATTGAAGAGCCCACGCTGGCCTCTGCTTTACCAGTTCGCTCGCCTCGTAAAATCCGTGCGACCGGATATCGTGACCATGGAGAACGTTCCCCTGGTCGAGAAGCACGCCGTTTTCGACGACTTCGTCGCCACCCTGCGCCGGCTCGGCTATGAGGTCTGGCAAGGCGTAGTCGATTGCACCCAATACGGTTTGCCGCAGACCAGACGGCGCATGGTCATACTGGCGAGCGCGATCGGCTCTATCGAGTTGATCGCGCCGACGCACGCGAAGCCGCGAACCGTCAAAGACGCGATCGGGAAACTGCCCGCAATTGAGGCGGGAATCGCTCATGATGACGATGCCTTCCACGTTTCGTCCAAACTTTCGGATTTGAACCTGGAGCGCATCCGCGCCTCCCGTCCCGGTGGGACGTGGCGCGACTGGCCCGAGCGGCTGGTCGCAGAATGCCATCGCAGGGAAACCGGCCGCACTTACCCCGGCGTATATGGGCGCATGACCTGGGAAAATCCGGCTCCGACGATCACGACGCAATTCTATGGCTTCGGCAATGGCCGCTTCGGTCATCCTGACCAGGACCGTGCGATATCGCTGCGGGAAGGCGCTATCCTGCAAGGATTCCCGAAGGGTTATGCGTTCGTGCCGGACGACGGCCCTACCCATTTCAAGGCTCTAGGCCGAATGATCGGCAATGCAGTCCCTGTCGTCCTCGGCGAGGCCATCGGGCAAAGCATCGCGGCGCACCTCGGCATAGAGACCGAGCGGGAAGACCAGAAGAAGGGAGGCATTGCGGATGTCGCTCGTAAGCCCCTCGTCGCATGAGACAAACCTGCGCACGGCACGAGTGCGACCGATGGCCGCCGAAGCCGAACTTCCTCTAGTGAACCAGGCGGCCCAATGAGTGGAGGAGTCGCCGCAAAGAGTCCCAGCGAGAACAATGTTCTGGTTTCGCCACCAGAACCTGGTCAACTCGTGGAAGTACGGCGACGCCAGTGGGTGGTCGCCGACGTTGAACGGTCAGATGACCCCGCCAATATCTCGATCGCCCAGCACTGCTTGACGCTCACATCCATCGATGAAGACAGCCTCGGCGAGCAAATCGATGTGATCTGGGAGGTGGAGCCAGGCGCACACATAATCGAAAGAGCGGGGCTGCCGACAATCACGGGTGTCGACGATACCGAAAGGCTGGAAGCCTTTCTTGACGCGGTCCGCTGGGGCGCGGCCACGAATGCGGACCGGAGCTTCCTGCAAGCGCCGTTTCGGAGCGGGGTGAGTATTCAGGACTTCCAGCTCGATCCGCTCGTTCGCGCGATCGACATGGCGCGGGCCAATCTCCTCATCGCCGACGATGTCGGCCTCGGCAAGACGATTGAGGCCGGTCTCGTGATTCAAGAGCTCATACTGCGCCATCGGGTACGAACCGCGTTGGTCGTGTGCCCGGCTTCGCTCCAGGAGAAGTGGCGCGTTGAGATGCTGGAGAAGTTCGGGCTGGAATTCCGCGTCGTCAACTCGGACTACATTCGCGAACTGCGCCGCAATCGGGGCATCCATGCCAATCCTTGGACGTCGTTTCCCCGGCTCATCACATCGGTAGACTGGCTCAAATCCGGTGAGGCCCTGCGCATGCTCCGGGACGTACTACCGGTCCATGCCAGCTACCCGCGCAAATTCGATCTTCTCATCGTCGACGAAGCGCACAACGTCGCGCCGGCCGGGTCGGGTCACTATGCGGTCGAGAGCCAACGGACACGGCTGATACGAAGCATCTCGCCGCACTTCCAACATCGTCTGTTTCTGACGGCGACACCCCATAACGGCTATACCGAGTCGTTTACGTCCTTGCTTGAGCTTCTCGACGACCAGCGGTTCTCGCGGAACATTCTTCCGGATGAGCTTCAACTCTCGCAGGTAATGATACGACGGTTGAAGACCGACCTCGTCGACAGCGATGGCAAGCCGATCTATCCCAAAAGAAACCTCAAGGCGCTGACTGTACCGTTCACTGCCGACGAGCGCGCCATCCACAAACTGCTCGATCGTTACTGTGCGAGCCGTGAAAGCACCGCCAAGGACAAGGGGGCGACAGGAACGAAGTTCGTCAACAGCCTGCTCAAAAAGCGGTTGTTCTCGTCCCCTGCCGCATTCGCTTCCACGCTGGAACGGCATCATGCGACCCTCACGGCGGCGGCGTCCGTGCGCGAGCCGGACGCGCTGAGCGATCGTATTTTGCGCAAGGCCATTCAGAAGGCCGAAGAAGACTACGCTGACGACGGCCGCTTCGAAGAAGCACAGGAAGAGGCCGTCGAAGAGGCCAGCAAGCGCAGCGCGCCGCTGACGGAAGACGAGCGCCGCATGCTCCGGCAAATGAGGGAATGGGCGCAAGGAGCGAGCCACAAGCCAGACTCCAAGGCGGACGCCATCATCGAATGGATCGAAGCCAACCTGAAACCCGAAGGCGAATGGAATGACCGGCGCGTCATCCTGTTCACTGAATACCGGACGACGCATCAATGGCTTCACGAGCTGCTGGCCGCCCACGGGTTCGGCGGCGAGCGACTGGCCATTATCCACGGCGGGATGGCGCAAGAGGATCGGGAGATCGTCAAGGCGGCGTTTCAAACCCATCCCCGCGATTCCGAAGTCAGGATTCTGCTCGCGACCGATGCCGCGGCTGAAGGGATCGATCTGCAGAACTATTGTAACGCACTGATTCACGTAGAGATTCCGTACAACCCCAATGTCATGGAGCAGCGCAACGGCCGTATCGACCGGCACGGCCAGAAGGAAGACGAGGTTCTGATCTGGCATCCGGTCGATGGTGGTGAAGCGGAAGGCGACGCGCTGGGCGGGCACAAAGACGACATCATCCGCGCCCTCCGAAAACTCGAAGCGATGCGCGAAGACATGGGTTGTGTGAACCCGGTGATCGTCCCGCAAATGGCAGGACTCATCGAAGGCCGACGGCGTGAGCTCGATACGCGCGAAGCCGAGGCACGGGCTGCCAAGGCGCGACGCTTCGTGAAAGCGGACCGCCAGCTCAAAGAACGTATCGAACGTCTTCATGAACGTCTCGAAGAAACCCGCAAAGACTTCCATTTGCGGCCTGAACGCATTCTCGCCGCGGTGAAGGCGGGTCTGGCGCTGGCGGAAAAGCCGCCGTTGAAGCCGTTCACCCTCGAAAACGCACCGGACGGGACGGTCTTCGAGATGCCGCCGCTCACAGGGTCATGGGCGCGTTGTCTGGAGGGCCTGCGCCATCCCTACACCGGGAAGCTGAGGCCGATCACGTTCGACCACGACGTCGCTGAGAACCGTGACGATGTCGTTCTGGTGCATATGAATCACCGCCTGGTGCAGATGTGCCTGCGCTTGATGCGCGCCGAAGTGTGGGCGACCGATGACGTCAAAAAACTCCACAGGGTCGATGTCCGGTCGCTACCCGACGATGTTTTGGCAACACCCGCCGCGGTCGTCGTTTCCCGTCTCGTCATAACCGGCGGCAATCATCATCGCCTGCACGAAGAGCTCACGGTGTCGGGCGGATACCTACGGGACAACGGCTATGCGCGTGAAGCGCGCGTCACTCAAATCAACGAGTGGCTCGACCGCGCGCAGCCGCTCGCAAGCAAGGAGCCTGCCTTCAGCCGGATGGCGCGCCGCTTTCGAAACCATGAAGACTCGGTGCTGCAAACGGTCGAGGTCCGGTCACGCGACCGTCTGCGCAATCTCAAAAACACGTTGAACACCCGCAAGAGCCAGGAAATCAAGAACATCGGAACCGTGCTGGACGAACTGGCGCGCGCGATCGAGAGCGAACTCAAGAAGGATACGCAGCCGCAACAGCTCTCGCTGTTTTCCGAGGATGAGCGCTTGCAAGTTCGTCGGGATTCCGATGCGTTGCGCGCGCGCCTTGCACGCATCCCTAACGAAAAGTTGCAGGAAGTCGCTGCGATCGAGCAGCGTTACGAAGGTTTTGCGGCACGGACATTTCCCGTCGCCGTCATCTTGCTGGTCCCCGAGTCTGAAATTGAGGAGGCGGGGCAATGAGCGATCTCGCCCAACATACAGAGTGGCTGTCGCTCATCGACATTTCCGGCCCGTTTCTGGCCGAGCCGGTGCTCAAGGACGCATTCCCCCAGGGACTCGAAGAACTCGATACGCAAAAGCGAAGGACGATCCGGCAAGCCTATGACGAATGGCGCGAAGCGATCGATCTGGCCGACCCGGACCTGGCTCAAATTCACGAGGCCTGGATCGACTTCGTATTAAGGCAGGCCCTCGAACTGGACGACGACGGCAAAGGTGATGTCTTCAAGACGGGAGCCGAGCTGCCGGGCGCGGTTAGCTGCGAGATCGCGGAATACGGCGTGACGCTTCGTCCCGACTACGCCGTCATCGACGATCAGCGGGCGGAAGGGCCGTTGATGCTCGTCTGCAAATACGGGCCGGATACGCCGCTCGATAGGCCACTCAAAGGCGATGGCTGGGCGACCACCCCTGCCGAGCGAATGGTCGATCTGTGTCGTGCCGTGAATGTCAGGCTGGGCCTCGTCACGAACGGCGAACAGTGGATGTTCATCGATGCCCCGGTCGGGGCTGTGACCACTTTCGCGAGTTGGTATGCCCGGCTGTGGGGACAAGAGCCGTCCACATTGCGGGCCTTCGTCAATCTGCTCGGCGTGAGACGGTTTTTCGTCGACGGTTCCGAGCAATTGCCTGCCTTGCTGGACGAGTCTCTGAAACTTCAGGACGAAGTTACCGACGCGCTCGGAGAGCAGGTCCGACGGGCGGTCGAAGTCCTCATCCAGTCGCTTGACCGGGCGGATGTCGACCGCAACCGCGCGCTCCTCGCCAATGTCGAACCGGCGGAGCTGTACGAAGCCGGCTTGACCGTGATGATGCGGATCGTCTTCCTGCTTTCTGCCGAAGAGCGCGGATTGATGCTCTTGGGAGACGAGCGCTATGAGGCCAACTACGCCGTCTCTACCCTGCGCATGCAGCTTCGCAGCGAAACCGAGGAAATTCTCGAACGACGTTTCGATGCATGGTCGCGTCTGCTTGCGATATTCCGGGTGGTTTATGGCGGCGTAGACCATGAGGCTATGCGACTGCCAGCCCTGGGCGGTTCGCTATTCGACCCCGATCGTTTTCCCTTTCTGGAAGGGAGGGCGAAGGGAACGAACTGGAAGACCGACCCGTGTGCACCCCTTCCGATCGACAACCGTACGGTCCTTCTGTTGCTGGAAGCCGTGCAATTGTTCCAAGGGCGCGCGCTGTCCTATCGCGCTCTGGACGTCGAACAGATCGGCTATGTGTACGAGGGCCTGCTCGAAAGAACGGTTGTCCGAACCAAAGAGGTCACGCTCGACCTTGATGCGACCAAGAGCGCGAAGAAACCTTGGGTCGGTCTCGATGAACTGGACGCCGCGAGGGGCAAGGGCAACGATGCCGTCCTCGAATTGCTCAGGGAACGCACCGGTAGCTCCGCGAGCCGTGTCCACAACGACTATGCAAAGAACGTGGACGAAGCCGACGCCGATAGGTTGCTTACGGCCTGTCATGGCAATCAGTCACTGCGCGACAGGATCACACCGTATTTTCATCTGCTTCGCATCGACAGCTGGGGCTATCCGCTCGTTTATCCCGAAGGGACGTTTACAGTCACAACGGGCACGGACCGCAGCGAATCCGGGACGCATTACACGCCGAAGTCTTTGACGGAGGCCATCGTCAAGGAAACCCTCGAACCGGTCGCCTATGAAGGCCCGGCCGAAGGTAAGCCGCGTGAAGAGTGGAAGCTCAAATCTCCAGAGGCCCTGCTTGATCTCAAAATCTGCGATCCGGCCATGGGCTCGGGGGCTTTTCTCGTACAGGTTTGCCGATGGCTTTCTGAGCGTCTAGTCGAAGCCTGGCGCCAAAGCGAGGCGGCGGGGAATGCGGTTACGGCCGAGGGCGTTGTCGTTGCCAAACCCAACGGACATGAACCGCTGCGTGACGATCCGGAAGAAAGATTGCTGACTGCGCGGCGGCTGATCGCCGAGCGATGCCTCTACGGCGTCGACGTCAATCCGTTGGCGGTGGAGCTCGCGAAGCTCTCGATTTGGCTGGTCACGTTGGCCAAGGGCCGTCCCTTTGGCTTTCTCGACCACAACTTCCGCGCAGGCGACAGCTTGTTGGGCGTCCACCACCTGGACCAACTGCTTTACCTCGACATGAAGCCGGGCACGGGCAGCTCCAAGAAGCTCTTCGCCAAGGAAATCGATCAGGCCATCGAGACGGCGATCACCGTGCGCGCCGGCATTCGAAGCCGACCCATCCGCGATATCCGTGACGTGCTGGCGATGGCCGCTATGGACGAGGAAGCAAGGGTGAAGCTGGAGCTTCCAGGTCTGATCGCCGATGCCTTGATCGGCGAGGTGCTGACCGCAGACGGCAAGAACCCGAACACCGCCGCACTTTCGGTCGAAGCAGGCAATGCGATTGCTGGTCAGACCGACGCCGTGGCCGCCATGAAGCGGCGGGCGAGAGTCGGCCTCGCCAGGGATGTGGCGGACGGCAAACACATACGCCGTCCATTCCACTGGCCGCTCGAATTTCCGGAAGTCTTCACCGGATCGAGAGGCGGCTTCGACGCGATGGTGGGCAACCCTCCATTCCTGGGTGGCCAGAAGATCACCGGAGCCATGGGAACGGTGTTCCGGGAGTATCTCGTCGAACAGCTCGCTGGTGGGACGCGCGGGTCTGCCGATCTGGTTTCATACTTTTTCCTGACGGCTTTCTCGCTACTCGCGAAGGACGGACTGTTCGGCCTACTCGCCGTCAACACAATCGCGGAGGGCAATACGCGCGAGATCGGGCTGGACCGAATACTTGCGCAGGGCGGAGTGATCGTTGCAGCCTATCCGAGCGAGGTCTGGCCGGGGACGGCCAACGTCGTGACCAGCCGCGTCCATCTGGTCAAGGGCGACTGGCGCGGAGCGCGTACGCTTGCGGGCAAGCCGACAAGCCATATCAGTTCATATCTGGGCACGTCGGAGTCATGGACGCCCGTCAGGCTGAAATCCAACCTTAGGTTGTGTTGACAAAAAGGATTCCCCTGCGCGTCTGGCTGTGATTCAAGATCATCTCTACGTGGGAGGTGACCTTGGCACGCAAT
>NZ_JAEHFP010000148.1 GCF_016446475.1 Paracoccus binzhouensis | reverse complement strand
CGCCGCGGCGCGGGCCTCGGAGGGGCGGGCGCGTCGGCCTTCGGCCAGCGCCGCCTCGCGCTCGGCCTGCGCGGCTTCCTCGGCCAGGCGATGCGCCAGAGCCGCCGGACGCGCGGTGTCCAGCGCCGCCTCCAACGCCTCCCAACTGCCGTAATGGCGGGCGAGGTCCTGCGCCGCCACCTCGCCGACATGGCGGATGCCGAGCGCGAACAAGAGCCGCGCCAGCGGGATCTCGCGCCGCTTCTGGATGGCCTGGAACAGCTTGCCGACGCTGGTCTCGCCCCAGCCCTTCAGCTCGGCAAGGCGCTGGCCGGAAAGCCGTTCGAGTTCCTCGGCGACGCGATCCAGGCCCAGGGCCTCGGGCTCGGCGACGCCCAGCGGGGCCAGCAGCTCGCGGTAATCCGCCAGCACCGCCTCGGCGCGCTCGGGCCCGGCGCCTGGAGCCAAGAAGGTGCGGGCATCCCCGGCCAGCATCTTGCGGCCCGCGGCGTCCCGTTCCTCGAGCGTGAAGATGTCGGCCGGCTCGGCGATCCAGTTCAGGCGATAGAACAGTTCGACCTGCCTGGCGCCCAGCCCCTCGATGTCGAAGGCGGCGCGCGAGACGAAATGGCGCAGCTTCTCGACTGCCTGGGCCGGGCAGATCAGCCCGCCGGTGCAGCGGCGGACCGAGTCGCCCTCTTCGCGGATGGCGGGCGAGCCGCATTCCGGGCAGGTCCGGGGGAAGGCATAGGGCGCGGCCTCGGCAGGGCGCTTGGCCAGGTCCACGTCGGCGACCTTGGGGATCACGTCGCCGGCGCGATAGACCTCGACCCAGTCGCCGATGCGGATGTCCTTGCCGCCGCGGATCTCGCTGCCATCGGCGCCGCGGCCGGCGATATAATCCTCGTTGTGCAGGGTGGCGTTCGAGACCACCACGCCGCCCACCGTCACCGGATGCAGCCGCGCCACCGGACTGAGCGCGCCGGTGCGGCCGACCTGGATGTCGATGGCTTCCAGCCGGGTCCAGGCGCGCTCGGCCGGGAACTTGTGCGCCAGGGCCCATCGCGGCGTTGTCGAGCGCATGCCCAGCCGCGCCTGATAGCCGAGGTCGTTGACCTTGTAGACCACGCCATCGATGTCATAGCCGAGCGTCGCGCGCATCTGCTCGATCTCGGCCCAGGCGGCCAGCATGTCCTGGACCGAGGCGCAGATCCGGGTCAGCGGATTGGTCTGGAAGCCGAAATCCTGCATCCGCCGCACCGCCTGCATCTGTGTGTCGGCGAAAGGCGCGCTGACCTCGCCCCAGGCATAGGCGAAGAAACGCAGCGGCCGCGACGCCGTCACCGCGGGATCGAGCTGGCGCAGCGAGCCCGCCGCCGCATTGCGCGGATTGGCGAAGACCCGGCCGGTTTCGGACTGGTTCAGCACCTCGAAATCCGCATGCGTCATGTAGACCTCGCCGCGGATCTCCAGCACATCGGGGAAATCGTCGCCGGCAAGCCGCTCGGGAATGTCGGCGATGGTGCGGGCGTTCGCGGTGACGTTCTCGCCCACCGCGCCGTCGCCGCGGGTCGCGGCCTGGACCAGCCGCCCGCCCTCGTAGCGCAGGGACAGCGACAACCCGTCGATCTTCGGCTCGGCCGTCAGTTCCAGCCTGGCCTCGGCGGCAAGGTTCAGAAACGAACGCACCCGCTGCACAAAGGCCTCGACATCGTCCTGGGTGAAGCCGTTTTCCAGCGACAGCATCGGCAGGCGATGCGGGATCTTGGCAAAGCGGGTATCGGGCGCGGCCCCGACCTGCGCCGTCGGGCCGGCCGGATGCGCAAGCCGGGGGAAGCGCGCCTCGATCTCCTCGAGCCGGCGCTTGCCGGCATCGTATTCCGCATCGCTGATGAAGGGCGCGTCCTGCTGGTAATAGGCCAGGTTGGCGCGCGCCACCAGTTCGCTCAGCCGCGCATGTTCCGCGGCCGCGGCCTTGGCATCCAGTCCGAAGACCGGCGGCAGGGCGGCCTTCGCCGCCGGAACAGCCTGCTCCTCGTCTTCTCCGGCCATCCTGCCCTCCGCCTGCCTGCCGCCCTTGCGGGCCATGATCCGGGGAAAGGTGATAGCGGGGCCGGGGCCGGATTGTCCAGCACCCGGCCGCCGGGCAGTCAGGCGGCGGAGCGGTCAGGCGCGCAGGGCCATGCGCTCGGCGTTCTGGGGCTCGGCCACCGGGTCGCGCAGCACATAGCCCCTGCCCCAGACCGTCTCGATATGGCTTTCGCCCTGCATCGCCGCGGCCAGCTTCTTGCGCAGCTTGCAGACGAACACGTCGATGATCTTCAGCTCGGGCTCGTCCATGCCGCCATAGAGGTGGTTCAGGAACATCTCCTTGGTCAGCGTCGTGCCCTTGCGCAGGCTCAGCAGCTCCAGGATCTGGTATTCCTTGCCGGTCAGGTTGACCGGCCGGCCGCCCACCTCGACCGAGCGCGCGTCCAGGTTCACCACCATCTCGCCGGTACGAATCACCGACTGGCTGTGCCCCTTGGAGCGGCGGATGATCGCCTGGATCCGCGCCACCAGCTCGTCGCGGTTGAAGGGCTTGGTCATGTAGTCGTCGGCACCGAAGCCGAAGCCGCGCAGCTTGCTTTCGGTATCGTCCGAGCCGGTCAGGATCAGGATCGGCGTATCGACGCGGGACATGCGAATCTGCCGCAGCACTTCCATCCCGTGCATGTCGGGCAGGTCCAGATCCAGCAGGATCAGGTCGTAGTCGTAGAGCTTGGCCAGGTCGATGCCTTCCTCGCCCATGTCGGTGCGGTAGACATTGTAATTGGCGTGGGTCAGCATCAGCTCGATGCTGCGCGCCGTGGTCGGATCGTCCTCGACCAGAAGGATTCGCATGATTTGTCCCCTTGCTAACCAGATCACCGGTAAAATTTCCACGCAAAAGGTTAATATCACGTTACCGGTGAAGCGGTTAAGTCTTATTCAATCGTCGGTTGACGAAATTTCTGCAGCTGGGTGACCTTCAGCGCATTGCGCCCGTGCCGGCGCACGGCGGCGGCCCAGGCATCGAACTCTTCCTCGGTCAGGCCGTAGCGGCGGATCGCCTCCTGTCGCGACAGCAGGCCGTGATGCACCGCATCGACCACCGCCGCCTTGCGGCTGGCCACCCAGCGCATCTGCGGATCGGGCAGATCGGCCAGGGTCAGCACGCTGCCATCGGGCAGGATCGCGGTGCGCGGGCCGGAGCTTTTCTTCAAGAACATCGGCAAGTCCCTGTCTTCCTTGTCCGGTTCTGCCGCGAACTTCTTAAATCGCGGTGAAGTCGCGCCGGGTTTCTCGGCGCCCGCCCTTGAGAATTGCCGCATTTTTCCTATAAATGTACCGAACTGCGGCCGCGTGACCGATGGCGCGCCGCGACAAGGACGATCCATGACAGCGCCAAGCACCCCTCTGCGCCACGATGCGCCGGACCTGACCATGAATTCGCTGGGCTTCGCCAAGCCGCCGGCGCAGACGCGCGTGGTCGTCGCCATGTCCGGCGGCGTCGACAGTTCCGTGGTCGCCGCGATGCTGGCAGCGCAGGGCTATGACGTGATCGGCGTGACGCTGCAGCTTTACGACCATGGCGCAGCGCTGGCGAAAAAGGGTGCCTGCTGCGCCGGGCAGGACATCCACGACGCCCGCCGCGTGGCCGAGCGCATCGGCTTCCCGCATTACGTGCTGGATTACGAGAACAGGTTCCGCGAATCGGTGATCGAGGAATTCGCCGACGCCTATCTGGCCGGCGCCACCCCGGTGCCGTGCATCCGCTGCAACGAGCGGGTGAAGTTCCGCGACCTCCTGCAGACCGCGCGCGAACTCGATGCCGATTGCATGGCGACCGGCCATTACATCCGGCGCTTCGACGGAGCCCAGGGCGCCGAACTGCACATGGCCGCCGACCCGGCCCGCGACCAGAGCTATTTCCTGTTCTCGACCACCCAGGAACAGCTGGATTTCCTGCGCTTCCCGCTCGGCGGGCTGGCCAGCAAGGCCGAGACCAGGGCCCTGGCGGCGCAATACGGCCTTTCGGTCGCCGACAAGCCCGACAGCCAGGACATCTGCTTCGTGCCGAACGGCAATTACGCCGGCGTGATCGAGAAGCTGCGCCCCGGCGCCGCCGACCCGGGCGAGATCGTCGACATGGACGGCAACGTGCTGGGCGCGCATCGCGGCGTGATCCACTACACCATCGGCCAGCGCCGCGGCCTCGGCATCGGCGGCCTAGGCGATCCGCTCTATGTCGTGCGGCTGGAACCCGAGAGCCGGAGGGTCGTCGTCGGCCCCAAGCAGGCGCTGGCGACCCGGATCGTGCCGGTGACCGAGGTGAACTGGCTGGGCGACGAGCCCTTCGAGGGCGAGATCGCCATCACCGCCCGCATCCGCTCGACCCGGCCGCCGCGGCCGGCGATCCTGCGCGTGACCGGCGACCGGCGCGCCGAGGTCGAACTGCTGGCCCCGGAAGAAGGCGTCAGCCCCGGCCAGGCCTGCGTCTTCTACGCCACCGAGGGCACGCGCGTGCTGGGCGGCGGCTGGATCTCGCACCGTCGCGGCGGCTGAACTCAGGCCGCCGCGGCCAGCAGCCGGATACGCTCGACCATGGCGCGCAACCCATTGGACCGCTGCGCCGAAAGATGCTCTTCCAGCCCCAGCCGGCCCAGTTCGGCGCTGGCGTCGATCGCCGCCACCTTGCCCACCGGCACCCCGGAATAAAGCGCGTGCAGAATGGCGATCAGCCCGCGCACGATCAGCGCGTCGCTGTCGCCCTGGAAATCGAAATGACCGGCCTCGATCCGCGGCATGATCCAGACCTGGCTGGCACAGCCCTCGACCTTGGTGGCCGGAACCTGCAACGCCGGATCCATCGGCGGCATCGCCTTGCCCAGTTCGATGACATGGCGATAGCGCTCTTCCCAATCCTCGAGAAAATCGAAGGCCTCGGCGATCTCTTCAAAGGCGGGGGTGGCCATGGGACGTCCTTTCGCATGCCCGCAATCATGCGGGCGCAAATGGCATAGCGCGCAGCGGCTGCAAGGTCAAAGAGGCTTTCACCCCCGCCCGACTTGCCCTATCACTGCGGCAAGAAGCGATGGGACAAGCGGGGGCAGCGTTCATGCGGACAAGGACATTGGGCACTCTGGCCTGTGCGATGCTGGTGCTGGCCGGATGCGGCCGCATGGGGGACAGCGGCCTGAACCCGATGCGCTGGTTCGGCGGTTCGCAGCAGCCGCAGACCCTGGAACCCGAGGGCGGCTATCCGACCACGGTGCAGGACGGCCGTGTTCCCATGGCCCATGTCACCAGCGCGAAATGGGAACCGCTCTACGAAGGCCGCATGCTGGTCGTGACCGGGCTTGCCGCCAGCAAGGGCTGGTGGGACGTGGCGCTGGTCACCGAGGCGCCCATGCCGCGCGGCCGCATTCGCCCCGACCAGAACGGCGTGCTGCGGCTGCGGCTGGTCGGCAAGCCGCCCCTGGCCGACACCTTTGCCGCCGCCAACCCGCCCAACCCGGCCAGCGACACGGTGACGGTGGCCATGACCATCCCGAACGCCGTGCTGCCGGAGCTGCGCGAGGTGGTCATCACCGGCGCGGCGAATGCCGTCAGCCTGCGCCGCTGAGCCGCAACGCCCGGACCTGCCAGGCCGGCGCCGACGGCACGAGCAGCACCATGAGTATTTGCAGAACGAAGAAGCGCCTCGCGCGGCCCCCGCTTGCGGCGGCACGATCTTCTTCGTTCCCCAAATACTCATGCCGACAGGGCCGCGGCGCCGCGCCCGCCACCGGCTCGCCGCCCCGCAGCAGCATGACGCCGCAGCACGCGCCCTCGCAACCTGCGGACCGCGCCCCCTGGGTGAGCGCGTGTCCATCGCTGTCAGCCGTCGCGATGGGTCCATGGCAAGCCCATCTTCGGACACTGTGCCATGCAGCCGCGGACGGCAATTGCGGAGGATTCATCCACAACGGTGCGCCGGGCCTTAAACCTGCGGCCTTTGACCCTTGCCAGGGGATGCGTCGCAAACCCGTTCTCCATCGGGATGGCCGACGGACGCCCCCGACGAAAAGGGCCCGCACGCAGGCGGGCCCCCGCGGGCTGGTCTGCGGCCGGACCGCTCAGCCCATCTTGCGCAGATAGGTCCAGGTCGGCACCCGGGTGTTGCGCGCCACCGACCAGCTTTCTGCATCGCCCAGATACTCGAAGCCGCAATTCGTCAGCACCCGGGCCGAGCCGGGATTGTCCTGGAACGCCTCGGCGAACAGCGTGCGCGAGCGATGCGGATTCGCCTCGACCAGGGCCGAGACCGCCTCGGTGGCGAAGCCGGTGTTCCAGAAACCGGCGCCGATCCAGAAGCCCAGTTCGGACTGTTCCTTGTCGATGCGGGTCAGGGAAACCACCCCCAGCAGTTCCGCCAGCTTGTTGGCCGAGCCGTCGATGGCCCAGACATCCTCGTCGCGGTCCACGGCCATGGCGCGGCGGACATAGGCCTCGGCCGCGCCGGGCGGCAAGGGGTGCGGGATCGAACGGGTTCCCTCGGCCACGCGGCGGTCGGCGGTGTAATGCGCGATGAGCCCCGCATCCGACGCCCGAAGCGGGCGCAGCACGAAACGCTCCGTCACGATCTCGACCTGCCGCGCATCCGAGGCAATCAATTCGTTCATGTCACTATTCTCCCCCAATTCACTCGCAATCATATGGGTGCGATATCCGCAAACGCGAAGGGGACCGGCCTGCGCCGATCCCCCTTTTTTAGCACCGAGAGTGTTAAAATCGGCTTACTCGGCAGCCTCGAGATTGGCGGGCAGCACGGAAATATAGGTGCGGCCCTTGAGGCCCTTGCGGAAGGTCACCCGGCCGTCGGTCAGGGCGAACAGCGTATGGTCGCGGCCCATGCCGACGTTCTGGCCCGGCCACCAAGTGGTGCCGCGCTGGCGCACGATGATGTTGCCGGCGACGGCCTGTTGGCCGCCATAGAGCTTCACGCCGAGACGACGGCCGGCGGAATCGCGGCCGTTGCGGGACGAACCGCCTGCTTTCTTATGTGCCATGGTTCAGTCTCCTTCTGCCTCAGTTGGCGTCTTCGGCCGAGGCTTCGGCTTTCGACTTCTTGGCTTTCGCCGGTTGCGCCGCCTCGAGCTTGGTGCGGGCGCCGACGGCCGGTTTCACATCGGTCTTGTCGCCGCCCTTTTCCAGCAGGTCGGTGATGCGGACCAGCGTCAGCTGCTGGCGATGGCCGCGGGTGCGCTGCGAGGAATGCTTCCGGCGGCGCTTGACATAGGTGATGACCTTGTCGGCCTTGATGGTGTCGATGACCTCGGCCTGCACGGCGGCACCGGCGACCAGCGGCGCGCCCACGGTGGCGCCGATCATCAGCACCTCGTTGAACTGGACCTTGTCGCCGGCCTCGGCGTTCAGCTTTTCGACGCGCAGCACGTCACCGGCCTGGACCCGGTATTGCTTGCCGCCCGTCTTCAGAACTGCGAACATTCCGTCTTTCCTTGTTCTGCCGCGTCCTTCGGCCCCGCATCGCGGAGGTTGATGGGGTCGGGCCCCGCCTGCGGACAGCGCACCCTTGCGGGTGAGGTTCAAAATAACATGCCGGCAACGGACATGCGCCCGGCCGGTCGCGGGTATATCGCGGATTCGGCCGGGCAAGTCAACAGAAATGCCGCCTCAGCGCCACAGATCCTGCGCCTCCTGCGCAGAGATGCGCCGCCCCGGCCCCAACCGGCCCGGCGTGCGCGACAGAAGCGGTGCCGGCCGCGGCTCGGAGCCCGAGAACACCGCCCGGGCGCGGTTGTGCGGATGCTGCGGCGCCTCGTCGATGGACAGCACCGGCGCGGCGCAGGCATCCGTGCCCTCCAGCGCCGCCGCCCAGTCGTCGCGGCTGCGGGTGGCGATGCGCGCCGCCAGCAGCGCCCGCAGCGCCGGCCAGTTCGCCGGATCGGCGCGATCGGGCAGATCCTCCGCCGAGAGGCCCAACCGCCGGATCAGCTCGGCCCAGAATTGCGGCTCGATGGCGGCGATGGCCAGGAAGCCGCCGCAAGCGCAGGGATAGCAGGCGTAATAGGGCGCGCCGCCGTCCAGCAGGTTCGCCTGCCGCGCGTCCTGCCAGATGCCGGCCGCCCGCATCCCCGAGATCATCGCCATCAGATGCGCCACCCCGTCCGAGATTGCCGCATCCACCACCTGTCCCTCCCCGGTCTCGCGCGCCGAGAGAACCGCCGCCAGCATGCCGGCGACCAGATGCATCGAGCCGGCGGCGAAATCCCCCACCAGGTTCAGCGGCGGCACCGGATGCGCGGCAGGGCCGATGGCGTGCAGCGCCCCGGTGATGGCGATATAGGTCAGGTCGTGGCCGGCGGAATGCGCCAGCGGACCCGCCTGCCCCCAGCCGGTCATGCGGCCATAGACCAGCCGGGGGTTGGCGGGAAAGTCCCCGGGGCCAAGACCCAGCCGCTCCATCACCCCCGGCCGCATGCCCTCGATCAGCGCATCGGCGCGCAGAATCAGGTCGCGGGCCAGGTCGCGCCCCGCCGGCGATTTCAGGTCCAGCTCCAGCCAGTCGCGGCCGCGATCCAGCACGTCGCGTTCGAGCCCGAAGATATGCCGTGCGCCGGGCCGGGCGATGCGCAGCACCTGCGCGCCGTGATCGGCGAACCACATGGCGGCGAAGGGCGTCGGGCCAAGCCCGGCGATCTCGACGATGCGCAGGCCGGAAAGCGCGCCGCTCACGGCAGGGTCCGGGAAGGATGGGCGGGGAAAGCGGGTCTTGGCATGGGCACACAGGGGGTCGAGGTTACGCGGCAGCACGGCGGCACCGCAGCGGTCCGGGCGACCGTGGGTCAGATTCGCCGCGAAGGCAAGCGCGGCCTGCGGCCAAGGCAAGTCGAGGCGACCCCGGCCCAATCCGAACGGCCCCCGGACCCGCGCAGCCTGTCCGGTGATTTCGCCATGGTGCGGGTGGAGGGACTTGAACCCCCACGCCTTGCGGCGCCAGAACCTAAATCTGGTGCGTCTGCCAATTTCGCCACACCCGCATCCCGATCCGCACCGGCCGGGCGGCGGCGGATCGGCGCCCCTCTTAGCAAAGCCCCGCCCGGCTTGCGAGCGGAAAAGTTCAGCAGCCCAGGCCCCGCAGCACCGCCGGGATCCGCTCGGGCAGGTCCTCGGCGATCAGGCCGGGGCCGAAATCGCGTGCCGCCTCGGCATGCAGCCAGGCGCCGGTCGCGGCGGCCTCCAGCGGCGCGAAACCGCGCGCCAGCAGCCCGGTGACGATGCCCGACAGCACGTCGCCCGCACCGGCCGTCGCCAGCCAGGGCGCCTGCGCTTCGCCCACCGCGGCGGCGATGCGCGCCGCGCCCCCCGGCGCCGCGATCACCGTGTCCGGGCCCTTCAGCAGCACCACGCAGCCG
>NZ_JAEHFP010000147.1 GCF_016446475.1 Paracoccus binzhouensis | reverse complement strand
GCGCGGGGGGCGGCTGCCGGGGCTGATCGGGCCGATGCTGCGCCGCGTCGACGCGCTGTCGGCGCAGGACGCGGCCGGCGAGGCGCGGCTGCTGGCGTTGGGGCTGCGGCCCGAGGCGCTGACGCCGCGGCTGAACCTGAAGCTGCTGGGTCCGGCGCAGATCGAGCCGGGCGAGGATGCGCCGGACCGCTGTCGCACCGTGCTGGCGGCCTCGACCCATGAGGGCGAGGATGCGGCGATGCTGGACGCCTGGCAGGCCGCGCGGCAGGTCGAGCCGGAGCTGCGGCTGATCCTGGCCCCGCGCCACCCCGGGCGCGGCGATGCCGTGGCGACGCTGATCGCCGCGCGCGGGCTGGATTTCGCCCGCCGCAGCCGCGGCGGCGGGCCGGAGGCGTCGTTGCTGCTGGCCGATACGCTGGGCGAGATGGCGCTGTGGTATCGCGCCGCCGGCATCTGCATCACCGGCGGCTCCTTCGCCGATCACGGGGGCCATACCCCGTGGGAACCGGCGGCCTGGCGCTGCGCGATCCTGCACGGACCGCATGTCGCGAACCAGGCCGGCGCCTATGCCGATCTGGACGCGGCGGGAGGGGCGCTGGCCTGCGATGCCGCCGGGTTGCCGGCCCTGCTGGCGGACCTGCTGCGCGACCCGGCCCGGCAGCGCCGCATGGGCGAGGCCGCGCGGGCGCTGCTGCTGGCGCAGGCGGGCAATCCTGCCACGCTGATCGCGCGGATCGCGGCCCTCGCGCGGGCGCGGCCTTGCACAACCCCTTGAGCGGCCCGATATTTGCAGGGAAAGGAGTCGACATGATCCGCTATGACCTGCGCTGTGACCAAGGCCATGAATTCGATGGCTGGTTTCGCAATTCCGAAGGTTTCGAGAGCCTCAGGAAGGCGGGGCAGGTGACCTGTGCGCAATGTGGCTCGGCCCATGTCGAGAAGGCGCTGATGGCGCCCCGCGTCACGCATGGCCGCGACGATGCCCCGGACCTGCACAGCCCCCGCGACCCGCGCGAGGCGGCGCTGGAAAAGCTGCGCCAGCATGTCGAGGCGCATTCGGATTATGTCGGCATGTCCTTCGCCGCCGAGGCGCGGGCCATGCACGAGGGCTTGGTGCCCGAGCGCGCGATCCATGGCGAGGCCAGGCTGGAAGATGCGAAGAAGCTGCTCGAGGACGGGGTCCCGGTCGCGCCCTTGCCGTTCCGCGCCCGGCAGCGCGCGCATTGAGCGGGCGTCAGGGTCAGGCCCTGTGCGCCGTCAGCCCGGGGCGTGTTCGCCGTCGATCAGCACCATGATCCGGCCGCGCGAGCAGCGCTCGACGCGGGCCTCGACGCCATAGACCTCGGCCAGCAGGGCGGGGGTCAGCACTAATTCCGGCCGGCCTTCGGCATGGGTATGGCCGCCATGCATCAGCACGATCCGGTCGGCCCATTGCGCCGCCAGCGCCAGGTCGTGCAGCACGGCGACGACGATGCGCCCCTCGGCCGCCAGCCGCCGCAGCTCCGATAGGAGCCGCACCTGCCGCGCCAGGTCCAGCGCGCTGGTCGGCTCGTCCAGCAGCAGCAGCCGCGGGTCGCGCACGATGGCCTGCGCCAGGCTGACCATCTGCCGCTGGCCTCCGGAGAGAGCCGAGAGCGGCTCGAGTGCCAGCGCGCCGATGCCCAGCTTGTCCAGCACCGCCATGGCGGTGGCATCGGCGCCGCGCGCGCCCAGCGTGTCGCCCGCCCGCAGCGCCGCGATCACGCTTTCCAGCGCCACCAGAGACGAGCCGGCCGGCAGGCTTTGCGGCATGAAGCCGACCAGCCGGGCGCGGTCGCGCATCGGCACATGCGCCAGGTCGCGCCCGTCCAGCAGCACCTTGCCGCCATGCGGCTGCAACTGGGCGATGGCGCGCAGCAGCGTCGATTTCCCGGCGGCGTTCGGTCCGGCCAGCACCGTGACCTCGCCCGGGCGCAGCAGCGGCAGGTCCAGCCCTGCCAGCACGCTGCGCGCGCCATAGCGCACCGAAATGCCCTGCGCCAGCAAGCCCTGCATCAGCGCCGCCTGCCGCGCAGGATCAGCGCGAAGAAGATCGGCAGCCCGATCAGCGAGGTGACAAGCCCGACCGGCAGCAGCACGCCGGGCACCAGCGTCTTCGACAGCGTCGAGGCCAGCGACATCACCAGCGCCCCGGTCAGCAGGCTGGCGGGCAGGAAGACGCGGTGGTTCTCGCCCACCAGCATCCGGGCGATGTGCGGGCCGGCGAGGCCGACGAAGCCGATCACCCCGACCATCGACACGGCGGCGGCCGAAAGCAGGCTGACGCGGAACAGCGTCCAGCGCCTGAGCCCGGTCACGTCGACACCGAAGCTGCGCGCCTGATCCTCGCCCAGCCGCAGCGCGGTCAGCTTCCAGGCGGCGCGGAAGGAAAACGGCACCGAGCCGGCAAGCACCACCGCGATCAGCATCACGCCGGGCCATTGCGCCGAGGCGAGGCTGCCCATGGTCCAGAACACCAGCTGCTGCAGCGCATCGGCCGAGGCGACGAATTGCACCAGCGACAGAAGCGCCGCGGCGGTGAAGTTCAGCGCCACGCCGAACAGGATCAGCACCTCGGGCCCGCCGCCGCGGATCCGGCCCAGCAGTTGCAGCAGCCCCAGCGCGCCAAGCGCGAACAGGAAGGCATTGCCCGAAACGCTCCAGACCGCGGGCAGGCCGGGCAGGGACAGGCCCAGCACGATCGCCACCGCGGCGCCAAGCGCGGCCGAGGCGGAGACGCCCAGGGTGAAGGGCTCGGCCAGCGGGTTTTCCAGCACCGTCTGCATCTCGGCCCCGGCCAGGGCCAGCGCCGCGCCGACCAGCAGCGCCATCGCCGCGACCGGCAGGCGCACGTCCCAGACGATGACGCTGGTGCCGCGCGCCACCTCGCCGCCGGCCAGGGCCTTCAGGGTGTCGGCCAAGGCCAGCCCGGCCGGGCCGGTCATCAGGTCCAGAAGCAGCGCCGCCAGCGCCGCCAGCGCCAGCACCCCCACCAGGGCCGAGTTGCGCCGGCCCTGCCGGTGATAGCGGCTCAGCGTCGCGTCGCTCATGGCTGCGGCGTCACCCACCAGGTTCCCGGCACGGTGACGGGCGAGAAGCGGGCGTTGATCTCGGCCAGGGTGGCGTTCGGGTCCACGTCCTGGAACAGGTCGGGATGGAAGGTCTTGGCCAGGTATTCGATCAGCGCGATATGGATGGGCGAATCGTTGAACATGTGCCAGACGCCGGCCGCGCGGCCCTGTTCCACCGCCCGCAGCGCCGAGAAGCCGGGGGCCGAGATCAGCGCCTCGAAGCTGGCCTGCGCGGTCCCGGCATCGACCTCCGAGCCCAGCACCAGCCCGCCGCGCGCCGCCATATGCGTGCCGCCGGTGGCGATATAGATGTCGGGATCGGCGCCGATCAGATATTCTAGGCTGACATTGCCGACGGGCGTCTTGACCGTCTCGGCGCCAAGGTTCCGGCCGCCGGCGGTGACGATGAAATCGTTGAACACGCCCGAGCCCACCGTCGAGCAGCAGCCGGTGGGCGCGGCATGGACATGGAAGAACACCCGCGGCCGTTCGGTGGTGGCGGCCAGCCGGTCGCGGACCCGGTCCAGCCGGGTCTGGTAGAAATCGGCGAATTCCTCGGCGCGGTCCTCGGCGCCGGTCAGCTTGCCCAGGATGCGCAGGCTGGGAATCGAGTTCTCCTGCGGGTGCGAAAAGAAGTCGACATAGGCGACCGGGATGCCCGCCGCCTCGATCTGCTGGCGCACCAGCTCGGTGCCGGGGTCGTTCTGGTCGATCAGCGTCAGCACCACCAGGTCGGGATGCAGGCCGATGATCGCCTCGGCCGACAGGCCGCGCGGCCCGGCGCCGACCGGCTTGATCTGGTCGATATCGGGGAATTTCCGGCGATAGGCCGCCAGGGTCGGCTCGTCCAGCGCCCGCGCCAGCCGCCAGCCGCTGACCAGCGAGACCGGGTCGTCGTGGATCAGCCCCAGCACCGACAGGTGCCGCGCCTCGCCCAGGACGATATGCCGGGCCGGCTCGGGCAGCGTGACCTCGCGCCCCAGGATGTCGGTCGCGGTGACATCGGCGCGGGCCAGGCCCAGCGAAGCGATCAGCGCGGCGGCGGCAAGCAGGGGGCGGGTCAGGATCATGGCGGTTCCGGGTCTGGGATGGCGGGGCGCAACGATGCGCGCGCCCCGGCCGGTTCGGATGCTTCTTAGCCTGCCGCGGGCGTGATGCGCCAGATGCGGTCGCCGGCCTCGTCGTCCTCGCCCTTGGACTTGTTCACCGCCCAGACATTGCCCTTGCCGTCGGCGCGCAGCTGGTTGGGCAGGCTGCCGGCGTCGATATTCGCCACGATCTCGCCTTCGGGGCTGACCACGGCGATGGTGCCCGAGCCGCGGATGGCGACATAGGCCAGGCGGCTGACCGGCTCGAAGGCGACGTTCAGCGGCCCGGCACCGACCGCCACGTCATGGATCACCTCGCCGGTCTCGGCCTTGACGATCAGCAGGTTGTCGGTGGCCTGCGAGGCGACGAAGATCAGCCCCTCCTTCGGGTCGTAGGCCACGCCCGAGGCGGCCTTGGCGCCGGGCAGCGGGATCACCTTGACCTCGCCCGAGGCCAGGTCGACCACCGCCGCCTCGGGGGTGGACAGGCTGACGGTGACCAGCTTGCCGCCCGCCTCGTCGATGTCCAGCGCCATGGTCGAGAAGTCCTCGCCGCGGATCTGCGACGGGATGGTGATCGGCTCCAGCTTCTCGAGCGTCTTGGTGTCGAAGACCTCGATATTGGGCGTGCCGGTGGCACTGGCATAGGCGCGGCCATTGGCCTCGTCCACCACCACGTCGCGGGCATGGGGCACGGCGCCCGGCGCGAACTGCTTGACCAGCGACAGGTCGGACTGCCGGTAGACCGAGGCGGTGTTCTGGCGGGTATTGGTCACCCAGACATTGCCGTTCGCATCGTCCACGTCCACGCCGTAGACTGCGAACAGGCCGCCTTCGCGGCCATCCTCGCGCGCGGGGGCGGTGGCGGGGGTGACCTCGGCGACGATCTTCAGCGTCTGCGGGTCGAGCTTGACCAGCTTGGCCTCCTTGACAGGCGGGCGGCCGACGGCGCTGGTGACGAAGACCGCATCCCCGGCCGCGTTCGCCTTGACCTGGTAGAGGCCGCGCACCACCGGCTGGCTGGCGACGGCGAATTTCTCGGTGCCGCTCACCGGCACCTGGGGCGAGACCTTCAGCTCGACCACCTCGGCCGAGGCCGGGTTCTCGGTGATGACCACGATGGGCTGCAGCCCGGTCTCGGCCTCGGCGTCGATGTCGAGCGGGAAGCGGAAGGTGCCGTCCTCGGCCACGGTGATCGGCTCGGGGTTCAGCACCTTCGGCCCGCGCATCAGCGTGACGGTTTGGCCGGGGATCATCTCCTCGCCCTCGATCACCGCCTTGCCGCCTTGGTGGACCGGGGCGCGGCCCTCGCCGCCGGCGCTGACATGGCCGGCGAAATCGACCAGCGGCTTGGTGAAGATCGTGTCGGCCAGCACCGGGGCGGAAAGAGCGGACAGCGCCAGCGCCGAGGCGCCCAGCAGGGACCGGAGGCGATAGCGGGATTGGATGGCCATGAAGAACTCCTTGAACAAGGGGGAACGGACGTGGCTGACCGCTGGGGCTGGCTCGGGTCAGGCGGCACCCTATAATCCTGATGGTCCTTGTCAACTAACGCGGGCCCGGGCAGATAGCTTTGTGAACGAAAGGATTGTCGCAAGATGTCGCAGGCTGGACAGGTCGGACCGGATCACGCCAGGAAGCAGGCCGAGCTGCGCATCTTCCAGACCGGCGCGCCGAGCCATGCGCTGTCGCAGAAGGTGGTGGCGGTCGGCCCCGGCTATCGGCTGTTCCTGGCCGTGCCCCGTGCGCCGGCGCCGGCGCGGGGCTGGCCGGTGCTCTACATGCTGGACGGCAATGCCGCCTTTGATTTCCTGACGCCCGAGCATCTGGCGTTGGCCCCGGGGCTGATGATCGTCGGCGTGGGCTATGACACCGACCGGCAATTCGCGCGCGAGCTGCGGACGCTGGATTTCACCGCGCCGGACGGGCCGGGCGACGGGCTGCGGCCCGACCATGTCCATCCGGGCCGCATGGCCGGCGGCGCCGCGATCTTCCACGACCGGCTGACCGGCCCGCTGCGCGAGGCGGCCGAGGCCGGCCTGCCCGTCGATCCCGCCCGCCGCACGCTCTGGGGGCACAGTTTCGGCGGGTTGTTCGCGCTTTATGCGCTGCTGGCCCGGCCGCAGGGCTTTGCCCGCCATACGGCGATCAGCCCCTCGATCTGGTGGGACGAGGCACTGATCCGCCGGGTGGCGCAGGAAGCTGCGCCCGCATCGTTGCCGCTGCTGGTGGCGCTGGGGGATCGCGAGAAGCGTTCGGGCAGCGCCGGCCCGCCGCCGGACGGGCCGGCGCCGGCGACCATGCAGTTCGTCGCCGACCTGGCCCGCCATCCCGGCCACCGGGCGCAGCTTCATGTCCTGCCCGGCCATGTGCATATCCAGACGCTGGCGGGCTCTTTCCCGCTGGTGCTGCCCTTCGCGGCCGCGGATTAACCGGATCTTTGCGAATCCCTGCTTCCCTGTCCGGGAACGGAACCCCGGGGAACGGAGGGATTCGCATGTTCCTTGTCAGATATGCGCTGGGAATGCTGGGGATCGCGCTTTGCGTGCTGGGCGCGACGCGGATGCAGGCGGATTGCCGCATCGGCTGCACCGCCTTTGCCGCCGCGCGATGGGACCCGGGCGAGGTTCTGCCCGGCCTTGCCGGGCTGGCGGGCGGACTTGTCGCGCAGGTGTTTCCGCTGGCCTTCCCGCAGGCCGGCAAGGCGCAGCCGCCGCCCGGGAGTGCGCCGCCGGTCGGGACGCCGCCGGTCAGGCCGGCATTGCCGCCAGCCGGCGTGTAAGCTCGGGCAGGATCAGCGCCGTGGCTTCGGCCGAGGTCATCTCGGCATGCAGGAAGGGCAGGTCGATGACCTCCAGGCCGGAGACATAGGGCGCCCACATTGCCGGGGTCAGCTTGCCGTCCTGGTGGTCGCGGGCGGCGCGGAAATGCGTGACCCGGCCGCCAAAGCGGCGGTGGTGATGGCCGCGGATCAGCCGGTTGGTGCCGGTCACCGTGCGCACCACCCCGTCCAAAACCGGCTCGGGAAGGGCGCCCAGGGCGCTGTCGCCGCGGCGCAGGAAGGCCACCACCGCCTCGCGCGTGTCCAGGTCGCGATGCGCCTCGGGGTCGTAGCCGGCGATGGCCAGCAGGGCGCGCAGCGCGGCGACCGGGTCGGGCTCGGGCTCGTTCCGCCAGGCGTCGCAGGGATAGCTGTCCAGCATGGCGACCAGCCCGGGCTCGCGCCCGGTCTCGGACAGGATCGCGGCGATTTCCTGGGCCAGGATGCCGCCGACCGACCAGCCGGCCAGATGCGCTGGCCGGCCGTCCGGCACCAGTGCCGCGATGCGCTGCGCGTAGTCCCGGGCCAGCGCCGCCAGGCTCTCGGGCATCGCCACTGCCGGGTCGAGGCCGGGATGCTGCAGCCCCCAGACCTGCCGTGCCGGGGCGATGCGCCGCGCCAGCCCGCGATAGCCCCAGGCAAGGCCGCCGGCCGGGTGGATCAGGAACAAGGGCGCCGCCTGCGGGTCGCCCTCGGCCAGCAGGATCAGCGGGCCGAGCCCGTCGTCGCGCGGCGCCTGCGCATCCAGTGCGGCGGCCAGCGAGGCCAGCACCGGCTGCTCGAAAATGGTGCCCAGGCCGGGATCGCGGCCGGTCTCGGCCTCCAGCGCCTGCGCCAGCCGCACGGCGGAAAGCGAATCGCCGCCGAGCGCGAAGAAATCCGCCTCGGCCGGGGCGGGGGCATCGAGGTGCAGGATCTCGGCGTAAAGCCGGGCCAGCAGCTGCTCGGTTGGGGTTTCGGCCGCCCGGCCGGCGGCGGCGAATTCCGGCGCCGGCAGCGCCTTGCGGTCCAGCTTGCCGTTCGAGGTGACGGGCAGCGCCTCCAGCGCCACCTCGGCCGCGGGCAGCATATAGGCGGGCAGGCTGGCCGCCAGCCGCTCGGCCAGCAGGCCCGGCCGCCAGTCCGCCGCCGGCACCAGATAGGCGACCAGGCGCTTTTCGCCGGCATGGTCCTCGCGGGCGATGACCACCGCCTCGCGGGCCAGGCCGGAGGCCATGATCGCCGCCTCGATCTCGCCCAGCTCGACGCGCAGGCCGCGGATCTTCACCTGGTGGTCCGAGCGGCCCAGATAGACCACCGCCCCGTCCGGCCGCAGCCGCGCCAGATCGCCGGTGGCGTAAAGCCGGCCCTGGGGCGCGTCGATGAAGCGTTCCGCCGTCAGGTCGGGCCGGCCCAGATAGCCGCGCGCCAGCTGCACGCCGCCCAGATACAGATGCCCGGCCAGGCCCGGCGGCACCGGGCGCATGCGGTCGTCCAGCACCTCCAGCGCCGTGTTCCAGACCGGAAAGCCGATCGGGACCGGGTTGGCGCGGTCCTCGGGGCCGGCGGGCCAGTAGCTGACATCCACCGCCGCCTCGGTCGGGCCGTAGAGGTTGTGCAGCTCGGCCTTGATCCGGGCGTGGAAACGGTCGCGCTGATCCGCCGTCAACTCCTCGCCCGAGCAGAAGACGCGGGCCATCGCCAGCCCCTGCGAGGCGGGCGCGGCCAGGAAGGCCGAGAGCATCGAGGGCACGAAATGGCAGGTGGTGATGCCGTGTTCCCGGATCAGCCGGGCGATGGCGGCGGGGTCGCGATGCGCGCCGGGCGGGGCCATGACCAGCTCGGCCCCGGCGATCATCGGCAGGAAGAACTCCCAGACCGAGACGTCGAAGGTCGCCGGGGTCTTCTGCAGGATGCGGTCGCTGGCATTGATGCCGTAATGCGCCTGCATCCACAGCAGGCGGTTGACGATGGCGCGATGCTCGACGGCGACGCCCTTGGGCTCGCCGGTCGAGCCCGAGGTGAAGATCACATAGGCCAGGTCGCCCGGCGCCGGCGCGGTCTTGGGGCGGCCCTCGGCCGGCGGGTCGGTGGGCCAGTCGCCGGGCGGCAGCAGCCCGGTGCCGTCGGGAAACAGCCCCGCGAGGTCGGCCGAGGTCAGCACCGCGGCCGGCCGGGCCTGCGCCAGGATGCGGGCGATTCGCTCGGGCGGATGCGCCGGGTCCAGCGGCAGATAGGCGGCGCCCGCGCGCAGGATCGCCAGCAGCGCCACGGGCAGCTCCAGCGAGCGTTCCAGCGCCACCGCCACGATGCGGTCGGGACCGGCGCCAAGCTCTAGCAGCCGCGCGGCCAGGGCGGCGCTGCGGCGGTCGAGCGCCGCGAAATCCAGGCAGTCGGCGCCGAAGCTGACGGCGGGGGCCTGGGGCGTGGCGGCAAGCTGCGCCTCGACCAGCGCGGTCAGGGTGGTGTCGGGCAGGGGGTGGCGGGTCGCCTCGGCCCGCGCCCTTGCCGCGGCGATCTCGGCGGGGCTGGCGGTCGGCACCTCGGCCAGCGTGCCG
>NZ_JAEHFP010000146.1 GCF_016446475.1 Paracoccus binzhouensis | reverse complement strand
TGGGCCTCGGCCTCGGTGGCGGCGCGGATCGCGGCGCGCAGCGCCTCGGCCGTCCCTGCCTTGGCCTGCTCGGCCTCGGCCCAGCGGCGATACAGCAGCACGCCCTCGGCCCGGCGTAGCGCGGCGCCGATCTCGCGATAGCGGGCGGCGGCGCGGGCCTGCCGGGCCAGGCTGGCGGCCTGCGTGGAGAGCTGGTCCAGCGTGTCGTCGACGCGGGTCAGGTTCGCCTCGGCCGCGTTCAGCTTCAGCTCGGCCTCGTGCCGGCGCTGGTAGAGGCCGGAAATCCCCGCCGCCTCCTCCAGCACCCGGCGGCGCGCCTTGGGCTTGGCATTGATCAGCTCGGAAATCTGCCCCTGCCGCACCAGCGCCGGCGAATGCGCCCCGGTCGAGGCATCCGCGAACAGCATCTGCACGTCGCGCGCCCGCACCTCTTTCCCGTTGATGCGATAGGCCGAACCGGCGTCGCGGGTGATGCGGCGGGTGATGTCCAGCGTGTCGGCCTCGTTCAGCCCGGCGGGGGCAAGGCGGTCCTTGTTGTCGATGGTCAGCGTGACCTCGGCATGGGCGCGGGCGGAACGCCGGGCGGTGCCGGCGAAGATCACGTCCTCCATCCCCTCGCCGCGCATGGCGGTGGGACGGTTTTCGCCCATCACCCAGCGCAGCGCCTCCAGCAGGTTCGACTTGCCGCAGCCGTTCGGGCCGACCACGCCGGTCAGACCCTCGTGGATGACCAGGTCGGTCGGGTCCACGAAGCTCTTGAAACCATTGAGGTGCAGGCGGTCGAAACGCAATGCGAGGGGTCCACGAAGATCGTTCAAATCCCTTGGATTCTTGGCGATCCCGGGTCTCAAGTCAACACAAACCCCCAGATATGGCGGGCTCTCGGCGGTTATCCACAAGATTTAAGGGTTCACCACAAGAAATACGCTGCTAATCTGGCGGCATGATTCCCGCGCTTGCCATCATCCTGGTCTTCCAGCTCATCGGCGAGGTTGCCACCCGCAGCCTGGGTCTGCCCCTGCCCGGCCCGGTGCTGGGGCTGCTGCTGCTGGTGCTGTCCTGCACGCTGCGCCCGGCGCTGGCCGAGATGCTGCGCCCGGTCGTCACCGGCATCCTGGGCCATCTGTCGCTGTTCTTCGTGCCGGCGGGGGTGGGCGTGGTGGCGCATCTGGGGCAGTTTCGCAGCGACGGGCTGGCGGTGGCGCTGGCACTGACCGTCTCGACCGCGCTCGCCATTGCAGCGGGGGCGCTGGTGTTTCGCGCCGTGGTGCGCTGGACGGGCGGGTCCGAGGAATGACCGACGCGGCGCTGATCTGGAGCTATTTGACCCAAGGGCCGCTTCTGTGGCTGACGGCGACGCTGATCGCCTATTGGCTGGGCGACACCTTCTTTCGCGCCATGGGCCGGCAAAGCTGGGCCAATCCGGTGCTGTGCGCGGTGATCCTGCTGGCCTGCGTGCTGGGGCTGACCGGCACCAGCTACCAGACCTATTTCGAGGGCGCGCAATTCGTGCATTTCATGCTGGGCCCGGCCACGGTGGCGCTGGGAATGCCGCTTTACGACAACCTGCGCCGGGTCAGGAAGGCGGCGCTGCCGCTGGTCGCGGCGCTGCTGGCGGGCTCGGTGACGGCGGTGGTCTCGGCGCTGGCCATCGGCAAGGCTTTCGGGCTGTCCGAGGTGATGCTGGCCAGCCTGGCGCCGAAATCGACCACCGCCCCCGTCGCCATCGGCATCGCCGAGGGCCTGGGCGGCGAGCCCACGATCACCGCCGTCCTGGTGCTGGTCACGGGCATCTTCGGCGCGATCATCGCCACGCCGCTGCTGAACGCGCTGGGGATTCGCGACTGGCGGGCGCGCGGCTTTTCGCTGGGCGTGGCCGCGCATGGCATCGGCACGGCGCGCGCCTTCCAGGTGAACGAGACCGCCGGCGCCTTTGCCGGCATCGGCATGGGGTTGAATGCGGTGCTGACCTCGATCATCGCACCGCTGGCGCTGCGGCTGTTCGGGTAAGGGGGCAAGGAGCTTGAGCCCTTAGCTCCGGCCTAAATTCGGACCAGCGACTCGCAGAAGAAATCAATCCTCTGCCGGAAGCAGTTCCGGGTTCCAGACAATTTCCCACAAGTGCCCGTTTGGGTCGCGGAAATAGCCCGCATAGCCGCCGTAGAACGTGTCCTGCGCGGGTTTGACGATCTCTGCACCTGCCTGTTCCGCAGCGGCCATGATCTGATCGACCTCCTCCCGTCGCCTTACGTTATGGCCGATGGTGAAGGCGGTCGGACTGACGGGCCGCTTCGGCAAGCCGGTATCATGGGAAATGTCGGCCTGGGCCCAGAGCGCCAGTTTCAGCCCGCCAGAGAGATCGAAGAACGCCACCGCGCCATGCTCGAACTCCTGGCCGACGATGCCTTTCGTGGGTAGCCCAAGGCCGTCGCGGTAGAAGGAAAGCGATTGTTCCAGATCGGCAACGCCGAGCGTCAGAACGGAAATCCTGGGTTTCATGCCATGCCCTTTCTATCGACACCTGCACCGCGCAGGCGTCTTGATAGTCTTGGGCCGTTGCCAGCAACGGAAGGACCCGCAGGGCGGGGGCCGGGCCAACCTTCCCGAGCCTAACCTGTTTCAGACGAGCAGATGCTAGGCCGAGGGTTCTGGCCGGTCAAGGTCGGGCATGTCCCGCCAAGCTGACCTTCCCTCGCCGATTCAACGAAAAAGGCCGCCCCGCGGGACGGCCCATCAGCGCGCGACGGGGGCGATTACGCCGCGTCGGCTTCCTCGGCGGCGTGGCGGCGTTCGCTTTCCTCGCGCGACAGCGCGACCGAGGTGCGCACGCCCTTGGCCACGAATTCCATCAGCCCCTTCACGACACGCTCGTTCGGGTCGATGCCGGCGCAGGACAACACCTCGCGCCCATCGCGCGAGCGTGCCCAACGTGCAATCTGATCGGGCCCGTTGCCGTATTTTTTGTCATCGGCGATCGCATCGTCCAGCGCAGCCAGCACAACGGCGGCAAAAAGCTTGCGGGCCCGCTGTCCCTGTTCGAAATTGAAAGCCGAGCCATCCACGAAATCGCGCATCATCATTATCCTGTTTTTCTTGCGGAGCCCCCGCACCTTGGCCCTTGCCAAGGCTGCTGCATCATCTTGCCTCTAGGCGGCGCTGGCCGGCTTAGCCGATCCGTGCCGTGATTCGGTATGCCTCCAGCCGCATGACCGCCATGCACAGGGCGCAAGCCCCGGCAGATACGCAGAATAGCCGCTAAAAGCAACGATCTTGCGACATGCAGAAATGCGATGGCACCCTTGACAACGCATGAAACGCGTTTCGGTTGCCTTGAGGCACGGCAATGGATATAGGTGCCCGCAATCGCGGTTCAACCCCCGAGCCCTGGGCGATTTTCCAATTCTTTCAAGGTGATCCTGAATGGCCAAGATCAATGGCAATGAAATCAAGCCCGGTGTCGTGCTGGACCATGACGGCGGGCTGTGGGCGGCGGTCAAGGTGAACCACGTCAAGCCCGGCAAAGGCGGCGCCTTTGCCCAGGTCGAGCTGAAGAACCTGCGCGACGGGCGCAAGCTGAACGAACGCTTCCGTTCCGAGGACAAGGTCGAGCAGGTGCAGCTGGAGACCAAGGACCAGCAGTTCCTGTACGAATCCGACGGCAAGCTGGTGTTCATGGACAGCGAAACCTTCGAGCAGACCGAGCTTGACGCCGATCTGCTGGGCGAGCGGCGGCCCTTCCTGCAGGACGGCATGGTCGCGGCGGTGGAATATTACGGCGACGAGGCGCTGTCGGTGCGCATCCCGCAGAAGGTGGTCTGCCGCGTGGCCGAGACCGAGCCGGTGCTGAACGGCCAGACCGCCGCGAAAAGCTTCAAGCCGGCGATCCTGGACAACGGGGTGCGCGTCATGATCCCGCCCTTCGTCGGGGTGGACGAGGCCATCGTCGTCAATACCGAGCTTTTCGAGTATTCCGAACGCGCCTGAGCCGGCCGTCGGCCCGTTCTCGCCGCGCGTCACGACGAATATGGCCAAGCGCGCCGCACGGTCATAGGATCGGCGAAAGGGCAATGTCGAACGGCGGTGGGTCGCGATGGCGAAAGGGATCGGAAAGACGGGAAAAGGCCGGGCCGGCAAGGGCAAAGCCCTTCCGCTGCGCCAGGTTCCCGACGCTTCCGACGGGCTGGACGAGGTCCGCGCCGCCATGGGCGAGGCGATCGAGCGGCTTTCCCGGCTCGAGGATGTCATGTGCGAGATGATCCAGGCCGGGCTTGCCCCCACCGTGGGCGGCGGCGAGGGGCTGATCGCCACCGGCCCGCCCAGGGAAATCGCCGAGGCCGAGGTCTCGGCCGCCCTTGCCGCGATCCTGGCCACCACGCCCAGGAGCGCCGAATCGCATACGACAGCCGGCCCGCAGGACGCGGCCGGCACCGCCGGAAGCGCGCCCGTTCCCGGCTATATCTCGCGCCGCATGCTGGTGGAGCTGGCGGTCGGCCTGGGCGAAACCCCGCTGCATGCCCGACCCTGCGCCCGGCGGGGGCTGCACCTGGTCGGCGGCGCGCGCCAGGGCACGCCCGTGCCGCTTTACCTGCGGCTTGACCGGCACCTGCGCCTGCCGCTCGACTGCGGCTCGAATTCGCTGGAGATCGAGCGCCGGCTGGGCGGGCGCTGGCACCGCACCGGGCTGCGCGCCATCAAGGACGGCATGGGCGGGATCGAGATCGACATCGCCATGCTGGAACGGCTGGCCGGGCCGTTCTCGCCGGAATTGCGCCGCGCCCTGACGCTGGATTCCCGGCCGCCGCCGAACCGCCACGGACCGCCCCGCCCGCAGCCAGAGTGACGGCCAGGCCCCTTGGCCGCAACGTCGCAAGCGCCGGGGATGGACCGGATCGGACCCGCCATGCGTTATGGCGGCAACGAGACGGAGGAAACCATGGTGCAACCGACCATCCATGTCACCCATGAGGATTACGGCAGTTCCGGCCGCTATGCCGTCGCCATGACCGGAATCGAGGGCGAGGCGGAACTGACCTGGCATGCCGGGGGGCCCGGCATCATCGTCGCCGACCATACCTATGCGCCCGACGCCATGCGCGGCTCGGGCGCCGCCGCCGCCATGGTGCGGCGGCTGGTTGCGGATGCGCGCGCCCGCGGCGTGCTGATCGTGCCGGCCTGCAGCTATGTGCGCGCCCAGTTCGAGCGCAATCCCGATTGGTCCGACCTCTGCGCCGATGCCTGAAGCCGCCCCGGCCGGCATCTGCATATCAATTGCGGTATGCAAACACACTTTCTGCATGATTGACGGACATATCGGCCGGGTCTAGCCTCGCGGTGGGATGGGTGGTCCGCGACCGCCGCCGCCGCGCAGAATCGTCGCAGGAGCCGGTTTTCCGCGTCCCGCGCAACAAGGGGGAAGCACCGGCTGGCCATGGCCGTGGAGGCGGCCGCCAACCGGGGCAATATCGACAGGGAGGATTTATGCGGAATCTCAGGAAATACGCCCTGGCTCTGGCCTCGGCGGCGGCGCTTTCGCTGCCCGGCCTGGCCGCGGCCGAGGGCATGGTCGGGATCTCGATGCCGACCAAGACCTCGGCGCGCTGGATCGACGACGGCAACAACATGGTCAAGCAATTCCAGGAGGCGGGCTACCAGACCGACCTGCAATATGCCGACGACGACATCCCCAACCAGCTGGCGCAGATCGAGAACATGATCACCAAGGGCGTGAACGTGCTGGTGATCGCCGCCATCGACGGCACCACGCTGTCGAACGCGCTGGCCAATGCCAAGGCCGCGGACATCAAGGTCATCGCCTATGACCGGCTGATCCGCGACACGCCCGACATCGACTATTACGCCACCTTCGACAACTTCAAGGTCGGGGTCGAGCAGGCGACCACCCTGGTCGACGGGCTCAAGGAACGCTTCCCGGACGAAAAGCCCTGGAACGTGGAACTGTTCGGCGGCAGCCCGGACGACAACAACGCCTATTTCTTCTATGACGGCGCCATGTCGGTGATCCAGCCGCTGATCGACGACGGCTCGGTGGTGGTCGCCTCGGGGCAGATGGGCATGGACAAGGTGGGCACGCTGCGCTGGGATCCGGCCACGGCCCAGGCGCGCATGGACAACATCCTGTCGGCCAATTACACCGACAAGCAGGTGCATGGGGTGCTGTCGCCCTATGACGGGCTGTCCATCGGCATCCTGTCGTCGCTGAAAGGCGTGGGCTACGGCTCGGGCGACCTGGCCATGCCCATCGTCACCGGCCAGGATGCCGAGATCCAGTCGGTCAAGTCGATCCTGTCCGGCGAGCAATATTCCACCATCTTCAAGGACACGCGCGAACTGGCCCGCGTCACCGTCGGCATGGTCAACGCGATGATGAAGGGCGAGGAGCCCGAGGTGAACGACACCGAAAGCTACGACAACGGCGTCAAGACCGTGCCCTCATACCTGCTGGAGCCGGTGGCCGTGACCGAAAAGAACCTTGCCGAGGTTCTGGTCGGCTCGGGCTATTATACCGAAGACCAGCTGAAGTGACCTTCGCGCGCCGCCGCAGGACTATTGCGGCGGCGCCATCCGCGTGACCGCAGGGGGTGGCCATGGACGCGATTCTGGAAATGCGGGGGATCACCAAGGAATTTCCCGGCGTGAAGGCCCTGGACGACGTCAACATGACCGTCCGGCGCGGCGAGATCCGCGCGCTGGTCGGCGAGAACGGCGCCGGCAAATCCACGCTGATGAAGGTGCTGTCGGGCGTCTATCCGCATGGCAGCTATCAGGGCGAGATCCTCTATGGCGGCCGGCCGATGGCATTTCGCGACATCAAGGACAGCGAGGCGCAGGGCATCGTCATCATCCACCAGGAACTGGCGCTGGTGCCGCAGATGTCGATCGCCGAGAACATCTTCCTGGGCAACGAGATCGCCCAGCGCGGCGTCATCGACCGGCGCGAGACCAACCGCCGCACCGCCGAGCTGCTGGCGCAGGTCGGCCTGCGCGAAAGCCCGGAAACCAAGGTCGGCGGCCTGGGCATGGGCAAGCAGCAGCTGATCGAGATCGCCAAGGCGCTGTCGAAAAAGGTCGACCTGCTGATCCTGGACGAGCCGACCTCGTCGCTGAACGAGAACGACAGCGACGCGCTGCTGCGCCTGCTTGCCAGTTTCCGCGACCGGGGCATGACGGCGATCCTGATCTCGCACAAGCTCAACGAGATCAGCCAGGTCTGCGACAGCATCACCGTGCTGCGCGACGGCGCGACGGTGGCGCATCACGGCGGCATGGTCGAGGAATCGCGCATCATCCGCGACATGGTCGGCCGCTCGATGAACGACCGCTATCCGCCGCGCCAGCCGAAGGTCGGCGAGGTGGTGATGCAGGTCAGGGACTGGACCGTCGCCGATCCCGCGCGCGAAGGCCGCCTGCTGGTCAAGGGCGCCGGTTTCGAGCTGCGGCGCGGCGAGGTTCTGGGCATCGCCGGGCTGATGGGCGCGGGCCGCACCGAACTGGCGATGAGCCTGTTCGGCCGCTCGATGGGCGAGTGGAAATCGGGCGCGGTCACGCTGCACGGCAAGCCGGCCGACCTGTCCACCGTGCCGCGCGCGATCCGCGCCGGGCTGGCCTATGTGACCGAGGACCGCAAGTCGCTGGGCCTGGTGCTGGACGACACCATCCGCCGCAACATCCCGCTGGCGAACCTGGCCGGCATCTCGGTCCGCGGCGTGGTGGACCGCCAGCGCGAGGGGGCGGTGGCGCGCGACTATCGGAGCCGCATCAACATCCGCTCGCCCTCGGTCGAAAGCCGGGCGGTGAACCTGTCGGGCGGCAACCAGCAAAAGGTGGTGCTGGCGAAATGGCTGTTCGCCGAGCCCGAGATCCTGATCCTGGACGAGCCGACGCGCGGCATCGACGTGGGCGCGAAATATGAAATCTACACCATCATCCGCGACCTTGCCGCCGCCGGAAAATCGATCATCGTCATCTCGTCGGAAATGCCCGAGCTGCTGGGCATCACCGACCGCATCCTGGTCATGAACGAGGGCCGGCTGGTGGGCGAGATGCCGACGGCCGAGGCCACGCAGGAACGCATCATGCAGGTCATCATCCGCTCGGGCCACGACCTGACCGACGAAACCGTCACCCCCGAGGAAATCGAGGCAGAGGCCGCCCATGTCTGACACGACCACCGAACGCCGCGGCGACACCTTCGGCTTCATCCGCCGCAACATCCGCGAATACGGCATCCTCTTTGCGCTGATCGTCATCATGGCCTTCTTCCAGGTGGTGACGGGCGGCATCCTGTTCCGGCCGGTGAACCTGACCAACCTGTTCCTGCAAAACAGCCATATCGTCATCATGGCGGTCGGCATGCTGCTGGTCATCGTCGCCGGCCATATCGACCTGTCCGTCGGCTCGGTCGCGGCCTTCGTCGGCGCGCTTTCGGCGCTGATGATCGTCCGGCTGGACCTGCCGATCCCGGTCGTCGTGGTGCTGAGCCTGGCCGCCGGCGCGGTAATCGGCGGCATCCAGGGCTATTGGATCGCCTATTGGAAGATCCCCAGCTTCATCGTCACCCTGGCGGGGATGCTGGTGTTCCGCGGCCTGACCATGTGGATCCTGCAAGGCCAGTCGATCGGCCCCTTCCCGCGCGAATTCCAGATGATCGCCTCGGGCTTCATCCCGGACCTCTTCGGCCCCGACAAGCCCAACACACTGTCTCTGATCCTGGGCTGGGGCGCGGCGCTGGCGATCCTGTGGCTGCAGATCCGCGGCCGCAAGCGGGAAGAGGCGGTGGGTATCGTGGACGAGCCCTTCGCCTTCTTCGCCGCCAAGAACGCGCTGATCTTCCTGGCGCTGGTCTGGATGACCTGGGTGCTGGCGAATTTCCGCGGCCTGCCGAATGTCTTCATGGTCATGGCGATTCTGGTCGCGCTTTACGCCTTCGTGTCCGAGCGCACCACCATCGGCCGGCGCATCTATGCCATCGGCGGCAATGCCAAGGCGGCCAAGCTTTCGGGCATCAATGCCGAGCGGGTGGTGTTCCTGACCTTCATGAACATGGGGATGCTGGCGGCGCTGGCCGGGATCGTGGTCTCGGCCCGGCTGAACTCGGCCACGCCCAAGGCCGGCGTGGGGTTCGAACTCGACGTGATCGCGGCGGTGTTCATCGGCGGCGCCTCGATGGCGGGCGGGGTCGGCACGGTGATCGGCGCAGTGGTCGGCGCCTTCATCATGGGAGTGATGAACAACGGCATGTCGATCCTGGGCATCGGCATCGACTACCAGCAGGTCATCAAGGGGCTGGTGCTGATGGCCGCGGTGATCTTCGACGTCTCGAACAAGAGCAAGGCGTGACGCCTGAACCAACCGCCGATGCCCCGACCGCCCCCGGCTGGATCGCCGTCGACTGGGGCACCACAAGGCTGCGCGCCTGGGCCATGCGCGGCGCGCGGCCGGTGGACGCCCGCGCCTCGGACCGCGGCATGGGCAGGCTGGCCCCGGCCGGGTTCGAGCCGGCGCTGCTCGACCTGATCGGCGACTGGCTGTCCGCGGCCGGCCGGATGCGCGTCATCGCCTGCGGCATGGCCG
>NZ_JAEHFP010000145.1 GCF_016446475.1 Paracoccus binzhouensis | reverse complement strand
CACCGCGCTCGGCATACCCGTCACGGAAGCTGTGGGATAAGTCCGTCCGGGGAAGGGGAACTTCGGACTTCAGCCGATTTGTGCAACATGTATAACCGCCCCTTGCGCAAGAGGAATCTTCAAAGCTGATTTTGGCGCGTCACCGGGTGCTGACATGTATCCGGCCTCTGGTGCGGCCGTCGTCGTGCCGCGGGCCCGCATGGTGTTCGAAGATCGGATCCAGATCAAAGCCGCGTGCTCGTTGGCACTCTGTTGCACACTGGTTCTCCCGATCCTGTCTCACGACTATTGCGCCAAGCTGCTCCTTGCCCTCTTACGCTCCGACCTCCTCGCGACTGACGGACGGCTTACGCCGCCGTAGCCGGAGCCTTGTAGACGCCACCCCGGGCCATCAGAGCCCAGACGATCCGCGCCATCTTGTTCGCCAGCGCGACCCGCACCAGCATCGGCGGCTTGCGCGTCAGCATCCCGCCCAGCCAAGTTCCCGGCCGGGCCGCAGCATGGACATGGCGTTTGATGATGACGCTGTTGGCGCCAATGATCAGGAGGCGCCGCAAAGACCGTTCGCCCATCCTTGTCGTGGCCCCAAGGCGCTGCTTGCCGCCTGTGGAATGCTGACGGGGTGTGAGGCCGAGCCAAGCCGCAAAATCGCGCGCCTTGCGGAACGTCTCGGGGGGCGGAGCCAGGACTGCGATGGCCGTGGCAATCAGAGGACCTATCCCCGGGACTGTCATCAGCCGCCGCGCCACCTCATTGTCCTGGGCACACCGGGCGATCTCGGTATCGAGCTTGCTGATCTCCGCCTCGAGATGGGCGAGGGTCGCGACCAGCACCTTGAGCGTGGGGATGGCATCGGCAGGCAGACCGCCTTCCGGATCTTCCACAATGGCAATCAGCTTCGACACGTTAGCCGCGCCCTGCGGCACGATCTTTCCGAACTCGCCCAAATGCCCGCGCAGGGCATTGATGGCCTGGGTTCTCTGCCGGATCAGCAACTCGCGGATGCGAAAGACCATTGCAGCGCCCTGGGTCTCCTCGCTCTTCACCGGCACGAAGCGCATCGTCGGGCGCTGCGCCGCCTCGCAGATTGCTTCGGCATCGGCCATGTCATTCTTCTGGCGCTTCACGAATGGCTTCACGTAGGCGGGTGGGATCAGCCGCACCTCATGCCCGATCTTCCCGATCTCACGCCCCCAGAAATGGGCGCCGCCACAGGCTTCCATCGCGACAACGCAGGCCGGAAGCTGTCCGAAGAATGCCAGGACCTGGTCTCTTCTCAGCTTCTTGCGCAGCACCGCCCGGCCCGCAGCGTCGGCCCCGTGAACCTGAAACACATTCTTCGCCAAATCGAGTCCGACCGTGATAATCTCAGACATGACCGCTCTCCTTTGTGGATCATTGCAGACCCACCTTGGCACACAGAGGCCGTCGGGGGGCGGTCACAGCATCAGAGTCCCTCAAACCCCCAACCTTTCCCTCTCTTCGGCTACCGACGCATCGCTGCGTGACTTAACAGCTGCAAAGTCGCGCCGAATTTGATGATCGCTCCAAGAGACTTAACAGCTGTTATGCAGCATTTCGCCGGGACATCAGCGCCATGACCATCGGCCCGCAGGAGAACTCGCCCGCCGCTGCCTTGGATGTCAGCGCACGGAGGTAGCCACCGGGCGATCGGATGTCCGCAAAGCGTTCCAGCATGGCGACGACAACGATCGATGCCTGCTCGGGGCCCATGAACCGTTGCGCTTCTTCCCAAGCGGACGCACTGATCCCCATGGCCGGCCGCACATGGCAAGCGGCGTCAAAAAGTTGGTGCCAGTGCCTGACTTCGCCCTGGTAGAAGGTTTTGAGCGACGAGCAGCCAGCGATCACGAGATGGAGCGGGATCTTTGGCACGCGTCTTGTGTCCGCTTCTTCCACGTCAGCATCAGGCGCATCCGTTTCAACATCTGGCGCGTCGGCCGCCGCCCCGCCTTTCTCTAAGGCAGGTTCAAGATCTATAGATTCTTTATTTGAATTATGATGGTGACGCTCAGTATTGGCACCATTGGTGTTCATTTCTTCTGTTTCAGGACCGTCAATGACGTTGCGAGCATGGTCGAGAAGGGCTTCGAGGTCTGCTCGGTATGCCGAAAGGTCCTCAATCTCGAGCTTGCGGCGGAGGGCGCGGGCAGTGAGGGCCGCCTTGTCGCGTAGCTGATCCCAGAGGCCAAGGCCTGGCTGGATATCCTCTCCAAACTCCGCAAGAGCAGCGAGATCGCGCCGCATGAGGCTCACAACCTCCCGCAGTCGCCGCACACGGTCCTCGGCCTCACGCACGGCCTCTGCGGCTCGTGCCACCTCTTCGGACCGGCAGTAGAGTGGCGAGAGATCGAAGCCGAACGCCACGCGCTCTTCGCCATGCTTGCGGACATACCTCTTCCCGTTGGGGCTATCGCGGCGCATCAGCAAACCTGCCTCGACCAGGCGGGCCAGGTGACGGCGCATCGTGGAGCAGGGCATGCCATTCAGCCGCTCACAGATCGCCTTGTTGGACGGGAAGACGACCATCTCGGCGTTCCCGCCAAGCGCATCATCGGGAAAGAAGCTGAGAAGCCCCTGGAGAACCGTCAGATCGCGCTCGGAAATCCCGAAGGCGGCCTGTGCCTTCGAAAGCTCGCGAAGGAGCTCCCACTTGTTGACGGGCTTGCCCGGAACGGACGCCTCAGGCCGCTCGACCACGCGCAGATGGGCGTGCGAGATCGGCCGCATAAACGGCGAAATCGGTGTGTACTCCATGATGTCATTCACGAAGGCAAAATTTCCCTGGCCCGCGAATCGCTTTGCGCTTGCGGGAAAGGGGCCAGATCGCTACATTCAGAGGTGCGAAAACTGAGTTTTGTAGCGGGCTGGTCCCGTGCGAAACCTAAGAAAGGTCTCGTGAAGCTTGCTTCTCGGGGCCTTTTTCTTTTCTGCCTGTCTCGTGCCTCCTTTTTGGTTGTTGCTCTTCCTCAGTCTTCCTTGCGCTTCCAGCGCTCGTGAAGCTCGGCGATCAGCTGCGGGGCCTTGCCCTCAAGCCAGCTGACAAAATCTCTGTCCTCGGCCTTCAGCTCGAGCTTGAACTGTCGGCCGCGGCGCCCTGTCGCGATGGTTGCAGCCCCGACACCCGGAATGGCCACACTAGGTGCCCCTCGGGGGCTTGATGGGCGGGTCGGCCGCTCTGCCTGCACCACTGCGGCGAGGACGGCCAGGAACGCGGCGTCCGACTTTTCGTCAGGTCCACCGGAGTGAGAGGACCTGGTCTCTGCCGCTACTGCAGCGAGGTTCTCGCGGTCCACAGATGCATCGCCCAGTGACTTCTTGAGTTCCTCCCAACGAGGCCGGCCGATACCTGGCGCAGCACCTATCGCTAGGACGAGGCTCTCGCCAACCGCGCGGACGACGCTTAACAGCTGCGACACACCAGCTTCGGTAAGACCTAGAACCTCTGCCACGCCCTTGTTGGTGCGTTCCGCCTCTCCCAGGTGATCGCCATTGAGCAAGGCTGCCGCCACCAAGGCACGTTCGATGAAGCTCAGGTCGCGGCGTTCTTGGTTCTCGAGCAGCTGATCCCGAAGCGCCTGATCCCCGTCCATTTCGGTGACGATCGCACGGACCTTGATCCCGAGATCCCGGCAGGCTTCAAGCCGACGCCGCCCGTAGATCAGGCTGTAGCGATACCCTTCGAGAGGTCGCACGAGGATCGGCACCCGTTGGCCACTTCTGGAGATCGATGCCTTCAGCCCCGCAATCTCGATTTGAAGACGGTCATCCAGCCTGCCCACGGTCTCGACATGGTCAGGCTCGATCTCGAATACGCCGCCCCGCAGCCTGCGCCCCTCAAGAGCGTCGGGGGCATTGCGCAAGGTCTGCAAGGGCAGTCCCAATTTAGGCTTTCTTGCCATTGCGTCCCCACGTGCTCTGGATGATCGCGGCGATCTCGTCATTGACGGCATTCATGGACTCGATGGCGCGGTCGAAGGTCTGGCGCGTGAAGTCCTTCTTATCCGCCTCATACAAGGTCTGCTTGGTCAGCCCGGCATCCGAGATCGCCGTCGACTCGACCATGTGGTTCGTCAGCACCGAACGCCCGAAGAGCCCGCGGATGAAGGCGATCACCTCGGTCTGTGGGGCGTCGCCCACCTTGTAGCGGGTCGGCAGGAACCGGAGCCAATCGAACCGCAGGTTGGCGCCTGCATCGCGGATCACGCCCAACAGGTCGGCCGTCATCCGCAGGAACTGCGACATGGACATGAGGTCAAGCATCTGCGGGTGGACCGTCACCAGGACGCCCGAGGACGCGGAAAGGGCAGACATGGTCAGGAAGCCCAGTTGCGGAGGGCAGTCGATCACGACGACATCGTAGTCACTTTCGACGCTGTCGAGGGCGTCTCGGACTCTCGCGAAGAAAGCGCGGGCGCCGCCACGCTGGATCGCGGCCGGGGTTTCGTGCTCGAACTCCATGAGCTCGAGATTGCCCGGAATGAGATCCAGGCCACGGATGTAGGTCTTCCTGATGACCTCGGAAACCGGGACAGGGTCGTCATAACGGACTGCGTCGTACAGCGTCCCGCCTTCCATGAGGTCCAGTTCAGGCTGAATCCCGTGCAAGGCGGACAACGACGCCTGCGGATCCAGATCAATGGCCAGCACACGATAACCCTTGAACGCGAGTCTCTGCGCAAGGTGCGCTGATGTGGTGGTCTTGCCGCTTCCACCCTTGAAATTCACAACGGAAATGACTTGCAGCTCGTCGCCCTTACGACGGCCCGGCACGTACGTTCCCGGCTTCTTGGCGTTGGCCTCAAGGCTTTGTCTGATCTCCCAGACATCGTCGAGGGTGTAGCGGCGATGGCTACCGGCCGTCGTCTCGACGTCCGTGATCTTGCCTTCCCGATGAAGTTTGCGAAGGTAGGTGTGATCGACACCGAGCAGATCGGCCGCCTCACCGCTCGTCAAGCTGCGCATCACCTTTTTCGCGTCGGGTGGAAAGTGCGCTGCGCGTTGTGCATGCAGGTTCGAAGCCAAGAGTTCGGCGTAGTGGCCAATGGCGACGTCCAGGTCTTTGTCTATCTCGGTCATGCCCCGCTCGATCCGTGGGCGCGATTTTTATGTGACCGCGCGTTATTTTTCGAGACTATTGCCTGACCGATCAGATTCGCGCAAGCACTTTCTAAATCTGGTGTCAGCCACTGCGTGACGCACAAGAGTAGCCCAAGCTCGCGGACAGGCTTGCCCATGTAGCTAGTGTGATATACATTACTGATCGTATATCCACGCAGGAGGCCAAAATGCAGGTCGCGAAATGGGGCAACTCGCTTGCCGTCCGCCTGCCCGTCGAGCTTGTTCGGGAGCTTGGCCTCAAGGAAGGCGATCAGATCGACCTGGTCAAGGACGACGGCAAGGTCAGAGTCCGTCGTCTGGCGCGCGCGGATGAGGTGCTGACGGGTCTGCGCCGGTTCCGGGGCAAGCTGCCCGCTGCAGAGCGCCTGAGCCGCGACGCTGCGCATGAGCGCTGAGTTCGCGGACACGAATGTCGTTCTTTACCTGCTCGACGATGGCCCGAAGGCCGATCGCGCCGAGGTCATCCTGGGGCAGGGGCCCCGGATCAGCGTTCAAGTCCTGAACGAGACGCTGGTCAACTGTCGCCGCAAGGCTGGCCTGAGTTGGGAGGAAGCAGGGGCGTTTCTTGAGGGCGTGCGCGCCTTGTGTCCCGTCGAAGACCTGACCCTTCAGACCCACGACGTCGGCCGCGCCTTGGCGGAACGCTACGGCTTCTCGATCTACGACGCCATGATCGTGGCCAGCGCTTTGGTTGCAGGCTGCACCACGCTGTGGAGCGAGGACATGCAAGATGGCCTGCTGGTGGAAGGCCAACTTCGCATCATCAACCCCTTTACATGACCGGACAGCTACTGAGCGTAGAGCTGACCACAGCCTTGTAATCCTTCCATGTCATGGAGGATTCGCAAGGTTGTTAGGCTACTCAAGCAGACCCAACCTCTCCGCCCGCTCCAGCAGCATCTTCACGGATGACGGCTGCCAGCTTGTCCGCCCACGGGGTGTTCGCTCGCGCATGGCTTCCAGCCGAGTGCAGATCGCCTGAAGCGTGATGTCGGGGTCCGCGCCCTTGATAGCGGCGACGATGGCGGGCAGGCGGTCGTCGGTTTCGCGGCGGCCGGCTCGGGCGAGCACCGTCTCGGGCAGAAAGCCGTCGCGGACATAGGCGTTGACCGCGCGCAGAAGCCGACTTTGCGTCCACTGACGCTCGCGGGGCAGGGGGCCGTTGACGACGCGGACTACGTCTTCCCAAGCCAAGTCGGGGCGCAGGCGGCGGACATGGGGAACCCAGTCCTGCGCCGTCTCGTTCAGGCGTTCCATGTAGCCATCCTGCCGCGCCAGCCGCACCTTTCGCAGTGCCGCAGGATCCCGCGCGCGCAGGCCCGGATTGCCGCCAACCCGGCCTTTGGTTCGTGCGCTGGCCAGCCCGGCCTTGGTCCGTTCGCGGATCAGGGCCCGCTCGAACTCGGCCGCGGCGCCCAGGACCTGGAGGGTGAACTTGCCCTGCGGGGATGATGTGTCGATCGGGTCCATGAGCGAGCGGAAGAAGGCGCCTTTCGCCTCCAGACGCTCGATCACTTCCAGCAAATGCGAAAGCGAGCGCGCCAGACGGTCGATGCGCACCACAACCAGCGTGTCACCCTTGCCGATCCGCTCCAGCACCCGCGCCAGCACGGGCCGCGCGCGGTTTCCGCCCGAGGCCTGCTCCTCGTGGATCTCGACGCAGCCTGCGGATTTCAGGGCCTGCGACTGGGGCAGGGGGGTCTGATCCTCGGTTGAGACGCGCGCATAGCCGATCAGGGGCATCAAAACAGGCCGTTTGCAGTTTCATATGCTGCCAATAAACGACCGTTTGTAAACGCGCGCAAGGGGCGTTTCTCTCGTCGCGCTGAGCGCGGGAAGCCTTGTATTCATGGGCTGAGGGCCACGAGAGGCGCGCGGCAGTCTCGAGGAGACAGGAGCCTCGACCCTCTCTATAGTAGAGGAAAGCGGGGCTTCTCAAACCCGCTCGCCTGACGTGCAAAAATGCTCTATAATGCGCGCATGAACCGATTTCGCCAGACAGACTTGGATGATGACTGGGTGTCTCTTGAAGACATGGAGGCGGCCGAGGATCGGGATGACGCTGATCTGTGGTTCCTGCCCGGCCCGCCCGAGGAAGAGCCCGATTTTCTCCCTCCGGGACCGCAGCCCGAGGCCAAGGAATCCGAGATCGTCGATGCCTGGCGCGCGGCCGAAGCCGGGCAGGCGGCCCAGCTCGCCCATGTCGCGGCGCGGCTCGGGATCCTCGATGAGCGCCTGCGCCGGGGTCCGGCGGGCTGGCGGCAGCGGCTCGCCCTGATCGAGGCGTCGGAACTGAGCTGGCTGACGCAGGATCGGATCGGTCTCGACCGGCTGTCTCTCTACATGGCGCTGCGGATCTCGACCGCGACCAATGACGCCCAGGCGCTCTACCGGATGGGCTGGACCGTGCGGCGGCTGGCCGGCGGGCCGGGGCCGGTCGGAACCCCTGGCGTGGCAGACCTCGAGACCTTCCTCGACCGGCGCGACCGGCCGGGGCAGGGGGAGAGCCTGAAGGATACCAAAGCCCCCATCCGCATGCAGGAGCTGGAAGACCGCGAGGCCTTCGAGAGCCGCGCAGCGAGCTGGCTCGCGATGATGCGGCAGGCGGTCGATTTGCATCCAGTGACCCGAGCCTGCATGGGGTTCCACCTTTGGCATGTGGCCGAGCTCTCCCCGATCGACGATCCGCTCGAGGCGGCAGTGACCGCGGCGCGGGTGGCGGTGTCGGATCTGGCTTCATCGCTTAACCGGCCGGGCGCGATCTTCGCGCCGATCGCCATGGGCGGGGGCGGGGGCTTCCGCGCTATCGGGGACCCGGCGGCCCGACTCTCTCGCTGGCTGAATGCGATGGAGAGCGCGGTCTTTGCGGGGCTGCGGCGGCTCGAGGAGATCGAGACCTGGAACGAGGCCGCGGCTGAGGTCATGGCACCCTTGTCGGGCAAGACGCCACCCATGTTGCGCGAGCTCTTCACGAGCTGGCCGCTGGTCTCTGCTCAGATGGCCGAGAAGCTCACGGGCGCACACCGGGCGACGGTTCAGCGGAACATCGACTGGATGGAGGAGCGGGACCTTGTTCGGGAGATCACTGGACAGGGACGGTATAGGATGTGGCGGATCGTGGAGACCCGGGCTGCGGAAAGCCGATCGGTCGTAGGCAAGCATGACGGAATTCTGGCGGATGATTTGTTCGGGATGCTGTAACGGCCTTCAACTTCTCGCTGGATCCAAAGTTTTAAGCTAATACGAAGGCAAGCACGAGATAGAAGACAAAGGATGATTGTTTCCACCCTTCCGCTCCTTTGCAGGTGAAGTCGCGCACCCAAAAGAGCTTGACTGGGACGCCTCCGTTGCCGAAGTCTAACGCCTAGTGTCCTCGGCATCCTTTCGTTTATAAATTGGAGTTTTTATGCACAAGCTGGGCTCTGTTGCACAAATCCTGTGAGGGATTCATCTCGTGAATCCAGCGTGGTAGCTGGGATGCATGAGCAGACCGACACCCCCAACCTACAAGACGAGGAACTGGCCAGCCTACAACGAAGCGCTCAAGCGCCGGGGCTCGCTCACGATCTGGTTCGACCCCGAGATGAGTTGGGATGCCGCGCCGACAGGCAGGCGTGGCCGCCAGCAGACCTACAGCGATGCCGCCATTCAGACGTGCCTTTCGATGAAGGTGCTATTCGGCATGGCGCTCAGGCAAACGACCGGCTTCGTCGAGAGCCTGCTGCAGTTGGTTGGACTCGACTGGACGGTGCCCGACTTCAGCACCCTGTCCCGCCGCCAGAAGACCCTGGCTGTGAATATACCGTATCGCGGTTCCAAGGGGCCGCTGCACCTGCTGATAGACAGCACTGGCATCAAGGTCGAGGGCGAAGGCGAGTAGCACGCCCGCAAGCATGGCGGCCCGAAACGGCGCGTCTGGCGCAAGATCCATCTGGGGATTGATGAGGAAACGCTGGAGGTTCGGGCCGTGGAGATCACAGGGAGCCAGATCGGCGATGCGCCGGTGTTACCCGACCTGCTCAAACAGATCCCGGCGCACGAGCAGATCGGCAGCGTCACCGCAGATGGGGCCTACGACACACGCAAATGCCACGATGCCATCGCTGACCGCGGCGCCCAAGCCGTCATCCCGCCCCGCAAGAACGCCAAGCCATGGAAGACCGTCACCGCTGGCGCGGTCGCCCGAAACGAGGCCCTGCGCGCATCAAAATACCTCGGCCGTGCCCTGTGGCGACGATGGAGCGGATACCACCGCCGAAGCCGCGTCGAAACGAAGATGCATTGTGTCAAACTCCTGGGCCAGAGGCTCATGGCGAGGGACTTCGATCGTCAGGTTGCCGAACTCCAGATCCGCATCGCCGTCCTGAACGGCTACACCGCGCTCGGCATACCCGTCACGGAAGCTGTGGGATAAGTCCGTCCGGGGAAGGGGAACTTCGGACTTCAGCCGATTTGTGCAACAGAGCCCCCGACGACGTAACCGCAGCTTGAATTGTGACTGGCAGAATTACCAGTTGAGGTCCGAAGGGGTAACTGTTTAACATTTGG
>NZ_JAEHFP010000144.1 GCF_016446475.1 Paracoccus binzhouensis | reverse complement strand
AGGTCTGCGATCTGTTCTCCGACGAGGAGTGCTACAACTACTTCAAAACCGCCGGGTATGAGGCCGATTGAGTGCAACAGGCTCTAGCCAATGAGGCGATAGACCAGCGGAAGAGCGTTGACCGCATAGGGAAGCGATAGGGCAGTCCCACCTGGCGCAGTAAGGTAAGCCGCAGGAGGGCCGTTAGGCGTCCCACAAGGGCAGCCATCCGCGCCCGCCAAGCGCCGCCACAGGGCCGCGCCGCGGACGTCGCGTTGCCCGCCACAGGCAACCGCGCCATGCCAGCCATAACACAGATTCGGAGAGGCCGGGCATCGGCCCCCCTTTTCTGCGGGCCGATGTTGTCAGCACGGCGCTGTCAGCGTGTCAGCGTTTTCCGCCTAGCTGCTTGTAATATAAGAAAATTCCTGAACTGGTGGAGCCGAGGGGAATCGAACCCCTGGCCTCATCATTGCGAACGATGCGCTCTACCAACTGAGCTACGGCCCCATCGGCGTGCTATCTCGCCGAAGCGCGGGGGCTTGTCAAGGCCGCTTTCACGGCTTTTCGCAAGCCCCCGCAAAGGCCCCCCGCCGACCATGACGAAGGCACGCGCTCACTCCGCCGCCTCGGCGTAATCCTCAAGCGGCGGACAGGTGCAGACCAGGTTGCGGTCGCCATAGGCATTGTCCACCCGCCCGACCGGAGGCCAGTACTTGTCCACCCGGAACGCCCCCGGCGGGAAGCAGCCCTGCTCGCGCGAATAGGCGCGGTCCCAGTCGGCGACCAGATCCTCGACCGTGTGCGGGGCGTGGCGCAGCGGCGAGGCCTCGGCGCTGATCCGGCCCTCGGCGATTTCGGTGATCTCGTCGCGGATGGCCAGGAAGGCGGTGACCAGCCGGTCGATCTCGGCCTTGGTTTCCGATTCCGTCGGCTCGACCATCAGCGTGCCAGCGACCGGCCAGCTCATCGTGGGCGCGTGGAAGCCGTTGTCGATCAACCGCTTGGCGATGTCGTCCACTGTCACGCCATGCTCCTGGAAGGGGCGGGTATCCAGGATGCATTCATGCGCCACCCGGCCGCGATTGCCCATGAACAGCACCGGATAGGCCCCGGCCAGCCGGCTGGCGACATAGTTCGCGTTCAGGATCGCGACCCGCGTCGCCTGCGTCAGCCCCTCGCCGCCCATCATCAGGATATAGGCCCAGGAGATCAGCAGGATCGAGGCGCTGCCCCAGGGCGCCGCCGAGACCGCCCCCGAACCCTCGCGCGGGTCGGCGGGCAGGAAGGGCGCCAGATGCGCCTTGACCCCGATCGGCCCCATGCCGGGACCGCCGCCGCCATGGGGAATGGCAAAGGTCTTGTGCAGGTTCAGGTGGCTGACATCGCCGCCGATCTCGCCCGGCTTCACCAGACCGACCAGGGCGTTCATGTTGGCGCCGTCGATATAGACCTGGCCGCCATGCTCATGGGTGATGCGGCAGACCTCGCGCAGGGTGTCCTCGAAGACGCCATGGGTCGAGGGATAGGTGATCATCACCGCCGCCAGCCTGTCGCCGGCCTTTGCGGCCTTGTCGGCGAAGTCCTCCAGGTCGATATCGCCGTTCGGGGCCGATTTGACTACTACGACCTTCATCCCCGCCATCTGCGCAGAAGCCGGGTTGGTGCCATGGGCGCTGACCGGGATCAGGCAGACGTCGCGATCCTCGCCGCGCGACTTGTGATAGGCTGCGATGGTCAGAAGCCCGGCATATTCACCCTGCGCGCCGCTGTTCGGCTGCAGCGAGAACGCGTCATAGCCGGTGATCGCGCACAGCTTCCCGGTCAGATCGGCAAAGACCTCGTGATAGCCGGCGGCCTGCTCCTCGGGCGCGAAGGGATGCAGCGCGCCGAATTCCGGCCAGGTGATCGGCATCATCTCGGCCGCCGCGTTCAGCTTCATCGTGCAGCTGCCCAGCGGGATCATCGCCCGGTCCAGCGCCAGGTCGCGGTCCGACAAGCGGCGCATATAGCGCATCATCTCGGATTCCGCCCGGTTCATGTGAAAGACCGGATGGGTCAGGTAGTCGCTTTCGCGGATCAGCGCCTCGGGGATCGCCGGGGCTGCGGCCGGCGCGGCCTGGTCGGTAATGCCGAACGCGTCCAGCACCCGGGCGATCACATCCGCATCCGTGGTCTCGTCGACCGAGATGCCGACCCGGTCGCGGCCGACCCTGCGCAGGTTGATGCCGCGATGCCGGGCAGCGGCGAGGATCCCCGCCTGCCCCACGCCCACCCGCACGGTGATGGTGTCGAAGAATGCCTCGGGCTGCACCTCGGCCCCGGCGGCGCGCAAGGCCTCGGCCAGGGTGACCGCGTTCAGATGCACCCGCTGGGCGATGGCGCGCAACCCGACCGAGCCGTGGAACACCGCATAGAAGGACGCCATCACCGCCAGCAGCGCCTGGGCGGTGCAGACGTTCGAGGTGGCCTTCTCGCGCCGGATATGCTGCTCGCGGGTCTGCAGCGACAGGCGGTAGGCCTGGTTGCCCTTGGCGTCGATGGAAACCCCGACGATCCGCCCCGGCATGGCGCGCTTCAACTCGTCGCGGCAGGCCATGAAGCCGGCATGCGGCCCGCCATAGCCCATGGGCACGCCGAAACGCTGCGCCGAGCCGATGGCGATGTCGGCACCCATGGCGCCCGGCTCCTTCAGCACGCAAAGCGCCAGGAGGTCGGTCGCCATGATCGCCACCGCGCCCGCCGCATGCAGCGCCGCGATCTCGGCGGTATAGTCCCGGAGCTCGCCGAAGGTGCCGGGATACTGGAAGATCGCCCCGAACACGGCCGACGGATCGCATTCCGTACCGCGGACGATCTCGATGCCCAAGGGCGCAGCCCGGGTCTCGATCACCGCGACGGTCTGCGGGTGCAGGGCCTCGCTGACGAAGAAGGCGCGGGCCTTGGACTTCGCCGCCCGCTGCGCCATGGCCATGGCCTCGGCAGCGGCGGTCGCCTCGTCCAGCAGGCTGGCATTGGCCACCGGCAGCCCGGTCAGGTCCGCGACCATGGTCTGGAAGTTCAGCAGCGCCTCCAGCCGGCCCTGGGCGATCTCGGGCTGGTAGGGGGTATAGGCGGTATACCAGGCCGGGTTTTCCAGGATGTTGCGCTGGATCGCCGGCGGGGTGACGGTGCCGTAATAGCCCTGCCCGATCAGGCTGGTCATGACCTGGTTCTTCGCCGCCACCTCGCGCATGCGCTGCAGCAGTTCCGCCTCGGACAGCGCCGGCCAGTCCAGGGCCTCGGCCTGCCGGATGCTCGCCGGCACGGTCTGGCCGATCAGCTCCTCCAGCGTCTCGGCGCCCACGACCTTCAGCATCGCCTCCATCTCGGCCGGAGAAGGCCCGATGTGACGGCGATTGGCGAAATCGTCGGGATTATAGTCGGTCGGGGTCCATTTACCCATCACTGGCCTCGATGCGTCAGAATGTTCACAAGCATTGCCTTCGGAATCGCAAGGGCCGGGAACGCCCCCCGCCCTGCCTTTCTTCGTTTGCCAAATACCCTCGGGGGGTCCGGGGGGGCGAAGCGCCCCCGGCTCCCGCCGGGCCGCAAGGCCCGGCAGCCTCAGCCGATCAATGCCTGATAGCCCGCCTCGTCCATGAAGCCGGACAGGTCGACCGAGGCCGGCTTGATGCGGAAGAACCAGGCCGCCATCGGATCCTCGTTCACCGCGCCCGGCGCGTCGGGCAGCGCCTCGTTGACGGCGGTGATGACGCCCGCGACCGGGGCCACGATGTCCGAGGCGGCCTTGACCGATTCGATCACCACGATCTCCTCGCCCGCCTCGACCTCGCGCCCGACCTCGGGCAGTTCGACGAAGACGACATCGCCCAGCTGCTCGCTGGCATGGGCGGTGATGCCGACGACGATCTCGTCGCCGTCCTGTTTCAGCCATTCGTGGTCTTCGGTGTATTTCAGCATGCCTGGCCTCTCAGCGCTTGTAGCTCGGTTTGTGGAAGGGAAGCGGAGTAATCGTCACCGGAATGCGCTTGCCGCGCAATTCGGCCCAAAGCGTCGCGCCGGGGGCAAGTCCCGCGGGCAGGACCGCCATGGCGACCGGCCCGCCGACCGAAGGGCCGAAGCCGCCCGAGCAGACCGTGCCGATCGCAGCACCAGCCTCGGCCGCGTCGAAGATCTCGACCCCTTCGCGGATGGGCGCGCGGCCCTCGGGGCGCAGGCCCATGCGGCTGCGGGCGGGGCCTTGGGCCAGTTCCTGCAGGATCGGCCCGGCGCCCGGGAAACCGCCCGCGCGCGCGCCGCCGGTGCGGCGAAGCTTGGGGATCGACCAGCCCAGCCCGGCTTCGCCCGGCAGGGTCGTGGCGTCCATGTCATGGCCGTAAAGCGGCATTCCCGCTTCCAGCCGCAGGCTGTCGCGGGCGCCCAGCCCGATGGGCGCGACCTCGGGCTCGGCCAGCAGCGCCTCGGCCAGCGCGACCGCGCGGTCCCCGGGCACGGAAATCTCGAACCCGTCCTCGCCGGTATAGCCCGAGCGGCTGACCCAGAGCGTCGCCCCCTGCCAGTCGAATTCGGCCACGTCCATGAACTTCATCGCCTGGGTGCCGGGCACCAGCCGCGCCAGCACCGCCTCGGCCTCGGGGCCCTGCAGGGCCAGCAGCCCGCGATCCGTCACCGGCTCGACCGAGATGCCGGCGGCTTCCAGCCGGCGCAGATGGGCGATGTCCTGTTCGGCGCAGGCGGCGTTCACCACCAGAAACAGATGGTCGCCCTTGTTGGCGATCATCTGGTCGTCGAGGATGCCGCCCGCGTCATTGGTGAACAGGCCGTAACGCTGCCGGCCCTCGGCCAGCCCGACGATATCGGCAGGCACCAGCGTCTCCAGCGCCTCGGCCGCGCCCGGCCCGCGCAGGATCACCTGGCCCATGTGGCTGACGTCGAACAGGCCGGCATGGGCGCGGGTATGCAGGTGCTCGTTCAGCACGCCCATCGGGTATTGCACCGGCATCTCCCAGCCGGCAAAGGGCACCATCTTCGCGCCGCGCGAAAGGTGCAGGTCATACAGCATCGTGCGCCGAAGCTCGGCCATGGGCATCCCCTGTCTTGCGGACGGACCGATCCCGCCCGGTTAGATGCCCCCTCTGTCCCTACCCCGAAACGGGGGCGCCTGAGATCGTTATCCCTTCGGCGGACGGCATCTGCCGCCTCTCTCCAGAGCGTACATTGGAAAACGGTCCCTGTGCCTGAGAGATTCCCGGGGCGGTTGCTCCTTCGGCCCTGGCTTGCGCCAATGTCTCCCGATTTCCGACTTTTGTCGTAGCCGGGCGGCAGGGTTCTGGCAAGAGCCTTCCTGCGCCCGACCCGCCGACCGGCCCGCCGACCGCGCCCTCAGATCGAGATGTTCGAGGCGCCGCCGTCCAACAGGATGTTCTGCCCGACGATGAAGCGGGCATGCTGGCTGCACAGGAAGGCGCAGGTGGCGCCGAAATCCTCGGGCAGGCCATAGCTGCGGGTCGGGATGGTCGCCTCGCGCCGGCGGCGGGCCTCGTCGACGCCGATGCCCTCGGCCTTGGCGACGCCGGCATCCAGGCTGTCCGCACGGTCGGTGGCATGGATGCCGGGCAGCAGGTTGTTCACCACCACGCCATGCGGCGCCACCTGCCGCGACATGCCGGCGACGAAGCCGGTCAGCCCGGCGCGGGCGGTGTTCGACAGGCCCAGGACGGCGATAGGCGCGCGCACCGATTGCGAGGTGATGTTGACCACCCGGCCCCAGCCGCGCTCCATCATGCCCGGCACCAGCGCCTGCATCAGCGCGATGGCAGTCAGCATGTTGGCGTCGATGGCCTTGATGAAATCCTCGCGCGACCAGTCGGTCCAGCTGCCGGGTGGCGGGCCGCCGGCATTGTTGACCAGGATGTCGGCCTGCCCGCCCAGGGCCTCCAGCACGGCGGCGCGGCCGTCCTCGGTGGTGATGTCGGCGGCGACCGGCGTGACCGAAACGCCGTGCTTCGCCGCGATCTCGCTGGCCGTGGCCTGCAGCGCCTCGGCGCCGCGGGCGTTGATGACCAGATCGACCCCGGCCTCGGCCAGCGCCTCGGCGCAACCCCGGCCCAGGCCCTTCGACGCGGCGCAGACAAGGCCCTTCTTGCCCCTGATCCCCAGATCCATCGCTTCCCTCCTGTTCAGCAGCTTGCCGACAGGGAAGCGCGGGGCGGCCGGATTGTCCAGTTCAGAAGCAGAGGATCTCGGCCTCGGCCTCGGCGCGGTGGAAATTGGCGACCATCTCATTGGTGCCCATGTTGCGGAACGCGGCCGAGCGCTCGCCGCCCATCTGCCGCATGGCCATCACCGTCTCGGCCTTGACGTAATCCTCATAGGGCAGGATCTCGGCGATCTGGTCGATGGCGCAGCTGCACTTGTCCAGCATCTCGCGGGTCTGGCCGTTCGTCGCCATGCAGACGAAGACGTAATCGGCCCGCGCATTGGTCGGATAGTCGTTGACCGCCTGCGCCCCGGCCGTGCCGGCCCAGATCGCAAGCGCGGCCGTCAGGGTCGCCCGGATCATTTCAACACCATTTCGCTGTCATAGGCGGGCCGCCCGCCCGCCAGGGGTCCGGTCCGCGCCACCATGCGCCGGATCGGCTGCCCGGGATCGCCCAGGGTGAAGCGCAGCTCCAGCGTCTCGAAGCCGGCCATGCGCGCGCGATTCCTGTCGTCGCGGAACGGCGCGAAGCTGGCGATGGTGACATCGCCCGCGTGCCGCAGCTCGCCGCCGCGGAACAGCGCGTCCTTCAGGCGATTGCGGATATAGAACGGGCTGCCGCCGGTCAGCACCGCCATGTCCCGCGCGGTGGTTTCCAGGAAGAAGGTCAGCGCCGGATCGCCGCCCGAGACCGGGAACGGCCCGATGCGGCGCTTGATGCGCGCCGTCTCCTCGGCCAGTTCCAGCACCGGCTTGCCGTCCGAGGGGTCTTTGGCGGCGCGCAGGGTGATCGTGCCCTCACCCAGCGGCGTGAAGCCTTCGGCCTCCGGCCCGCTCTGGCTGATCCGCCAGACCAGCGGTCCCTGCGCCAGGTCCCAGGGCCCGCGCTCGGCAAAGACCAGGTCGCCCGCCTCGCCCGCCCGCAGCGGCAAGGCGGCGGCGGGGGCGGCGGCGACAAGCCCGACCAGGGCCAGCATGCGCAAAACTCTCATGGCGGTTTCTTCCCTTCGCTGTTGCCGAGCCTGCCCCCGGCCGGCCGGCCGCGAAAGCCCGCGACCGACAGTTTCGTGCTTTGGTCTTAGGCCAGCATGGCTTGCAGCATGGCCTGCAGATCCTCGGGCCGCACCGGCTTTTCCAGCAGCGGCACATCGACGGACTGGCTGGCACGAGCCAGCTCGGGGGCCCGCTGGGCGGTGACCAGGATCGCCGGCACCGCCTGGCCCGCCGCCTGGCGGAGCGCCGCGATGGCCTGCAGGCCGGTATCGCCATTGTCCAGGTTGTAATCGGCGATCACCACGTCCGGCGGCTCGTCCCCCATCTGCGCCAGCGCCTCGGCGATGCCGCCCGAGACGCGCGGCACCATGCCCAGCCGGTCCCTGAGCAGCAGTTCCAGCGCCCGGCGCATGGCATCGTCATTCTCGACCACCAGCGCCACCCGGCCGCGCAGCGACGGGCCGCTGCCGGCGCCTTCGGCCCGGGCCGGCTCGACCCCCGGCGCCACCAGCGGCAGGCTGACGCGGAACACGGTGCCGCGCCCCGGCTCGCTGTCCATGGCGATGGGGTGGCCCAGCTTGGCGCAGGCGCGGCGCACGATCGACAGGCCCAGCCCCATGCCCGGCACGCCGCCGCCCTCGCGGCCGATGCGCTGGAACTCGTCGAAGATGCGGGCGCGGTCGGGGGCGGCGATGCCGATTCCGGTGTCGTAGATCTCCAGCCAGGCGCGCTCGCCGCGCTTCCTGACGCCCACCAGCACCCCGCCGCGGTCGGTATACTTGATCGCGTTCGAGATCAGGTTCTGCGCGATGCGCCGCAGGAAGGTCGGGTCGCTTTCCACCACCGCCATGGTCGGCGCGAAGCTCAGCCGCAGGCCCTTGGCCTCGGCCATCGGCGCGTATTCCACCGCCAGGCGGCGGAACATGTCGCCCAGATCCACGGGCTTGCGCTGGAACTCGATGCGCTGGCTGTCCAGGCGCGAGATGTCCAGCACCGCGTGCATCAGCTCCTCGACCGATTCGAAGGCGCCCGACAGCCGGTCGGTCAGCTCGCGCTGCAAGGGATCGAGCGGCGTATCCTTCAGCGCCGACAGGAACAGCTTTGCCGCCGACAGCGGCTGCAGCAAGTCGTGGCTGGCGGCGCGCAGGAAGCGGGTCTTCGAGCGGTTCGCCTCCTCGGCCGAGGCGCGGGCGACGGCCAGCTCGCGGTTGCGCTCGGACAGATCGGCCAGCGCCTTTTCCAGCTCGCGGGTGCGGACCTGCACCTCCTGCTCCAGCGCCACGGCGGCCTGGAACATCGACCAGGCCGAGCCGCGGCTTTCCTCCAGCCGGTCGATGCGTTCGACCAGCACGTCGGCGATGCGCGCCAGCTTCTCGACCCGCCGGCCGGGGGGATCGTCGTCACGCAGGAACATGGCTCATCCCGCCTCGGGGGGCATCAGCGCCATGCCGACGAAGGTCTGGTTCACATGCATGCCGCTGTGCTGCTCGCCATAGGTGTTGAAGCCGGCGACGTGATAGCGGGCCAGCAGCTCGGACATCTGCGCGGTCATGCCGGCGCGTTCCAGCGCCAGCCGGCGCAGGATGCAGTCGAAGCCCAGCACCATCAGCGGCGGGCGCGGCAGCGCGTCCATCACCTCGGCAAAGCCGCGGGTCATGTCCATGGCCCGGCCCAGGGTCAGGATATGGCCGGGCTCGGTGCCCGACAGCAGCTCCAGCCCGCCCTCGGGGGTGATGGCGCGGATGGCGCGGACATGGTGGCGCTTGCCGGTGCGCAGCAGCAGCGGGTGGCGGGCGAATTCCGTCTGGGTCAGCGCATGCAGCGGCACCCCGGCCAGCCGGGCATATTCCTGCGCCGCCGGCTCGGCGTTCAGCTCCAGGATGATGCGGTTGTGGGTGTCGGCGGCGGTGACGACGGCGCGCCTGTCGGTGGGACTGAAATGCGAGAACAGCACCTCGGAAATCGCCAGGTCGGTCTCGATCAGCAGAAACAGCGCGGCGCCCTCGTGCACCGCGCCGTCGACCATCTGGCATGTCGGCGCGAACAGCATCCCCTCGGCGCTGGAGCCACCGACCACCGGCAGGCCGGGGATCGCCGCGTCCAGCGTCGCGGTCAGCACGTCCTCCTGCCGGGCCAGCGCGTCAGGCAGCAGCACCCCGAAGCTGGACCGCCGCAGGTCCGGGCGGAAATCGGCATGGAAGCGGCGCAGCGTCGCCATCCATTCCGAGACCGGCACCAGCGCCTGGTCGCGCAGCACGCAGACGCCGACGCGGAAGCTGGCGGCGGGAAAGCCCAGCGCCGTCACCGTGGCCGAGCAATAGCCCTGCGGCCCGATCTCGCCGGCCGAGGAACAGCCGACCACCCGGCAATCCGGGCCGAGCCGCCGGCGCAGCTCGGCGCCCAGCGCCGGCAGGCCATCGGCGGGCATGCCGAACAGCAGGACCAGCGCCGGATCCTGCGGCGCCATCGCCGCGGCGATGCGGGCGGCGGCATCGGCGCCGGCGGCGGGGACCGAGACGG
>NZ_JAEHFP010000143.1 GCF_016446475.1 Paracoccus binzhouensis | reverse complement strand
AGTTACCCCAGCTAACTTTGAAGAGCGCGCGCGCGATGTGGAAAACCTCATCCGCGACACCGCCAGAAGCCTCAACATGGCCGCGAAGAAAGGGGCGTCTGTCGCCCCATCGTCGTCCCGATCCACACCCGATCGAGACGAAGACGCGGCATCTAATAATCCCGACACGCCCCGCCTTTCTATCGATCTGCCGGGAGGACGCCGATGATCATCGCGCTCCTCAACCAGAAAGGCGGCGTCGGCAAGACGACGCTGGCGCTGCATCTCGCCGGTGAACTAGCGAGCCGGGGAAAGCGCGTCACGCTGATCGACGCCGACCCGCAAGGCTCCGCACTCGACTGGTCCCAGCAACGCGCCCATGAGGGCCTTCCTCGCCTATTCGGCGTCGTTGGTCTGGCCCGCGACACGCTGCATCGCGAGGCCCCCGAATTCGCCCGTGACGCCGACACGATCGTCATTGACGGCCCACCGCGTGTCGCTGGCCTCATGCGCTCCGCGCTGCTTGCCGCCGACCTCGTGCTGATCCCGGTGCAACCATCGCCGCTCGATGGCTGGGCATCAGCCGAGATGCTGTCCCTCCTTGCGGAGGCCCGCATCTATCGGCCCCAGCTCGTCGCCCGCTTCGTGCTCAACCGTTGCGGTGCCCGCACCGTCATTGCGCGCGAGACGGCCGAAACGCTCGCCGACCATGATCCTCCGGTGCTCACCAGTGCCATCGGCCAGCGCGTTGTCTTCGCCGACGCAGCGCAATCCGGGCGGCTCGCCAGCGAGATCGACGGGCGCTCCCCCGCTGCCCGCGAGATCGCCGCGCTTACCACCGAGATCAGCCGGCTTTGCATCGGGAGGGTTGCGCCATGAGTGAGCGCGCGACCCGCCGAGGATTCGCAGCCCGTCCGGTCGATCCCGACGACTGGATCAAGGCCGTGGACACGCCGCCGGTGCGTGACAGCGCTGCCACCGCCAATACGGCCAGGCTGACCATTGATGTCACCCCCGGGATGCGCGGCCGCATCAAGGTCGCCGCATTCAGCCGCGGCATCACTGTCGCGGACATGCTGCGCGAGCTGCTCGCGCGCGAGTTTCCCGACCCATCAGGAGATCACTCATGATCGGTGCTGCCGCTCCCCACGATGATCTGACCCGTGTGGAACTGACATGGGTGGAGAAGAGAATCGAATACTGGATCAGGTTCGGTCACGAGGCCGGAACGCAGATCCTCGACCGCAACCGCCGCATCGTCTGTTTCCGCCCCGGTGCCGTTTTCGCCTTCGTTCGCTGGGCCGCGAACGACTACGGCACCGTCATCTCGCGCATCGACATCGTGCGCGCCGTGGCATCCGGCAATGCCTATCAGACGCTGCCCTTCGTCCGTCCGGGCGGCGAAATCCTTCTGAAGATCGAAGGCTGGCAACACGTCGAGGACGTCCTTCGCCATGTCGATACCGTCGAGGGGCTCGGCATCGATCCAGCCGAAGTCGATCCCGATCACTGGCGGCATGTCGCCCACTGGATGAACGCGGGCGAAGCGCCGCGCCCCTATTCGATGGAGCGCCACCGGGCATGGCTCCGGCGCCGGGAGATCGGGCAATGACCCGCGCAACTTATGTTCTGGTGACGGCTGCGGCGCTGGCCATCGTCATCGCCAGCTTCGTTCCGACATCGCCCAGGCTGGTCTGGAACGCATCGGCCAGCGTGCCGATCGGCTTCTACACCATCGCGCCGGCCGAGCGGATCGAGGTGCCCGATCTCGTTGCCGTCATGCCGCCTGAACCTGTCGCCTCCTTCATGGTCGAACGCGGCTACGTCGCACGCGGCGTGCCGCTTCTCAAACGCGTGATCGGCCTGCCGGGGCAGCGCGTATGCCGCGACGGCCGAGCAGTCGCCGTCGATTCCGTTCCGCTTGGTGAAGCCCGAGACCACGACCGCCAAGGCCGCGACCTGCCGGTCTGGCAGGGCTGCCGCATCATCGCCGAGGGCGAGGTTTTCCTGATGAACCCGGACGTCAGTGACAGCCTCGACGGCCGCTACTTCGGCCCGCTCCCCGCATCAGTGGTGATCGGCCTCGCCACCCCGCTTTTCACGGACGAGGACGGCGATGGCTTCTTCGCTTGGCGCGCGTCGATGCGGTGACGGCGCGCCCATAGCGGGGCGTGCAAGCGGCCTCGCCCCTGTTCCACCGCAAAAGGAAAGGAGCCTTCAGTGGCACAGATCGGTCAATTCACACGTACCCCGTCCGGCTATTCCGGGCATGTCCGCACCCTCTCGCTCGACGTCGAACTGACCTTTGTTCCGACGGACATTGCCGAGTCGGAGAACGCGCCCGCCTATCGCATTCACCTTGGCGACGAGGACGGGCCGGAAGTCGGTGCAGGCTGGAAACACTCCGGCGAACGCGCGGGAACCTTCATCTCTGTCCTGCTCGACGACCCCGTCTTTCAGCATCCGATCCGCGCCCGCCTGTTCCAGTCGAATGAGGCCGGCCGCGACTGGGGCCTGCACTGGACCCGCCAGAAGAAACGCGGCGAGCAGGAGTGATCATGATCACCTCCTGCATTTATCCCGCCACCGTAAGATGCGGCGCACCCCGCCGCATCATCCTCTTTCTTCTTTCCGGCCTGTTCATCTCCGCAGCCGCAACACCGCCGGTTCTGGCGCAGATCGCCGTGTCGGATCGCGCCGTCGCCGCGCATCCGCATGACGCTCATATTGCCGAGGCGTCGCAACGCTTCGGTATTCCCGCGTCCTGGATCGTCGCCGTCATGCGCGCGGAAAGCGCGGGCGATATCCGAGCCATCTCGTCGGTGGGCGCAATGGGGCTGATGCAGGTCATGCCCGATACCTGGGCGGAACTGCGCATCCGCTATCGCTTAGGCCACGACCCCTTTGAGCCGCGCGACAATATCCTCGCGGGCACGGCCTATCTGCGCGAGATGTGGGATCGCTACGGCAATGTCGGCGCGATGCTTGCGGCCTACAATGCCGGAACCGGCCGCTACGACGAATACCGCTCGACGGATCGTCCGCTGCCCGCCGAAACGCGCGCCTATGTCGCCTCGCTTGCGCCCATTCTGCTTGGTGAGCGACCCTCGGGGCCCGCTTCCACTGTCGCCCGACCGCTCGATTGGCGCGAGGCGGCGATCTTTGTTGCGCGCAACAACGGCACTCCCGCAGCCGATCCCGCAACGCCCGACCGAAGGCCGGACAATGCCGCTCCCCTCGTCCCGGCCGCACCGGACGCGCTCGCCGGCTCTCAGCCGGAGGGGATGTTTGTCGCCCGCAAAGCCAGTGGGGACAGGCCATGAACGGCTCCGCGGCAATTCGCATCCCATCGTGCGATGGCGTGGCGTGGAGGGCACGAGAGGTGGCGGCAGGCACCACGACCGAAGGATGGCAGGATAAAAGGGCGCACGGTGCGGCTCAGGCGGGCGGTTGTTTTTGTTCATGTTTATGGCGCGTTCCGCACCGTGCAGCGCCTTGGCGCACCGTGCGCCCAATGACCATCGCTTTGAATTTCCACACTGTTTTACACCGTGCGAGGCAGCGCCATGTCCGATGAACGCGAGTTCCGCGTCCGTCCAGGGCGAATCCGTTCGACCCGAGCCCAATCTGCTCGGCCCTTCATCGCACAGGCGCTCGCCGCGGCGAAGAAGGCAGGCGGCGGCGTCTCGCGATCTGGCCGCATCACCGCTCCCAACCGATCCCGCTTCGGGCGCGGCCAGCGCGCCAGCATCCAGGCAAACCGGTTCATCACCTCCCGCACACGTGGCGCTGTCGTCAAGGCGCGCGTGGTTCGCCACAGCACGCGCTCCGCGCCGCTCGGAACACATCTCGACTATCTGCGCCGCGATGGCGTGACCCGTGATGGGGAGAAGGCGCGGCTGTTCGGGCCGGGAACGGAGGATGCGGACGGTCGAGCCTTCACCGAGCGCTGCGGTGACGACCGGCATCACTTCCGGTTCATCGTCTCGCCTGACGACGCCCCCGAAATGTCCGACCTCCGATCCTTTACCCGCGATCTTGTCGGGCAGATGGAAACGGATCTCGGCACGCGGCTCGATTGGGTGGCGGTCGATCACTGGAACACCGCACATCCGCATGTCCATCTGATCGTGCGCGGCATGCGCGATGATGGCCAGGATCTCGTGATCTCCCGCGATTACATCAAGGAGGGGATGCGCGACCGGGCGCGCGATCTCATCACCCTGGAGTTGGGGCCGCGCACCGATCTCGACATCCGCCGAACCTTGGAGGCCCAGATCGAGGCGGAACGCTGGACGCAGCTCGACCGGCAGCTTGTTCATGATGCCGGCAAATCCGGCATCGTCAACCTGGCGCCTCTCGCCGACCAGCAGCCCGACGCGTTCCATACGCTGAAAGTGGGCCGGCTGCGCACTCTTGAGGTCCTTGGTGTCGCCGGACAGATCGGCCACTCGCAATGGTTCATCAAGCCCGAGGCCGAAACGGTCCTGCGCGAATTGGGCGAGCGCGGCGACATCATCAAACGCATGCACCGCGCATTGACCGAACGCGGCAGCGAGCGCGGCTCGGCGAGCTATGTGCTGGCCGGTGAAAGCCTTGATGTCCCAGTCATCGGCCGCCTGGTCGAGCGCGGCCTCGATGATGAACTGAAAGGCACGGCCTATTCGATCGTTGATGGTGTCGATGGCCGCACCCATCACATCAAGCTGCCGCATCTCGATGCCGCAGGGGACGGCCCGCCGGGTTCGATCGTCGAGCTGCGCGCTTATGAGGACGCACGGGGCGCGCGCCGCGTCGCGCTCGCCGTCCGCTCCGATCTCGATCTGGGTGCGCAGGTAGGCGCCCCCGGTGCAACCTGGCTCGACCGGCAGGCCATCGCCCGCGAACCCCTCGCCCTCTCGGACAGCGGATTCGGCGCGGAAGTCCGTCAGGCGATGGACGAGCGTGCCGAGCATCTCATCGACGAGGGTCTGGCCGAGCGACAAGGCCGGCGCGTCGTCTTCACGCGCCGGCTGCTCAACACGCTGCGCGACCGGGAGGTCAATGCGCTTGGCGAGAAGCTGGCCAATGAAACCGGCTTGCCATTCAACCGCGCCGGCAGCGGCGAGTATGTGTCCGGTACCTATCGCCAGCGCCTCGCGCTCGCCTCGGGCCGCTTCGCCATGATCGACGACGGCCTCGGATTCCAGCTCGTGCCCTGGTCTCCCTCCCTCGAAAAACAGATCGGCCGCCACGTCTCCGGCGTGGCCCGCGACGATGGCGGCGTCGATTGGGATTTCGGGCGCAAACGGAGCCTCGGTCTCTAGCTCAAACGGAAAGGAACACCGCCCATGTCCGCAACCAAGATCCTCTGGGGCCAGATCACCATCGTCTTTCTCATCATTCTCGCCACCACCTGGGGCGCGACGCAATATATCGCCTGGAGCCTCGGGTTTCAGGCGCAACTGGGCCCGCCCTGGTTCGAACTCTTCGGCATTCCGGTCTATTACCCGCCTGCCATCTTCTGGTGGTGGTATTTTTATGAAGCCTATGCGCCGCCGATCTTCGCCACAGGCGGAATCATCGCAGCGTCGGGCGGCTTCATCGCCATCGCGGTCGCCATCGGTATGTCGGTCTGGCGGGCGCGGGAGGCGAAGAACGTCGCCACCTACGGCTCGGCGCGATGGGCGGAAAAGCCCGAGGTCAAGGCCGCGGGTCTGCTCGATCCCGATGGTGTTGTGCTCGGCCGCTACGAGAAGGAATACCTTCGCCACGATGGGCCGGAGCATGTGCTGTGCTTCGCGCCGACGCGATCCGGCAAGGGCGTCGGTTTGGTCGTACCGTCTCTTCTGACCTGGCCGGGCTCGGCCATCGTCCACGACATCAAGGGCGAGAACTGGCAACTGACCTCCGGCTTCCGGTCCCGCCATGGCCGGGTGCTGCTGTTCGACCCGACCAACCCGAAATCCTCGGCCTACAATCCGTTGCTCGAGGTGCGCCGCGGCGAGTGGGAGGTGCGCGACGTTCAGAACATTGCCGACATCCTCGTCGACCCCGAAGGGAGCCTGGACAAGCGTAATCACTGGGAAAAGACCAGCCATTCGCTGCTCGTCGGCGCGATCCTGCATGTCTTGTATGCGGAGCCGGACAAGACGCTGGCGGGCGTCGCCAAATTCCTTTCCGATCCGAAGCGCCCGGTGGAATCCACCTTGCGCGCCATGATGAAGACCCCGCATCTGGGTGAAGCCGGGCCGCACCCCGTCGTCGCCAGCGCGGCGCGCGAGCTGCGCAACAAATCCGAAAACGAGCGGAGCGGTGTCCTTTCGACCGCGATGTCGTTTCTCGGCCTTTATCGCGATCCGGTCATTGCCGAGGTGACGCGCCGCTCTGACTGGCGGATCCGCGACATCGTGGAAGGTGAATGCCCGACCACGCTCTACCTCGTCGTACCACCTTCGGATATCAACCGCACCAAGCCCCTGATGCGATTGCTGCTCAATCAGATCGGCCGCCGCCTCACCGAGGATCTACAGGCGAATACGAAGCGGCATCGGTTGCTCCTGATGCTGGACGAGTTTCCTGCCCTCGGGCGGCTCGACTTCTTCGAATCCGCTCTCGCCTTCATGGCAGGCTATGGCCTCAAGAGCTTCCTGATCGCGCAGTCTCTGAACCAGATCGAGAAGGCTTACGGGCCGAACAATTCGATCCTCGACAATTGCCATGTCCGGGTGAGCTTCGCCACCAATGACGAGCGCACCGCAAAGCGCGTCTCCGACGCCCTCGGCACCGCCACCGAGATGAAGGCCATGAAGAACTATGCCGGGCACCGGCTGTCGCCCTGGCTGGGGCATCTCATGGTGTCGCGCTCGGAGACAGCCCGCCAGTTGCTCACACCCGGTGAGATCATGCAGCTTCCCCCGGACGACGAGATCGTCATGGTCGCCGGTATCCCGCCGATCCGGGCGAAAAAGGCGCGCTACTATGAGGATGGACGTTTCACCGAACGCCTGCTTTCGCCACCGGAGTTGAAGCAACCCGACAAAGCCCGGCCCAACGACTGGGCCGCGCTCCCAATCCCGCCACGTCCGGAGAGCGCCGAAGCATCGTCCGAACATCCGGCCGAGGATGAAGACCCCACCGAATCCGAACGCAGGCTGCAACCTGAACTCAGCCGCATAAAGCCGGTGGAGAAGAAAAAGCCCATCGAGAACGAGTTCGAGATCGGGCAGCCCGACGACGCCGACGAGGACGCCACCCGAAATCGGCGCATGATCCGCCACGCCCAGGGCATCGCGCGTCAGGTCGCGATGGATCCCAATGACCGCATGGACCTGTAGCGCAATGACCAACCCTCGCAAGAAGAAAAAAGTGACGGCCTATCTGGATCCGGAAGTCGAGAAGGCCCTGGCGGATTTCGCCGCAAGGCGGGATCAGTCCCAATCGATGATCGCCGAGGCCGCCATCGCCTCGTTTCTGTCGCCCGACGATGCCGAGCGCCGGGAGGCGGTAATTGCCAGACGCCTCGACCAAATAGATCGCCGCATGACGCGCATGGAGCGTGATCTCGGCATCGCCGTCGAAAGCCTCGCTGTGTTCATCCGCTTCTGGCTCACAACCACACCGGCCTTGCCCGAGCCCGCCGCTCAGGCCGCACGCGCCAAGGCCGGAGAGCGCTACGAAGCCTTCATCGCCGCGCTCGGCCGGCGCCTCGCACAGGGGCCAAAGCTTCGGCAGGAAGTGTCGGAGGATGTGGCAGCACCAGAGCGGTGAACAACGCCGCCTTAAAGTTCGTCAGCGAAGAGCCCTTCAGCGACAATCGGAAGGAGCGCAGCACGGCAGGGATTTCGCGGATGCAGCGACGTGTGCGGCCCATAACCGACGCTTGGCCCCCACAAGGTGCTGCTGCGCAGCGTCACCGAAGCGGAAATTCGTGGTGCCACGCAGCATCCTGATGCGCTAAGGCTCGCAAATGATCAGAAGTCGCTTGGATCTTTGCTTCCTGTGTCGGTTGGCAGTTGCCAATTTCGCAATCCTTTGGTCGCCTGACGCAGACCCCACATCATGGCCTGGTATGAACTCGTGTCCGCGCGGAAGGGGATATTCACATACATCGTGCCGTCATCCTGCGGTGTCACTTCGACGCCCCGGTCAGCGAGCATCTCAAGCCAGATATCGGCGATCGTCTCGAACTCCTTCAGGCTGTCCCACTGACCGTAGCGCTCCCAGAGTGCCCTGTGGGCATCACGGAGGCGTATAAAGAAGGGGGCGAACCAGTGCCCTTGAAGAGCCGCAGATATCTCCGGCAACTCTTTTTCGGTGTCTTTATCGAGACCATCGGCAGTGCCCAGCACGTAGGAAGCATATTTCACGAGGTTGCCAATGTTGCGCTGAGCTTCGATTAACAGCTCATCGTAATTCGCGTCGTGGCGACACTTCAGAATGGCTTCCCGCACATTCGATCCAGCCTCGGCAAGGATGTTCAGAAACACCCCTTGATAATTCTCCAACGAGGCTGCTCCAAAGCCCGCTGAAATCCGGCAGGCTGCATACTCGTCCCAGGACGCCTCAATGACTTCTAGTCGAAGGCCCTCGTACCAAGTTTCGGGCCGGTAACGGAGGATCAGGTTGGGAAATTGCCGATCTTTTACAGCATTGATTTCGACATGAGCGCATTCATGGGCAATGATATGGACCACCTCTTGGCACGCCTTGCTCTCGGGCTCTTCGAGAAGCCCCTCAAGGATCGCCGCGTTGAAGAGGATGTGCGATTTTAGCACACCGTCTCGAAATACAGTCGGCGTCATGGCGACCCCGAGGCCCCAGTCTTTGCTGGCGATAAGGTCTGAGGAGGTTTCAACTCCCCGATCCAGCTCCCGTAGGGCATCGGAATAGTCATAGGCCAGGGTCACGCCGTCTAGCGTTGCGAGATCCATGTGTTGGCCGAAAAAATGGATAAGCCCCAGTACATTCGAGCCGATCGTACGTGCATCTTCCTCGCGAGCATAGTTCCGCGCCGACGCCGACAAGTTAGAGGGGGTAGTTGTCTGAGGCTGTTCGGACATCCTGCTTTCCTACCGTTGCCCAAAATGGGAAGGTTTGGTCGTTCGCTCGAGCTGCAAGTCTTTCTAATGCGCCTTGCGGCGACGCGACACCGGACCTGAAATCTACACTCTTGGCAAACTACCAGACGCCCCTTGAGCGGCGGGTGACGTCCCTGTTACTTGGTGACTGGGCCTCGTAGGAGGCATTATTGGCCAGCCAATGGTGTTCTCCCATGTAATTCTCGCCAAGTCTTCACTCTACCTATTGCATTGCAACCGATCAATGACCACCATATCTTGGGGTGAAGGATCGGTCGGTAATGGATGAAGATATCTGTCGGATACTAAGTTTGGATGGTGGTGGGGCCAAGGGCTTCTACTCGTTGGGAATTCTGCGGGAAGTCGAAGCGCTGCTACCGCGCCCCATCCACGAGACATTCGATTTGATTTTCGGAACGAGTACCGGCTCCATCATCGCCGCGCTTCTCGCCATCGGCCGACCTGTCGAGGAAATCCACGAGCTATATAAGGAGCGGGTGCCGACCATTATGCGGGCCAAGAGCCGATCCGCAAAGTCCGAGAAGCTGCGCGACACTGGGAAAGAGGTGTTTGGGGCTACGGGGGCTCTGTTGCATAACTCAGGTGATGGGCGCGGTTACCCCCTCCCCGGACAGACTTATCCTACAGCTTCCGTGACCGGGATGCCG
>NZ_JAEHFP010000142.1 GCF_016446475.1 Paracoccus binzhouensis | reverse complement strand
GCGGCATTGCCGATCAGCAGCGCGCGCCCCTCGACCCGCGCCGAAAGCCCGCGCCCGGCGGCGGCTTGCACGGCCTCGGCCGTGGGCAGCTCCAGCCCCTTGTCGCGGGCGGCGGCGAGGATGGCGGCGGCCAGCGGATGTTCCGAGCGTGCTTCGGCGGCGGCGGCAAGGCGGAGCGCCTCGGTGGGCGCGATGCCCTCGGCTTCCAGCGCGGTCAGGGCGGGCGCGCCCTGCGTCAGGGTGCCGGTCTTGTCGAAGCCGACGATACGGGCATCGGCCAGCCTTTGCAGCGCATCGCCGCGCCGGAACAGCACGCCCAGCTCGGCCCCGCGTCCGGTCCCGACCATGATCGAGACCGGCACCGCCAGCCCCATGGCGCAGGGGCAGGCGATGATCAGGACCGAGATCGCCGCCACCAGCGCCTGGCCCGGCGAGCCGGTGAAGATCAGCCACAGCGCGAAGCTCAGCAGCGCCAGCCCGATCACCACCGGCACGAAGACCGCGGTGATCCGGTCCACCAGCGCCTGCACCGGCAGCTTGGTGGCCTGCGCGTCCTCGACCATGCGGATGATGCGCGCCAGCACCGTGTCGCCGCCGGTTGCGGTCACGCGATAGGCCAGCGCCGCATTGCCGTTCACCGTGCCGCCCGTCACCGCATCGCCGGGATTCTTGGCGACCGGCACTGGCTCGCCCGTCAGCATGGATTCGTCGACGGCGCCGCTGCCCTCGGTCAGCACGCCGTCCACCGCCACCCGCTCGCCCGGCTTCAGATGCACGATGTCGCCGGGGCGCAGCTCGGCCACCGCGATCTCCACGACCCGGCCGTCGCGCTCGACATGGGCGCTGTCGGGGGCCAGCTCGATCAGCCGGCGGATGGCGTCGCCGGCGCGGCCCTTGGCGCGCGCCTCCAGCCAGCGGCCCAGCAGGATCAGCGTGACGATGACGGCGGCGGCCTCGAAATAGACATGCACCGAATCCGCCGGCAAGAGGCCGGGCGCGAAGGTCGCCACGGTCGAATAGAGCCAGGCCGCCGAGGCCCCCAGCGCGACCAGGCTGTTCATCTCGGGCGCCCGGCGGGCGAGCGCGGGGATGCCGATGCGGAAGAACATCCGCCCCGGCCCGGCCAGCACCGCCGTGGTCAGCAGGAATTCCAGCACCCAGAGCGTCTGCTGGCCGATCGCCATGTGCAGCCAGTGATGGAAGGCCGGGAAGGCATGGCCGCCCATCTCGGCCACGAAGACAGGCAGGGTCAGGGCCAATGCGATAAGGAAGTTGCGCTTCAGCGCGGCCGCGTCGCCGCCGTGGTCGTGCATGTGATGGCCGGCCTCATGCTGCACCTCGGCCGGATAGCCCTTGGCGGTCACGGTATCGGCCAGTGCCTGGGGCGCGACGGCGGGTGAATGCCGGATGGCGGCGCTGCCGGTGGCCAGGTTCACCTGCGCCGAACTCACGCCCGGCATGGCGGCCAGCGCCTTTTCCACTCGACCCACGCAAGAGGCGCAGCTCATGCCCTCGATGGCCAGCCGGGTCTGCCGGGACTCGGCGGGATAGCCGGCTTTCGCCAGCGCCTCGACGGCCTGGGGCAGGGCCTCGGGGGTGTCGATGTGGAAATGCGCCCGGCCGGTGGCCAGGTTGACCTGCGGGTTCGCGATGCCCGGCACGGCGGCCAGGGCCTTTTCGACGCGCCCCACGCAAGAGGCGCAATTCATGCCGGTGACGGTCAGCTCGGCATCGTTCTGGTGACGTTTCATGGTTTTGTCCTGTCGGAATGGCGGAAAAGACGCGATTCAGACAGGATGCGGCGGGGCCTGCGGATGTTGGGGCAGGTGATGCAGGATCCGGTGGCGCGGCGGACCTTCGCCGGCATCGGGACGCCAGCGCAGGGCATGGCCGTTCCCGGCCAGAACCGGCCGAGCCAGTTGCGGGCGGGTCGCGACATGGCAGCGGCAGCCGCGCCCGCCCCGACCCCGGCACAGATGCGGGGCGCGTGTCGCCGCCCGGCGGGGCCGGGGGGCGGGGCAGCAGGCTCTGGCGGTCGCGCTGGTCATGGCGGGCGATCCTTTCCCGATGCAAGCTAGGCACGCTTGCGGCGCGTTTCAACCGCGTCACGGCGCTTTGAGTTGATCCCGCGCGTCCGAGCGGTTAGGCGGAGACCAAGGATTCCAAGGATTCAGGACGCAAACATGAACCGCAGACAGATGCTGTTGGCTACGCTGCCGCTGGTCGCCGCGCCGACGCTGCTTCTTGCGCAGGACAAGGCGCTGCCCGCCGCGCCCAAGGCCGAGCCCCGGCGCGACCCCTATGCCCCGACCGAGGTCTCGATCCGCAATGATTTCGAGGTCGGCAGCATCGTCGTCGTTTCGAAGGATTTCTTTCTTTACCATGTCGTCGCGCCCGGCCGCGCGGTCCGCTATGGCGTCGCCGTCGGCAAGGACGAGCTGGTCTGGAAGGGCCGCGCCACCGTCGGCCGCAAGACCGAATGGCCCAGCTGGCGGCCGACCCCTGCGATGATCAAGCGCAAGCCCGAGCAATATGGCAGATGGGCGGACGGCATGCCGGGCGGCCCGACCAACCCGCTGGGGGCGAGGGCGCTCTATCTTTACGACGCGCGGGGCAACGACACCTCGATCCGCATCCATGGCACGACCGAGCCGAACTCGATCGGTCGCGCCGTCTCGAACGGCTGCATCCGCATGCGCAACGAGGCGGTGATGGCGCTTTACGAGCAGATCCCGGTCGGCACGCCGGTCTATGTCTATTAAGTGGACATCCGCCTGACTTCGCTGTCGGATCCGGCGCTGGCCGGGTTCGACACTATCATCGACACGCGCTCGCCGCTGGAATTCGCCGAGGACCACCTGCCGGGCGCGATCAGCCTGCCGGTGCTTTCGGACGAGGAGCGCGCCCAGGTCGGCACCATCTACAAGCAGGTTTCGCCCTTCGACGCCCGCAAGCTGGGCGGCGCCATGGTCGCCGCCAATGCCGCGCGGCATATCGCCGGGCCGCTTTCCGGCTTCGGCGGCGGCTGGCGGCCGCTGGTCTATTGCTGGCGCGGCGGGCAGCGCTCGGGCGCCTTCGCCACCATCCTGTCGCAGATCGGCTGGCGTGTCGGCCGCATCGAAGGCGGCTACAAGGCTTGGCGGGCGCTGGTGGTGGCGCGGGTCACGGCACCCGTGACCGCGCCGGTGGTGGTGCTGGACGGCAATACCGGCAGCGCCAAGACCGAAATCCTGGCGCGGCTTGCGGCACGCGGCCATCAGGTCATCGACCTGGAAGGGCTGGCGAACCATCGCGGCAGCCTGTTCGGGGCGATGCCGGGCGGCCAGCCGTCGCAGAAGCGGTTCGAAAGCCGGCTGGCCCTGGCGCTGGAGGCGCTGGACCCCGCCCGGCCGCTGTTGGTCGAGGCGGAAAGCTCGCGCATCGGCGATCTGAACCTGCCGCGCGGCATCTGGCAGGCGATCATCGCCGCGCCGCGCATCCGCCTGGCCGTTCCGGTCGAGGCTCGCGCCGCCTATACCGCGCGAAGCTATGCCGAGGCCTGCGCCGATCCCGAGGCCTTGGCGGGGATCGTGAACAGCCTGCGCCCGTTGCATCCGGCCGAACGGATCGAGGACTGGCTGCGCCTGATCGACGCCGCCGACTGGGCCGGGCTGGCGGCGGGGCTGATGCGCGACCATTACGACCCGCGCTATGAACGGCACCGGGCGCGCCATGACGACAGGCAGGGGCCGGTGGTGGCGCTGGATCGGCTCGACGATCTGGACGGCGCTGCGGCCCGGGTCGAGGCGGCGCTTGCGGGGCTGACCTAGGCGCCGGCGGCGCGGGCGCTTGCCTCCGGCGGGAGTATTGGGGCAACGAAGAAGCCGGGGATCAGGCGCCCTGGCCGAGGAACCGGCGCAGGATGCGTTCCAGCTTGGCCGCGCCCAGGGGCGCCATGGCCTTGGTGTGGTCGTGGCTGATCGCTTCGTCCGAGAGCCCGGCGCCCATATTGGTGATGACCGAGACGGCGGCGCAGCGCAGGCCCAGGAAGCGGGCCAGGATCACCTCGGGCACGGTGGACATGCCGACCGCATCGGCGCCGAGGATGCGGGCGGCGCGGATCTCGGCCGGGGTCTCGAAGGAAGGCCCCGAGAACCAGCAATAGACCCCCTCGGGCAGCGCGATCCCCTCGGCCTCGGCGGCGGTTTTCAGCCCGGCGCGGAGGGTGGGGTCATGGGCGTCGGTCATCGGCACGAAACGCGCCTCGGAAGGTTCGCCGATCAGCGGGTTGGTCCCGGCGAAGGCGATGTGGTCCGACAGCAGCATCAGCGCGCCGGGCGGCAGGTCGGCGCGCAGGCTGCCGGCCGCGTTGGTCAGGATCAGCCGTTCGGTGCCGAGCGCCTTCAGCACCTCCAGCGGCAGGCGCATGACATCGGCACGGCCGGATTCGTAGTAATGCGCCCGCCCGCCCAGCACCGCGACGCGGCGCCCCTGCAGCTGGCCGACGACCAGTTGCGGCACATGGCCCGACACCCCGGCATGCGGAAAGCCCGGCAGCTCGGAATAGGGGATCGCCACGCCCTGAACCGCCGCCGCCAGGTGCCCGAGTCCCGAGCCGAGGATCAGCCCGTATTCCGGCGGCGCGTCCCCGGCGCGGTCGCGGATCAGGCGGGCAAGCTCAGCGCTCCTTGACATAGGGCTCTCCTCCGGCGCGGGGCGGAATGGCGCGGCCGACGAAGCCGGCCAGGATGATGACGGTCAGGATATAGGGCAGCGCGTTCATGAACATCGAAGGCACGGTGACGAAACCCAGGTCCAGGTCCGGGAAGCGGTTCGCCACCGCCTCCATCAGCCCGAACAGGAAGGTGGCGAACAGCGCGCTCCACGGCCGCCATTTGGCGAAGATCAGCGCCGCCAGCGCGATGAAGCCGCGCCCGGCGGTCATCTCCTTGACGAAGCCGGCCGAAATGCCGGTGGCGAGGTAGGCCCCGGCGATGCCGCAAAGCACGCCGCAGATCATCACGGCGCCGTAGCGCAGCCGGGTGACCGACACCCCGGCGGTATCGACCGAGGCCGGGTTCTCGCCCACCGCGCGCAGCCGCAGGCCGAAGCGAGTGCGATAGAGCACCCACCAGGTCAGCGGCACCATGGCGAAGGCGACATAGACCAGCAGCGTATGGCCCGAGATCAGCTCGGCATAGATCGGGCCGATCACCGGCACCGGGCGCAGCGCGTCGGCCAGCGGCAGGGTGATCTCGCCGAAGCGCGCCGCGCCGGAGAGCGAGGGCGTGCGACCGCCCAGCCCGAAGATCTTCTGCCCCAGAAGCACCGTCAGCCCCGAGGCGAGGAAGTTGATCGCCACCCCCGAGATCAGCTGGTTGCCCCGAAAGCTGATCGAGGCGAGGCCATGCAGCCCGGCCATCGCCGCCGCTCCGGCGATCCCGGCCAGCAGCCCCAGCCAGGCGCTGCCGGTGGCATAGGCGACCGAGGCCGAGGTGAAGGCCGCCATCAGCATCTTGCCCTCCAGCCCGATGTCGAAGACCCCGGCGCGTTCGGAATAGAGCCCGGCCAGGCAGGCCAGCAGCAGCGGCGTCATCAGCCGCACCGCCGAATCGAGGATCTGCAGGACCGTCGCGAAATCCATCACGCCCCCTTCCGGCGCAAAGCCGCGAACAGCCGTTCCAGCGGCATGCGCACCATGTTGTCCAGCGCCCCGGTGAACAGGATCACCAGCGCCTGGATGACCACGATCAGCTCGCGCGGGATGGTGGTCCACAGCGCAAGTTCGCCGCCGCCCTGGTAGAGGAAGCCGAACAGCAGCGCTGCCAGCAACACGCCGAACGGATGGTTGCGGCCCATCAGCGCCACGGCGATGCCGATGAAGCCTGCGCCCTCGACGGCGTTCAGCACCAGCCGCTCGGCCTCGCCCATGACGTTGTTCACCGCCATCAGCCCGGCCAGCCCGCCCGAGACCAGCATGGCCAGCACGGTGATCCGCAGGGCCGAGATGCCGGCGTAAAGCGCGGCGGGCTCGGACTTGCCGAAGGCGCGGATCTCATAGCCCAGCCGCGTGCGCCAGATCAGCAGCCAGACCAGCAGGCAGGCGGCCAGGGCGATGAAGAAGGCGATGTTCACCGGCGTGTTCTCGCCCCATTCCAGCCCCAGCGCCCCGGCCATGTCCGACAGTTTCGGCAGATGCGTCGCCGGCGCGAAACTGGCCGAGGCCGGGTCCATGCTGCCCACCGGCCGCAGCAGGTTGACCAGCACATAGTTCAGCAGCGCTGCGGCGATGAAGTTGAACATGATGGTGGTGATGACGACATGGCTGCCGCGCCGGGCCTGCAGCCAGGCCGGGATCAGCGCCCAGGCCGCCCCGAACAGCGCTGCCCCGACCGCCGCCGCCGGCAGCGCGAAGGCCCAATGCGGCCAGGGCAGGGCCAGCAGCACCAGCGCCACGCCCAGGCCGCCCATCGCTGCCTGCCCCTCGCCGCCGATGTTGAATAGCCCGGCGTGATAGGCGACCATGACCGCCAGCCCGGTGAAGATGAAATTCGTGGTGTAGTACAGGGTGAAGCCCCAGCCATAGCTGGATCCCAGCGCGCCCTCGACCATGACCTTCAGCGCCTCGGCCGGGCTTTCCCCGATCGCCAGGATCACCAGCGCCGAAATGGAAAAGGCCAGCGCCAGCGAGATCAGCGGCGTCAGGATCACATCCGCCCATGTCGGCATTCGCTCCATCAGCCCGCCTTTCCCGGTCTTTTCCGTTTTCCAAATACTCCCGCCGGAGGCATGCGGCGGCTCATCCGGCGCCCCCGTCGGCATCGGTCCGCGCCGTCGCCCCGGGCGGCGCGGCGGTGGGATCGACCCCGGCCATCAGGCAGCCCAGATCGCCGGTCGTCGCCTCGCCGGGCAGCCGCTCGCCCATGATGCGGCCGTCGAACATCACCGCGATGCGGTCCGACAGCGCCATGATCTCGTCGAGCTCGACCGAGACCAGCAGCACCGCGCGGCCGGCATCGCGCAGCGCCAGGATGCGCTTGTGGATGAACTCGATGGCTCCGATATCGACGCCGCGCGTCGGCTGGCCGATCAGCAGCAGCTCGGGATTGCGCTCGACCTCGCGCGCCACCACGATCTTCTGCTGGTTGCCGCCCGAGAAGCTTTTCGCCGCCAGATCCGGGTCGGGCGGGCGGATGTCGAAACGCGCGATCTTGCCTGTCGCGTCCTTGCGGATGGCGGCATTGTCCATCAGCAGGCCATTCCGGAACTCGGGCGCGTCCTGATAGCCGAAGGCCACGTTCTCCCAGGCGGTGAAATCCATGATCAGCCCCTCGGCCTGGCGGTCCTCGGGAACATGGCCGATGCCGGCGCGGCGCCGCGCGCGGCCGTCCGAGCCCGACAGCGGCAGCTTCTGGCCCTTCAGCCGGATCTCGCCGGAAAGCCGGCTGCCCGGCTCGGCATAGCCGCCCAGGATCTCCAGAAGCTGGGTCTGGCCGTTGCCGGCCACGCCGGCGATGCCCAGGATCTCGCCCGCCCGGATATCCAGGTCGATGCCGCGCAGCCGCTCGACGCCATCGGCATCGACCATGCGCAGCCCTCGCACCTCCAGCACCGGCGGGCCGGGCCGGGCCGGGGCCTTGTCCACCCTGAGCAGCACCTTGCGCCCGACCATCAGCTCGGCCAGCGCGGCCGGGCTGGTCTCGGCCGTGCGGACCGAGGCCACCATCTCGCCCCGCCGCATCACCGCGACATTGTCGGTGATCTCCATGATCTCGCGCAGCTTGTGGGTGATCAGGATGATGGTCTTGCCCTCGTCCTTCAGGCCGCGCAGGATGCGGAACAGGTGATCGGCCTCGGCCGGGGTCAGCACGCCCGTCGGCTCGTCCAGAATCAGGATGTCGGCCCGGCGATAGAGCGCCTTCAGGATCTCGACCCGCTGCTGGTGACCGACCGACAGCTCCTCAACCAGGGCGTCGGGATCGACCTGCAGCTCGTATTCCGCCGCCAGCCGCTTCAGCTCGCCGCGCGCGCGGGCCAGCGAGGGGCGCAGCAGGCGGCCGTCCTCGGCCCCCAGGACCACGTTTTCCAGAACGGTGAAGTTCTGCACCAGCTTGAAATGCTGGAACACCATGCCGATGCCGGCGCGGATGGCGGCCTGGCTGTCGGCGATGGCGACGGGCTTGCCGCCGACCAGGATCTCGCCCGCATCGGGACGGTAGAAGCCATAGAGGATCGACATCAGCGTCGACTTGCCGGCGCCGTTCTCGCCGATGATGCCGTGGATGGTGCCGCGCGGCACGCTCAGGTCGATGTCGCGATTGGCCTGCACCGGCCCGAATGCCTTGCAGATCCCCCGCAATTCGATTGCGGGGGCCGTGCCTGTCGCGCCAGCAAGCGCCATGTCACTCGACCGGGTCACTCGACCGGGCAGCTATTGTCGGTCATGTAGTCATGCACCTTGATCTCGCCGCCGACGATGGCCTTGCTGGCGGCCTCGACGGCGGCGGTCATCTCCTCGGTGATCAGGGGCTTGTTGTTCTCGTCCATGGCCACCGAGACCCCGCCCGAGGCCAGGTCCATGACCTTGATGCCCGGCTTGACATCGGCGCCGGCCTTGAAGGCCTCGTAGACGGAATTGTCCACGCCCTTGACCATCGAGGTCAGCACCTTGCCCGGATGCAGGTGGTTCTGGTTGCTGTCCACGCCAATGGACAGGATGCCCGCATCGGCCGCCGCCTGCAGCACGCCGATGCCGGTGCCGCCGGCCGCCGCATAGATCACGTCGGCGCCCTGCGAGATCTGCGCCTTGACCAGCTCGCCGCCCTTCACGGGGTCGTTCCAGGCCGCCGGGGTGGTGCCGGTATAGTTGACGATGATCTTGCCATCCGGCTTCGCGGCCTTGAAGCCCTGGGCATAGCCGCATTCGAACTTGTGGATCAGCGGGATGTCCATGCCGCCGATGAAGCCCACGGTGCCGGATTTCGACGCCTGCGCCGCCAGCACGCCGGCCAGGTAGGAGCCCTGCTCCTCGGTGAAGACGATGGATTGCACGTTCGGCTGCTCGACCACCATGTCGATGATGACGAATTTCGTATCCGGGTAGTCGGGGGCGACCTTGTTCAGCACCTCGCCGAAGGCGAAGCCGGTCATGACGATGGGATTGGCGCCCGATTGCGCCAGCCGGCGCAGCGCCTGTTCGCGCATCGCCTCGGACTGCATCTCCAGTTCCTTGTAGCTGCCCCCGGTCTCGGCCTTCCAGCGTTCGGCGCCGTTAAATGCGGCCTCGTTGAAGGATTTGTCGAATTTCCCGCCCAGGTCGAAGATCAGCGCCGGATCGGCCAGTGCCGCCATGGGCAGCAGGGTCAGGCAGGCGCCGGCCAGCAGGGATTTCATCAGGGACATGTCAGAACCTCAACCTGTTGCGGGCGATTCAGCCCGGGAATAGCAGGATTAGGGCGCAAGGGCCGGATTCCGTCAACCGTTTGTCTTGGCGGGCAGGGCGCAGCGCATCAGGATCGCGTCGAGGCCGGGGGCATAGTAATTCCGCCGCCGCCCGGCGATCTGCCAGCCCTGCCCGGCATAAAGCGCCATGGCGCCGGCATTGTCGGCCGCGACCTCCAGGAAGGCCAACTCGGCGCCGCGCGCCCGTGACGCTGCGGCGAAATCCCCAAGCAGGCGCGAGGCGAGACCCTGCCGCCGCGCCTCGGGGGCGACGGCCAGCGTCAGCAGCTCGGCCTCTCCGGCGACGGCGCGGCCCAGCAGGAAGCCCTCCGGCCGCGCCAGCAGGAAGTTCAGCGGGCTTTGCAGCAGATCCTCGAACTCGGCCGCCGACCAGGGCCGGGGATGCGCCCCGAAACAGCGCAAATGCAGGGTGGCAAGCTGGTCCGGCGTCATGGGCTGGTCAGGGCAGCATGACCGGGCCGCGGTCGCGCGCCGGCGCGGCATCGGCGGGGCGCAGGTAGATCGGCGCCGGGCGCGGCAGGTCGGGCTGCCCGCG
>NZ_JAEHFP010000141.1 GCF_016446475.1 Paracoccus binzhouensis | reverse complement strand
CCCTCGCAGCCGTCAACGCCATGATTTATATGCGAAATATCACGATTACGACAGCGAAATCAGCGACTTACTTGGAGAATGTGGGATGCAGTATCACCAAACCTGACACCAAAGTTTGTCTGGCGATTCGCTTTTTCTTTGGCAGTATCATGGGAAGGACGAAAGCATTTCGAGGAGAGGGTCTCTGAGCGGCGTTCTGACGATAGGCGTGGCGATCGCGCTGGCTTGTGCGGCGATCGGGGTCATGGCCTTCGATCTGTCGTTCTGGGCTGCGCTGTTGCTATACTCGGTCAGCGGCCCCGCCGCCACGCTTTTCGTCGCATGGCGGCGCTTCCGATGTATCGAGGGGAACGAGATGCAGCGCCGCCAGGCTGAACACCAGCCATAGTCCCCGGGGCCCCAGGATTCGGATCCCTAATAGCCGGTGCAGCGCAGCACCACGCCCACCGTCTTGGCGATGACCGTGATGTCGCCCGCAAGGCTCAGTTCGGCGGCATAGCGCGCGTCATAGGTGGCGCGGGCCGCGAAGGTGCTGTCGTTGCGGTCCGAGATCTGCCACAGCCCGGTGACGCCGGGACGCAGGTGGTAATAATCCGCCCCCGGGTAAAGCTGCGCCTGTTCCAGCATCATCGGCCGCGGGCCGACCAGGCTCATGTCGCCGCGGAGCACGTTCCACAACTGCGGCAGCTCGTCCAGCGACGTCTTGCGCAGGAAATGCCCGGTCCGGGTGATGCGCGGGTCGTTCTTCAGCTTCTGCGTCAGGTCCCATTCGGCCTTGGCCTCGGGATTGGCGGCCAGATGCTCGGCCAGCCGCTTGTCCGCATCCTCGACCATGGTGCGCAGTTTCCACAGCCGGAAGCTGCGGCCCGAGCGGCCCACGCGCAGCTGCGTGTAAAAGGGCTTCTCGCGATGCCCCAGGATGACCAGCGCCAGGATCACCACCAGCGGCAGGACGATCGGCGCGGCCATGACCACCGCCATCAGATCCAGGGGGCGCTTGAGAAAGCGGGCGTAAAACGAACGGGTCCCGACGGGCTTGATGGTGCCGCTGGGGACCGCTTGCAGCACCGAGTCGAGCGACTCGATATCGAAATGGGTACTGTGCCGCATTTTAAAACCTGTCCTTAATCACTACCAGGGAAGTATAGCCTTGCATTTGAATAAAACTAGAACGAAAACAGCGCCTAACGAAAAGTATAGGTTCCTTTGTTTTCAATGTGTTGAAAGGTGTTCCGGGCCCGGATGGTCGCGATGACGCCGCCGTGTCAATTCGTGAGCGGTCGCGGCGGCACAGCAATTGGTTGATCCTGAAATTAATCGGCAACTGTTGGTTGAAAACCGTGGAATCCGAAAAGGCTGGGTGGCATTCTGGAAAAAGGTTTTCTCAATTCAGAGTTGTTAAAATGAGCGGTCTGGTGCAATTTCTAATTGAGGCCGTTGCGGCGCTTTACGTCGGCCACAGCCTCGTCAGTCCGGCGCTGCCGGGGATGATGCAGGAATTGCTGGGCAAGCCGGTCGAGATGCAGATCATCAACGGCGCGCCGCTGGAGATCCAGTGGACCGGCGCCCAGCATGCCCAGGGGGTGAACGGCCGCTCATGGCTACCGAATCATCCCGTGCAGGCCCTGGTCCTGACCGAGCGGGTGCCGCTGGCTTCGGCCGTCGATTATCACGACAGCGCCGGCTATGCCGCGAAATGGGTCGCGCTGGCCCGGCAGTCCAACCCGCGGGTGAAGCCCTATCTCTACCAGACCTGGGACCATATCGAGCCGGGCCTGACCGAAGCCTGGCGCGACCGCATCCTGGCGGACCTGCCGCAATGGCAGGCGATTGCCGACCGGGTGAACCGGGACCTCGCCCAGGGGCAGGAGCCGATGCGCCTGATCCCGGCCGGGCTGGGCATGGTGCGGCTGCACGATGCCATCGAGGCGGGCCAGGTGCCCGGCGCCAGCTCGATCCGCGACTTCTTCGCCGACGACATCCACCCGACCGAGGGCGGCGGCTTCTACTATCTGGCCATGATCCATTATGCCGCGCTGACCGGCAAAAGCCCGGTGGGGCTGACCAACCGGATCCCCGGCGCCGGCGGACCCTATCCCGAGGTGCCCGGCGACCAGGCCGCCGTCCTACAGGCCCTGGCCTGGGAGACGGTGCAGGCCTTCGGCGCCGGAAACTGACGGCGCCGCCTCAGCGGCCGCGTGCCCAGCCGGGCTGGTCGCGGCGCATGCGCACCGCCAGCGCCACCGCGGCATAGGCGGCGAAGCCCGCGGGATCGGCCGCGGCCAGCCGCAGCAATTCGCCGCGACCGGGCCGGACATGGCCCTGGCGGCGCGGCAGGTCGGGGAACAGCCGGGCGATCTCGGCCACGCCCAGGTCCTGGCGGCGGCGCACCCGGACCAGGCGTGCGAAGCCCTCGGCCAGCGGCCATTCATAGGGCTCGTCCACCAGGAAGCGCTCGGCCTCCTCGAATTGCAGCCGGGCGAATGTGTCGTCCGAGATGACCTGCGGGAAGGCGCCCCAGCGCGCGCGCGCGGCCTGGTTCACCGCGAACAGCCCGGCGCCGGTGACAGCCTGGGCCACGAAGGGCAGTTTCTGCCAGAATCGCGCATAGGCGCGCGAGACCGGGCTGCGCGCCGGCGCCACCACCAGCCGGCCGCCGGCATAGCGCGGCTCGGGCGCCTCCAGGACCCGCATCAGCCCGGAAAGCAGCCGCGGCCCCATGCGGATATCGGCATCCAGATAGACCCGCATCCCGGGCCCGGCGCAGGCGTCGCCGTGATTCAGTGCGCCGATCTTGCCGCCCTGTGCCAGTTCCTCGACGCGCAGGGTCCAGCCGCGCGCGGCAAAGCCGGGCGCATGGGCCCGGGCCCGGCCGGCGGTGTCGTCCCGGCAGCCATTGGCGACCACGATCACCGCGACCGGGCCCGGGTGGTCCTGCCGCAGCAGATGCGCAAGGCAGGGGCCGATGTAATCCGCCTCGTCATGGGCGGGAAGGATGATGCTGCAGGGGGTCATCGGGTCCGGAATGGGCTGCGGTGGCGGGTCGGGCTGCGGGGGCGGCCGATTCGGCCTCCGCCGTCCGGGGGCTGAAGATCGCACGCATGGCCGGCCGCGCCCGCGGCGCCGGCGGGCCGGGCGCGGCCGGGAAGCGGGTTTCGGCAAGGCGGCGCGGAGAAATGCGGCGCATTGTCCTGATCCTGCCTGTTTTCGGTTGTCGCGTTCATGGCCCGGACGCTACCATGCCGCTGCCGTGAAAGTCATCGGCAGGCGGCGGCCCCCAAGGCGGCCGCGTCCACCAGAGGCAGAGGGGCCACAGGTTTGAAGCCCGCGACAGGGAATGAACCGGACAGGACGCCGGCAGGACAGGCTGCGCCCGAGACGGCGCGCGGCCATGTTTCCAGCAAGTTCATCCGGCGCGAGGCGGCAATGGCCGCCTCGGACGCGAAACATGCCAGGATCATCGCGCAGCGCTTCTCGCTGCTGCGCACCCGCATCCTGCGCGAGATGCGCAGCCGCGGCTGGAGCAAGCTTGCCGTGGTGCCGCTGACGCCGGGCGCGGGGGGCACCTTCGTGGCGGTGAACCTGTCGCTGGCCCTGGCCCGGCAGCCGCATACCCGGGTGGCGCTGGTCGACCTGAACCTGGGCGGGCCCGACGTGGCCCGGCAGCTGGCGATTCCCGGCTGCGCCCCGGTCGCCGACACGTTGCGCCAGGGGGCGGGGCTCGACCGGCTGCTGATGCGTGTGGACGAGGCGCCGAACCTGTCGGTCCTGGCGCCCGAGCGTGCCGAGTCGGCCGCCGCCGAGTTGCTGCAGGACGAGGCGCTGGCCCAGGCGATGCAGCGCCTGCACCAGAGCCACCCGGCCGAGATGATGGTCTTCGACACCGCGCCGCTTCTGGCCGAGGACGCGGCGCTGGCGGCCCTGCCGCTGGCCGATGCGCTGCTGCTGGTCGCGGACGGCCGCAAGGGCACCGCCGCCGACATGGCCGAGGCCGAGCGGCTGCTGGCCGGGATGCCCGCGGTGATGGGCGTCGTCCTGAACAAGTCGGAAGACTGACGTTGATGATTTAAGAGACAGGGTTCAGGATTTTGGGACCGATTCAATCCTTGCAGGATCTGATCTCGATGATCTGGCGGCGGCTGCCGCTGGTGATGACGATCGTGGTCCTGGGTGTGCTGATTTCATTCTACCTGATCGTGTCCTCGCCGCGGGTCTACCAGGCCTCGGCGGTGATCCAGCTGGACATGCCGGCGGTGGACCAGGGCGTCGACAGCTCGCTGCCGGCCTCGCGCCGGGTGCAGCTGATCGAGCAGCGGCTGATGGCGCGGGCCAACCTGCTCGACGTGATCGAGCGGCTGGGGCTGTTCGCCGACACGGCCAGCCTCAGCGAGACCGAGAAGATCGCGGCGCTGCGCAGCTCGACCCGCATCGAAAGCATCACCGCGCCCGGTGTGTCGGTGGATTCGCGCCTGGCCCTGGCCGCCATCGTCATCACCTCGCAGGCCGAGACGCCGGCCATGGCCGCCGCCATCGCCAACGATTTCGCCGACAGCGTCGTCAACCGCGACCGCGAGAACCGCAAGGCCCGCATCCTGGAATCGCAGGAATACCTGCGCAGCGAGGAGGCGCGCCTGAACGAGCAGCTTTCGGCGCAGGATCGCAGGATCGTCGAATACAGCGCCCGCAACGAGGATTCGCTGCCGACCTCGCAGGAATTCCTGCAGACCGAGCTGGCCCAGCTGACCGAGATGGAGACCACGCTGGACCGCGACATCATGACCCTGCAGCGCGAGCGGCTGTCGCTGGAGGCGGGCGGCAGCGCGGCGGATGCGCGGCCCTCGGCCTCGCTGGTTCAGCAGATCCGCGCCGCCGAGATCGAGCTGGCGCAGGCGCGCCGCACGCTGGATCCCGACCACCCCGAGATCAAGCGGCTCGAGGAAAGCCTGGCGCGGCTGAACAGCGGCGCCGGCATCGGCGGATCGGACGTGCTCCGCCGCCAGGCCGAGCTGATCGACGCCCAGCTGGTCAAGCTGAACGAGCAGAAGGCCGGCATCGCCACCCGCCGCACCGAGATCGACCAGGCCCGCGCCCGCGCCCCGGAAGTCACGCGCGAGCTTGAGGCCATGCAGCGCCAGCAGCGCCGCCTGCAGGACCGCTACAACGAGATCTCGCGCCAGCTGGCGCAGGTCGAAACCCAGCAGATGCTGATGGAGAACGACCAGACCGAGCGTTTCGTGCTGCTGGAACGCGCCCTGCCGCCGGAATATCCGGCGCTGTCCAACCGCAAGAAAAGCGCGGTGATGGGCGCGGCCGGCAGCATGACGCTGGCGCTGGCGGTCGCCTTCGTGCTGGAGATGATGCACCCGGTCCTGCGCCGCTCCAGCCAGTTCGCCCGGGCCACCGGCACGCGGCCGATCGTCTCGTTGCCCTATCGCCTGTCCGAGGCCGACCTGCAGGCCCGCCGCCGCCGCAACATCTACCTGGTGGCGCTGCTGGTGGTCGGCGCGGTGGTGGCGCTGTGGCTGCTGGGCGGCATTCCCGGCCTGCCCTCGCCGGGGGTCGTGGCCACGCCGACCGACGGAATGGGGTGATGGACGCGCCTTCCCCGGAAGGGCCGGCCGAGGCGCCGCGCAAGAGCCTGGCCTCGCGCGCCCTGGGCAGCGGCGCCTGGTCCATGGCCAATTTCGGCCTGGGCCAGGTCATGCGGCTTGGCTCGAACCTGATCCTGACCCGCATCCTCAGCCCCGACGATTTCGGGCTGATGGCGCTGGTGACCAGCTTCCTGATCGGGCTCAGCATGTTCAGCGACATGGGCTTCGGCCCCTCGATCATGCAAAGTAAGCGCGGCGACGACCCGGATTTCCTCGACACGATCTGGACGCTGAAGGTGGTGCGCGGCTTCCTGATCTTCCTGGCCGCGATGGCGATGGCCTGGCCGCTGTCGGTCTTCTACGGCGCGCCGCTGTTCGGGTGGGTGTTCCCGGTCGCCGCCACCTCGATGATCGTGGGCGGCTTCCTGCCCACGCGCATCGATTCGGCCGCCCGGCATCTGCAGATCGGCCGGCTGACGGTGATCGAGCTGGGCAACCAGCTGATCGGCATCCTGATCACCATCGCCGCGGCGCTGATGCTGCAATCGGTCTGGGCGCTGGTCTGGGGCAATGTGCTGGGCGCCTTCGCGCAGCTGCTGATGTTCCGTCTGTTCCTGCCCGGCCGCCGCAACCGCTTCCGGCTGGAAGCCGAGGCGCGGGCCGAGGTGATGAAGTTCGGCAAATGGATCTTCTTCAGCACCATCTGCGGCTTCCTGCTGTTCCAGGGCGACCGCATCATCCTGGGCCGGGTGCTGAGCCTGCATCAGCTGGGCATCTACAATATCGGCCTGTTCCTGGCCACGGTGCCGGCGATGCTGGGCTCGGCCATCGGTGGGCGGCTGTTCATCCCCCTGTATCGCGAGCACCCGCCGGCCGAGGGTGCGCATCACCGCCGCATGCTGGCGCGCGCCCGCGCCGGGCTGACGGCGCTGCTGCTGTTCGCCGCCATCGTGCTGGCCTGGGCCGGCCCGCCGCTGGTCGATCTGCTTTACGATGCGCGCTATGCCGCGGCCGGCGGCATCCTGGTGGCGATTGCCTGCATCCAGATGCTGCAGGTCATTCCGATCAGCTATGAATATTCGGCGTTGGCGGCCGGGGATTCGCGGGGCTTCTTCGTCATGCAATCCGCGCGCGCCGGGATCTATTTCACCCTGGTCGCGGGCGGCGCCGTCCTTCACGGCCTGCCGGGGTTGCTGGTCGGCCAGGCGCTGTCGCAGGTCTTCTGCTATCCGGTGACGGTCTGGCTGGCGCGCCGGCATGGCTGCTGGGATCCGCGCCACGACCTGGTCGCGGCGCTGGTCGCCCTGGGCGCCGCAGCCTCGGCGCTGGCCGGCTATCACCAAGCGGTCGTCGGGGCGCTGTTTCCTTAGGGTCAGCTTCAAGCATTTTCCCCCTTTCGGTTTCTTTGGCGCCGGGGCTATTGCATAAATCCACGTCACGAGGAGGAACCGGATGAGCGACGACAATACCCCGCGCAAGTCCCGCATCACGCGGGAAGAGGCTCTGGCCTATCACCTGGAGCCCCGGCCGGGCAAATACGACATCGTGGCCTCGACCCCGATGGCGACGCAGCGCGACCTGTCGCTTGCCTATTCCCCCGGCGTCGCCGTGCCGGTCGAGGCCATTGCCGAACGTCCCGAGACCGCCTATGACTATACCGTCAAGGGCAACATGGTCGCGGTGATCTCGAACGGCACCGCGATCCTGGGGCTTGGCAACCTGGGCGCGCTGGCCTCGAAGCCGGTGATGGAGGGCAAGGCGGTGCTGTTCAAGCGCTTCGCCGACGTGAACGCCATCGACATCGAGCTGGATACCGAAGACCCGGATCAGATCATCAATGCCGTGCGGCTGATGGGTCCGACCTTCGGCGGCATCAACCTCGAGGACATCAAGGCCCCGGAATGTTTCATCATCGAGCAGCGGCTCAAGGAGGTGATGGATATCCCGGTCTTCCACGACGACCAGCACGGCACGGCGGTGATCTGCGCGGCGGGGCTGATCAACGCGCTGGAACTGTCGGGCAAGAAGATCGAGGATGTGCGTATCGTGCTGAACGGCGCCGGCGCCGCCGGCATCGCCTGCCTCGAACTGCTGAAATCCATGGGCGCGCGGCACGAGAACTGCATCATGTGCGACACCAAGGGCGTGATCTACCAGGGCCGCACCGAGGGCATGAACCAGTGGAAATCCGCCCATGCCGTGGTGACCGAGGCGCGCACGCTGGAAGAGGCGATGAAGGGCGCCGACGTGTTCCTGGGCGTCTCGGCCAAGGGCGCGGTGACGCAGGACATGGTGCTGTCGATGGCCGAGAACCCGGTGATCTTCGCCATGGCGAACCCCGATCCCGAGATCACCCCCGAGGAGGCGCATGCCGTGCGCCCCGACGCCATCGTCGCCACCGGCCGCTCGGACTATCCGAACCAGGTCAACAACGTCCTGGGCTTTCCCTATCTGTTCCGCGGTGCGCTGGACATCCACGCCCGCGCCATCAACGACGAGATGAAGATCGCCTGCGCCCGGGCGCTGGCGGAACTGGCGCGCGAGGACGTGCCGGACGAGGTCGCCGTGGCCTATGGCCGCAAGCTGCAATTCGGCCGCGACTACATCATCCCGACGCCCTTCGACCCGCGGCTGATCCATGTCGTGCCGCCCGCCGTGGCCAAGGCCGGCATGGAAACCGGCGTCGCCCGTCGCCCGATCATCGACATGGAGGGCTATGTCCAGTCGCTGAAGGCGCGCATGGACCCGACCGCGGCCATCCTGCAGGGCATCCATGCCCGTGCCCGCCAGGCCCAGGCCCGGATGATCTTTGCCGAGGGCGACGACCTACGGGTGCTGCGCGCCGCCGTGGCCTGGCAGCGCGGCGGCATGGGCCAGTCCATCGTCGTCGGCCGCGAGCATGACGTGAAGGAAAAGCTGGAGACCGTCGGCCTGGGCGATGCCGCGCGCGAGATCTCGGTGGTCAATGCCGGCAATTCGCGCCATCTGGAGCAATATCACGAAACCCTCTACGCCCGGTTGCAGCGCAAGGGCTATGACCGCGAGGATGCGGTCAAGCTGGCCAATCGCGACCGGCATGTCTTTGCATCGCTGATGCTGGCGCATGGCCATGGCGACGGGCTGGTGACCGGGGCGACGCGCAAGAATGCGCATGTGCTGTCGCAGATCGGCATGGTCTTCGACGTGACGCCGGCCGATGGCGCCGTGGGCATCACCGCCGTGCTGCACAATGGCCGCATCGTCCTGATGGGCGACACGCTGGTCCATGAATGGCCCGAGGCCGAGGACCTGGCCGACATCGCCACCCGCGGCGCCCATGTCGCCCGCGGCCTGGGGCTGGAGCCGAAGGTCGCCTTCCTGTCCTTCTCGAATTTCGGCTATCCGGTCAGCGAGCGGGCGGTGAAGATGGCCCATGCCACCGAGGTTCTGGACGCCCGCAAGGTCGATTTCGAATATGAGGGCGAGATGACCGTCGATGTGGCGCTGAATCCGTCGCAGGCGGCGAAATATCCGTTCTCGCGGCTGAAGGGGCCGGCCAACGTGCTGGTGGTGCCGGCGCGGCACTCGGCCTCGATCTCGGTGAAGCTCTTGCAGGAGATGGCGGGGGCGACGGTGATCGGCCCGATCCTGACCGGGGTGCCGCAGCCGATCCAGATCTGCTCGACCGGCTCGACGGTGAACGACATCCTGAACATGGCCGCCATCGCGGCCGGAAGGCTGGGGCAGGTGAAATAAGCGATGCGGGCGCCCCGGCAAGGGGCGCCCGCCGCCGTGTCAGGATCTGGGCGTCAGAACTTGTAGGACGCGCGCAACTGCACCATGTTCAGGTCCAGGTCGTTGCCGTCCACGCCGGCGCTGTCCTGCAGCACGTCCTTGAAATCGTTGCGGGTATATTCCGCGCCGACGGTGAAGTGCTCGGCGACCTTGTAATCCACGCCCAGGCCGTAGGTCAGGCCGGTATCCGAGAATTCGTCGGTGTCCAGCTTGGCCGCGCCCAGCGTGGCATAGGGCAGGAACCTGCCGGCGTCATAGCCGGCCCGCAGCCGCAGCCGGGTCATGTCGCCGTCGCTGTAGACCTCGTCCGGCGAGACCTTGTTATAGTCCAGCTCGCCGCCCAGCACGAAACTGCCGAAGCCGCGCTGATAGCCGGCATGCACACCATAGGCGTCGAAATCGTCCAGGTCCGGCAGCGTGCCGCGATTGCCCAGATTGCCGCTACCCTTGCCGTATTGCAGACCGGCATAGAAGCCGTCCCAATTGCCGACAGGGGCCGGGGCGGCCGTCTCGATCGGGGCGGCCACCGGCTGCTCGACCACCGGGGCGACATAGCCGCCGGCATAGGCACCACCCGCGACCAGCGAGACAAGGGTTGCGTAACCAATTGCTTTCATTGTGAGTTCTCCATTTCTTGCGGGCCGATGCGGCCCAGATCACTCGGGCCCAATGCCTAGAGCCTGTTGCACTCAATCGGCCTCATACCCGGCGGTTTTGAAGTAGTTGTAGCACTCCTCGTCGGAGAACAGATCGCAGACC
>NZ_JAEHFP010000140.1 GCF_016446475.1 Paracoccus binzhouensis | reverse complement strand
GCACCTTGTCGCCGCCGCCGCCCACGCCGAAGCTGCCCGCCACGCTTGCGGCGGCGCGGCAGATCGGCCAGCGCAGCCATCCCGCCATCCTCAGGGCGCAGCGCCTGGCCGCCGCGGCCGAGCTGGGCGTCGCCGCCGCAGAGGCGCAGCGCAACCCGACGCTGACCGGCCAGGCCAGCATCGGCCGCTCGCGCGAGCTGTCGACCAATTCGATTACCGGCGACGCGCAGACGGTGGACAGCAGCGGGGTGTCGCTGAGCCTGTCGCAGACGATCTATTCCGGCGGCCGCCTGCCCGCGGCGCATCGCAAGGCCATGGCGCAGCGCGACCAGGCCCGCGCCGCGCTGCTGGACGTGTCGCGCCAGGTCGACGAGGCGGTCGGCACGGCCTGGGCGGGAATCGACGTGGCCCGGGCGCAGATCCGCGCCATCGACGAGCAGATCGTCGCCGCGCAGCAGGCCTACGAGGGCGTGCGCGAAGAGGCGACGCTGGGCGCGCGCACCACGCTGGACGTGCTCGACGCCGAACAATCGCTGCTGGAGGCGCGGGCCGACAAGATTTCGGCAGAGGCCAATCTGCAGTTAGCACATTATCAACTTCTGGCTGCTATGGGTTTGTTGACGGTGGAAAACCTGAAACTGGGGATACCGACCTATGACCCATCGGCCTATTACAATGCGGTGCATGACGCACCCTATACCAGCAGGCAGGGCGAAAGCCTCGACCGCGTGTTGCGCGCGATCGGCAGGGACTGATCCCGCCCTCGATCCGGGGGCGCGTCATGCAGCATGATATGATGCGCCATCCGGCCCCCCCGCCCACGGACAATGTCGGCGACGTGCTGGCCTCGATCCGCCGGCTCATCGCCCAGGACGAAACCGGCTGCCGGATTCCCGACCAGGCACTGAACGCGCTGCCGGCGCGGGAACCGCCACGGATCGGGCCGGTGCAGACGGCACGGCCGGCCCCGGCGCGAATCACGCCCCTGGTGCTGGACAGCAGCGATCTCGTCGATGTGGCTTCGCCAGCCGGCGATCAGCGCGAGGCGATCAGGACGCCCGAAGCCATGCTCGTGGCAGCCACGCCGCCCGACCCTGCGCCGGCCGAGATGGCACAACCCGACTCCGCGCCCTCCGACTCCGCGCCCTCCGACTCCGCGCCCTCCGACTCCACGCCCTCCGAATCCGTGCCGCGCGGACCCTGCGCCACAGCAGGACCGGAGCCGCGCCCCTTCGGCGACTGGCTGGTCATGCCGCTGGACGAGCGGTCCGATTCGCCGCCGGCCGCGGCCGAGCCGGGCAGCACCGCCGATGTCCAGCCTGCCGAATCCCTCTCCGGCGCCGATGTCTCGCCGGTGCGGATCCAGCCCTTCGGGCCCTTCCTGTCGGAGCCCGCCCCCACCACCACGCAAATGGAGGAAACCATGCTGCATGCGAATGCTTCCGTGACCCCGATCAACCCCTTGGCCGAGGCCCATGCCGCCGCCGAAGCCCTGAACCGCGAGACCGAGCCGCATCTGTTCGCCCCGCAGGACAAGGACGCCCAGAAGGGCACGCATCTGCGCGGCATGATCCGCGAGGCCATCCGCCAAGAGCTTCAGGGAGAGATCGGCACCCGTCTCAGCCGCAACCTGCAGCAGATGATCCGCCACGAGATCGAACTGGCGTTGCGGCAGATGTGCGAACAGGACTGACCGAGACACTGGCCGAGGGCAGGCCTTCATCGCCAAGGCACGGGGCCCGCCGGCATCGGCCCGACCCTGGTCCTGCCCCGCCGGCCAGGCCAGACATCAGTTCAGGTATTTCTCGGGATCGACGCTATCGAAGCCGTTGCGGACCTCGAAATGCACCACGCCCTGGCTGCGCACCTTGCCCAGCGCGCTGCCGGCGCTGACCGACTGGCCCTTGCTGACCGCCACATCCTCAAGGCCGGCATAGACCGTCATCAGGTTGCCGTCATGCCGCAAGACGATGATCGGCACCCCGTCAGTGTCGCGGGTGATCGCGGCGACGGTGCCCGAACCGGCGGCGGCCACGGTGCTGCCGGCCGCGGCCGAGATGTCGATGCCGTCGTTCTTGCCCTTCTCATAGGTGCGGATGATGGCGCCGCTGGCCGGCATGCGGAACCGGCCATTGCCCGAGGCGGCGGTGCGGGTCTTGCCCAGGTCCGGGCTGGCGGGCCTGTCCACCGGGCTGCTGGCCGGCTTCGTCTGCTCTTTCGGCAGCGGCTCGGCCGAGGAGGGCGGGCGCGGCGTCGGGCTGCCGGTGCCCGGCGCGGTGACCACGGCCATGGGCGAGGGCGCCTTGCCGGCGACCGGGATCAGCAGCCGCTGGCCGGTGCGCAGGGTCATGCCGGACGACAGCCCGTTCCACTGCGCCAGGTCGTTGACCGAGACATTGTACTTGCGGGCGATGGACCAGGCAGTCTCGCCGGCCGCGACCACGTGCTGCCGGGGCTGGCTCGAAGCCGGCAGGGTCTTGGCCGTCACCCCACCGGCGGCGCCGGCGGCCGGGGGCACGTTCGGCTGCCTGACGCCCTGGCCGGCGAAGGGATCGCTGACCTGCCCGGTCGAGGAGATGATGGGCGCTGCCCCGGTGGGGGCACCGGCCGCCACCCGGCGCGGCAGCGCCACGACCGCGCCGGGATTTAGCACGGTATTGGCGTTGATGGCGTTGTAGCTTGCCAACTCGCCGGCATTCAGGCCCAGCCGGGCGGCGATGGTCGCGACCGTATCGCCCTGGCGGGCGATGGCGACCTGATAGCCGGGATAGGAGATGACGCCGCGCTGGTCCGGCGCCGGGCGCGGTGCGGCGCGCGCGGCCGCCCCAGCCGTGTCCAGCCCGCCGCCGCCCCAGCCGCGCAGGTCGGGGTCGAAATTGCTGAAATCGAGGCCGCCCTGCGGCCCGCAGGACGCCAGAATCGCCGTAGCGCCGGCGGCCAAGGCCAACTGCCTGAACTTGATCATCTGCCCGTTCCTCACTCTGGAAGGCCGGGGGTCATGTCTGTCCCAACCCCTCGACCAGCGGCACGAAGCGCACCTGCCGCAGTTCGTCGTAATCGTAGCCGTTTTCGCCGCGCCGCACGCGGATCAGCGTCTGCACCGCATCCGACTGCCCGACCGGCACCACCATGATACCGCCGATCTTCAACTGCGCCAAGAGCGGGCCCGGCGGATCCTCGGCCGCCGCCGTCACCATGATGCGATCGAAGGGCGCCTGCTCGGGCAGCCCGCGCGAACCGTCGGCGACCAGCGCGGTGATGTTGGTCAGGCCCAGGTCGCGGAACAGCGCCTCGGCCTCGGCCACCAGCCGGCGGTGGCGGTCGATCGTATAGACCCGCCGGCAGAGCAGCGACAGGATCGCCGCCTGGTAGCCCGAGCCGGTGCCGATCTCCAGCACCTTGTCGCGCGGCCCGACCTCCAGCGCCTGGGTCATCAGCCCCACGACCGAGGGCTGGCTGATGGTCTGGCCGCAGGGGATGGGCAGCGGCGTGTCGTCATAGGCGCGATCCTCGAAATGGCCACGGACGAATTCGCCGCGGTCGATGCGCTCCATCGCCTCGAGCACGCGCGGATCGGTGACCCCGCGCTGCCGCAGCGCGAACAGGAAGCGCATCTTGCGTTCGGCAGTCTCGGGATCGTCGCTCATGCCCAGGGTCAGCCTTCCTCCAGCACGCCGCGCAGTTCGGCCAGGGTCTTGTGGCAGGTCAGGTCCGGCCGCATCGGCGTCAACGAGATATAGTCGCGCATATTCGCGTCCACGTCACTCTGCGGCGTGGCCTCGGCGGTCTGCGAGCCGCCCAGCACCCACAGGAACCGCCGGCCGTTCGGGGCATGATAGGGCTCGACCTCGAAGCGCACGCCGCGGCGACGGCCCTGCGGCGCCACCCGCGTGCCCTTGACCGAACCCGCGTCGCAGGGCGGGAAGTTCAGGTTGTAGAACAGCCGGAAATCCTCGTCCGAGGTCCAGTCGCCATGGTCCAGCAGCTGCCGGATCAGCCGCGGCCCGTGAACCCGGGCGCATTCGAACGGGTCCTCCAGGACGGAAGTGCGACTTCCCATGTATTGCGACAGGGCGATGGCCGGCAGGCCCTGCAGCGCCGCCTCCATGGCGCCGCCCACGGTGCCGGAATACATCACGTTCTCGCCCGAATTGTTGCCGCGGTTCACCCCCGACAGCACCAGGTCGGGCGGGCTCTCACGCATCACGTCGGCGATGGCGGCCAGCACGCAATCGGCCGGCGTGCCCTCGGCGGCGAAGCGGCGCGGCCCCAGTTCGGCGATCAGGGTCGGGTGGACATAGCTGATGCAATGCGCGACGCCCGATTGCTCGAAGGCGGGGGCCACGGTCCAGACCTCGCCGTCCGGGCCCGCGACCTCGGCCGCGATCGCCTTGAGCGTCTCGAGGCCCGGCGCGTTGATGCCGTCGTCATTGGTGATCAGAATGCGCATGTTCGTCCCTGTGCGGCCCGAGGCCGGCGGCCCCATGCCGCCCGCATCATCGCCGGTTATCCGCCCGTGCCACAATGCTTATCCGCGCCACGGCCCTGCGACAACCCGCAGGAGACGGCATCGCAGCGTTTGACGCGCGGCCTTGGCCGGGGCAGGATCGAATCAGGCAGAAGGCCGGGCAGGACATGCAGATCTATCTTCCGATCGCCGAGGTGGTGGTCAACGCTTTCACCCTGGTCGGGCTCGGCGGCATCGTCGGCCTGATGTCGGGCCTGTTCGGCGTCGGCGGCGGCTTCCTGATCACGCCGCTGCTGTTCTTCATCGGCATTCCGCCCGCCATCGCAGTGGCCACCGGCGCGAACCAGGTCGTGGCCTCGTCGGTTTCGGGCGTGCTGGCGCATGTCAAGCGCAAGACCGTCGACTTCCGCATGGGCTGGGTGCTGCTGGCCGGCGGCTTGGTCGGCTCGTCAGCGGGGGTGCTGCTGTTCAACCTGCTGTCGCGGCTGGGCCAGGTCGACCTGGTGGTGCAGCTTTGCTATGTCGTCTTCCTGGGCCTGATTGGCGCGATGATGCTGCAGGAGAGCCTGCGCGCCCTGCGCCGCCATCACCGCAGCGGCCCGATCAAGCCGATGCGCCGCCACCAGCACGGCTGGGTGCACAAATGGCCGATGAAGATGAAGTTCCGCGCTTCGGGGCTTTACATCAGCGCCATCCCGGTGCTGCTGGTCGGGGCGGCGGTGGGGGTGCTGGGCGCGATCATGGGCGTCGGCGGCGGCTTCATCATGGTGCCGGCGATGATCTACCTGCTCGGCATGCCGACCAAGGTGGTCATCGGCACCTCGCTGTTCCAGATCACCTTCCTGTCGGCCTATACCACGCTGATGCATGCCGTCTCGTCGAACACGGTCGACGTGATGCTGGCGGTGCTGCTGATCGTCGGCGGCGTCACCGGGGCGCAGATCGGCACGCATCTGGGCGCGCGCCTGCGGGCCGAGCAACTGCGCATCCTGCTGGCGCTCTTGGTGCTGGCGGTCTGCGGCAGGCTGGCTCTGGACCTGTTCCTGCGGCCGGACGATCTTTATTCGATCACGCCGGGGGTGCTGCAATGACCCGCTGCCGGTGGATGCTGTTGCCGATCCTGCTGCTGCCGCTGCTATTGCCGGGCCTGCCGGCACTGGCCCAGCTCCGCCCGGCGCCGCCGCATACGCCGACCCCGCCCCCGGCCGAGCAGATCGTCGCCGGCCTGTCGCGCGACGACGTGGACATCACCACCAGCTTCGACGGCTCCGAGATCATCATCTACGGCGCCATCAAGCGCGAGAAGCCGATCCCGCCGGGCGAGCCGCTGGACGTGATCGTCGCGGTCGAGGGCCCGGCCCGCGCCGTCACGGTCCGCCACAAGGAGCGCCGGCTGGGCATCTGGGTGAATACCGGACGGGTCAGCATCGGCTCGGCCCCGACCTTCTATGTCGTCGCCACCACCCGGCCGCTGGAGACGATCCTGAAGCCCGAACTGGACCAGCGCTTCCGCATCTCGATCCCGCTGGCCATGCGCGCCTTTGCCGGCAAGAGCGAGGTGGCCGACGTGGTCCCCTATACCGAGGCCTTCATGCGCCTGCGCCAGGAATCCGAGCTTTACCGCCAGGACGACGGCGCGGTGCTGCTGGCCGAGCAGACGCTGTTCCGCGCCGATGTGCGCCTGCCCGCCAACCTGATCGAGGGCTTCTACAGCACCCGCATCTTCCTGTTGCGGAACGGCGAGATCATCGACAGTTTCCGCGCCCCCATCGAGGTGCGCAAGGTCGGGCTGGAACGCTGGCTCTATCGCCTGGCGCTGGACCAGCCCTTCCTTTACGGCATCATGTCGCTGGCCATCGCCGCGGCCGCCGGCTGGGGGGCCTCGGCCGCCTTCCGGCTGATCAAGCGGCCCTGAAGCGGGCCGGGCGCGGGCCTTGGCCGGGCCGCTTCAGGGCGAGAGCGCGCCGCGGCGGAACGGCCCCATCTCGGCCAGCAGCGCCAGTTCCTCGCCCACCGCCGCGCGCTCGCGCTCCAGGTAATCGGCGATCGCCCGGTGGAAGCCCTCGTCGCGCACCCAATGCAGCGAATGGGTCTGGGTGGGCAGGTAGCCGCGGGCCAGCTTGTGTTCGCCCTGCGCGCCGGCCTCGACCCGCGGGATGCCATGGGCGATGGCCCAGTCGATGGCGCGGTGGTAGCACAGCTCGAAATGCAGGAAGGGGTGGTCCTCGGTGCAGCCCCAATAGCGGCCGTAAAGCGCCTCGCGGCCGATCAGGTTCAGCGCCCCTGCGACGGGGCGGCCGTCGCGCTCGGCCAGGACCAGAAGGCAGTCGTCGCGCATGGTGCGGTGCAGGATGTCGAAGAAGGCGCGCGTCAGGTAGGGCCGGCCCCATTTGCGCCCGCCGGTGTCCTGGTAGAAGATCCAGAAGGCGTCCCAATGCCCGGGCCGGATCTGGTCGCCGGTCAGGCTGCGGATGCTGCCGCCGAAGGCCTGCGCCCGCTCGCGTTCCTTGCGGATCGCCTTGCGCTTGCGCGAGGAGAGCTGGGCCAGGAAGTCGTCGAAACTGCCATAGCCCTGGTTCAGCCAGTGGAACTGCTCGCTGGCGCGGGACAGGAAGCCCGCCGCCTCGCCCAGCCGGGCCTCGGCCTCGGTGCAGAAGGTGACATGGGCGCCCGACAGGCCCGACTGCCGCGCGACCTGCGCCATGGCCTGCAACAGCGCCGCCTGCACTTGCGGCTTGGCCGAGATCAGCCGCGGCCCGGTGGCCGGGGTAAAGGGCACCGCGCATTGCAGCTTGGGGTAATAGCGCCCGCCGGCCCGCTCATAGGCCTGCGCCCAGGCATGGTCGAAGATGTATTCGCCCTGGCTGTGGGTCTTGAGATAGCAGGGCGCGACCCCCGCCACCTGCCCGTCCAGCCGCGCCACCAGATGGCTGGGATGCCAGCCCGTGCCCTCGCCGACCGAGCCGGATTCCTCCAGCGCCGTCAGGAAGCGATGCGTGGTGAAGGGGTTGGCCCCGGCCCCGCAGCCGTCCCAGAGGGCAGGCTCGATGCCGGAGATCGCGGGCAGGACGGAAACGGTCAGTTCGCTCATGCGGCGAAACATAGGCGCACCGCCCGGCTTTGTCAGGGGGCGGCGGCAGGCGGGGCGTCAGGGCTTGGCAGGCAGGTAATGCTCGAAGGTGATGTTGTCGGCCACGCGCCGGGCCTCGGTTTCCTCGGCGGGCGAGCGCACCGTCCAGCACAGCACCGGCACGCCGCGCGCCTTCAGCGCCGCCACCGCCGGATTCCGCAGGTCCTTGCGATCATGCGAGACGAAGGCGGCGCCGACGCGGTCGAAATCCGCGATCGCCGCCAGATGCGCGCGGGTGGGTTCGTCCAGCATCGGCCAGTCCGCAGTCTGATAGCCGCAGGTGGTCAGCCCCACCATCACCCCCGGCGCCGCAGCATGGAAGGCCGCCACCGCATGGGGGTTGAAGGACATGACCGCCACCGGCCCGCCATAGCCGGAAAGCAGCCGCGCCACACCGTCCTGCAGGTCGCCCACCTCGGCCGAGGAACGCAGGCTCTGGTCCTTGATCTCGATCAGCAGCGGCACCCGGCCGGCGACCTCGCCCAGAAGTTCGGCCAGCGTCGGGATATGCTCCTCCGTGCCCATGATGCGCAGTTGCGACAGCGCGTCGATGCCCAGGGCGCTGACCAGCCCCTCGGCCCCGGTCAGGCGCGGCAGGTCGTCGTCGTGAAACACCAGCGCCGTGCCGTCGGCGGCGCGCTGGATGTCGCATTCGATGCCGTAGCCGGCGGCGATGGCGGCGCGGAATGCCGCCATGCTGTTTTCCGGCACGCCCGGCCCGTGCAGCCCGCGATGAGCGATGGGCAGGCGCAGGAAATCCGGATGCAGCGCCATCATTCGATCTCGAACACCGCCTCGATCTCGACCGCGACGCCGCGCGGCAGGGCCGGGGCCGAGACGGCGGCGCGGGCATGGCGGCCCTTGTCGCCGAACACCTCGACCATCAGGTCCGAGCAGCCGTTGACCACCTCGGGCTGGTCGGTGAATTCGGCGGTCGAGTTGACGAAACCGCCCAGCTTCACCACCCGCTTCACCCGGTCGAGCGATCCCAGCGCCGCCCGCGCCTGCGCCAGCAGCGCCAGGCCGCAGCCGCGCGCCGCCTCGGCACCGTCCTCGACGGCAAGGTCGGCGCCCAGCTTGCCCTTCAGCGCGCTGATCTGGCCGGAAACGAACAGCAGGTTGCCCGAGATCACATAGGGCACATAGTTTGCCGCCGGCGCCGGCGCGTCGGGCAGCGTGATCCCCAGCTCTGCCAGTTTCGTCTCGATGGTCATCGCATCCTCCTACCAGTCGATGAATTCGCGGAAATCGCTCAGCACGATGCGCCAGGTGTCCAGCGCATCCTCGAAATTCTTGCGTCCGATGCCCTCGCCGGCAAGCCCGATATCCATCTCGATGAAGGGATCGCCGGTCTCGTCCAGATAGACCTTGCCGAAGCGCTTGTCGCGGTTCCAGGCATTGGCCTGCTCGGCGGTCATGGGCGCGTCCAGGTCGAAGCCGGCCGAGAACTGGATCGAGGCGCAGGTCTTTTCGCATTGGTAGAAATAGACCGAGAAATGCGTGCCGTCGATGCGGCTGTCGATCAGCGGATCGCCCGCGGCATCGGTATCGGGCTCGGCCGGCAGGCCGAAATCCATCATCATCAGGCGGATCACCTCGGGATCGCCGACGACCTGCGCCTGCGCGGCGGGCGCCTGCAGCAGCGCCGCCAAGACCAGGGGAACCAGGCTTCGCATCATCTTCTCCGTCACGGAATCGCGCGCTGATTACCGCTTTGCGCGTCAGGCCACCAGAGCCTCCGCACGCTTCAGGTCGACGCTGACCAGCTGGCTCACGCCCTGCTCGACCATGGTGACGCCGAACAGCCGGTCCATGCGCGACATGGTGACGGCGTGGTGCGTGATCACAAGGAAGCGGGTCTCGGTGCGCCGCGTCATCTCGTCCATCAGGTCGCAGAAGCGGGTGACGTTGGCGTCGTCCAGGGGCGCGTCCACCTCGTCCAGCACGCAGATCGGCGCCGGGTTGGCCAAAAAGACCGCGAAGATCAGCGCCAGCGCCGTCAGCGTCTGCTCGCCCCCCGAAAGCAGGCTGAGGGTGCTGAGCTTCTTGCCCGGAGGCTGGCACATGATCTCCAGCCCGGCCTCCAGAGGGTCGTCGGATTCGACCAGCACCAGCCGCGCCTCGCCGCCGCCGAACAGATGCGTGAACAGCGTGGTGAAATTGGCGTTCACCGTGTCGAAGGCCGAGAGCAGCCGCTCGCGCCCCTCGCGGTTCAGGCTGCCGATGCCCTGGCGCAGCTTGCGGATCGCCTCGGTCAGGTCCTGCTTCTCGGTCGCCAGCCGGTCGCGCTCGGTCTCCAGCTCGCGCTTGTCCTCGTCGGCGCGCAGGTTCACCGCGCCAAGCGCGTCGCGTTGCTGGCGCAGCCGGGCAATCTGCTCCTCCAGCGCCTCGGCGGCGATCTCCTCGACCTCGCCCAGGGAGTCCAGCAGCGCCTCGGGCGTGGCCTCAAGCTCCTCATGGATGCGCAGCCGGGCGGCGGATTCGGCCTCGGTGGCGGCCTCGGCACGGGCCTCGCGGGCGGCGCGGGTCTCGCGCGCGTCGGAGGCGGCGCGCTCGGCCTCGCGCTCGGCCTCGGCGG
>NZ_JAEHFP010000014.1 GCF_016446475.1 Paracoccus binzhouensis | reverse complement strand
CTCCGCCCGCGCAGGAAGCCCCGGCCACCCCGGCCCCCAGCGAAGGCGATGCCCCCGCCGCGCAGCCGGTGGCGCCGCCGGCGGCGGAAACCCCGGCCGCGCCCGAAGCCCCGGCCACCGAAACCCCGGCAACCGAGGCGCCTGCCGATCCGGCCCCGGCACCCGCCAATAACTGACACCACAGCTTGGGGGCGCGACGGGCGCCCCTTACAACAACTTGCGGTCCGTTGCGGCCACGGGACAAATCGGATATGACTCGAGTCCCGTGAAACCGCCCAGATTCGGGCCGCGATCTTCTATTGGATTACTCACGGGGGCCCCTCGATGGCGCGTTACATCTTCATCACCGGCGGTGTGGTTTCTTCGCTCGGCAAGGGGCTGGCATCGGCGGCGCTGGGGGCGCTGTTGCAGGCGCGCGGCTTCACCGTCCGGCTGCGCAAGCTCGACCCCTATCTGAACGTCGACCCGGGCACGATGAGCCCCTTCGAGCATGGCGAGGTCTTCGTCACCGACGACGGCGCCGAGACCGACCTGGACCTGGGCCATTACGAACGCTTCACCGGCGTCTCGGCCCGCAAGACCGACTCGGTCTCCTCGGGCCGGATCTATTCCAACGTGCTGGAGAAGGAACGCCGCGGCGCCTATCTCGGCAAGACCATCCAGGTCATTCCGCACGTCACCAACGAGATCAAGGACTTCCTGGCCGTGGGCGAGGACGAGGTCGATTTCATGCTCTGCGAAATCGGCGGCACCGTCGGCGACATCGAGGGCCTGCCCTTCTTCGAGGCCATCCGGCAATTCGCCCAGGACCGCCCGCGCGGGCGCTGCATCTTCATGCACCTGACGCTGCTGCCCTATCTGGCCGCCTCGGGCGAGCTCAAGACCAAGCCGACGCAGCATTCGGTCAAGGAGCTGCGCTCCATCGGGTTGCAGCCCGACGTGCTGGTCTGCCGCAGCGAGCATCCGATTCCGGAAAAGGAACGCGCCAAGATCGCGCTGTTCTGCAACGTCCGCCCCGATGCGGTGATCCCGGCCTATGACCTGAAGTCGATCTACGAGGCGCCGCTGGCCTATCATCGCGCCGGGCTCGACCAGGCGGTGCTGGACGCCTTCCAGATCAGCCCCGCACCCCGCCCCGACCTGAGCCGCTGGGAGGACGTCATGGACCGGCTGGAGAATGCCGAGGGCCAGGTCCGCATCGCCGTGGTCGGCAAATATACCCAGCTGGAGGACGCCTACAAATCCATCGCCGAGGCGCTGACCCATGGCGGCATGGCCAATCGCGTCCGCGTCAAGGCCGACTGGGTGGACAGCGAGGCGCTGGAGGGCGAAGGCGCGCATCTGCTGGACGGCTATAACGGCATCATCGTGCCCGGCGGCTTCGGCGAGCGCGGCACCGAGGGCATGGTCGCCGCCGCCCGCTATGCGCGCGAGAAGAAGGTGCCCTATCTGGGCATCTGCCTGGGCATGCAGATGGCGGTGATCGAGGCGGCGCGGAACCTCGCCGACATGCCCGACGCCGGCTCCGAGGAATTCGACCACGAGGCCGGCAAGACCCGCTTCACGCCGGTCGTCTACCACCTCAAGGAATGGGTGCAGGGCAACTATACCGTGCAGCGCAAGCTGACCGACGACAAGGGCGGCACCATGCGGCTGGGCGCCTATACCGCCGTGCTGCAGCCTGGCTCGAAGATATCCGAGGTCTATGGCGGCGCGCTGGAGATCGAGGACCGCCACCGCCACCGCTACGAGGTCGACGCGAAATACCGCGAGCAGCTCGAGACGGCGGGGCTCAGCTTCTCGGGCATGTCGCCGGACGGGCGGCTGCCCGAGGTGGTGGAATATCGCGACCATCCCTGGTTCATCGGCGTGCAGTCGCATCCCGAGCTGAAGTCGAAGCCCTTCGAGCCCGCACCGCTGTTCGCCGGCTTCGTCCGCGCCGCGATGGAGAACGAGCGGCTGGTCTGAACCGCTGCGCCGCGCCATAATGCCGGGACCAGAGGACCGGTCCCGACATGCGCCTTGCCCTGATCCCCGCCCTGATGCTTTGCGCCGCCCCCGTGCTTGCGGATGCGCCGCTGTTCCTGATCGACCAGACGCGCCTGCCCTTCGACCTTGGCCCCGGCGCGCCGCAGAACCAGCCCGCGCGGCAGGCGAACTCGCCCCACGCGGCGGCGAATTCGGCGGCCAGCCCGGCCAACAGCGCTTCGATCCATGCCAATTCACCGCGCAACCCCGCCAACGAAAAGCGGGTGATCTTCACCGCTGACGGCACGGTGGTGGGCTACTATGCCCCGAACGGCGCGGGGACGCTGAACCTGTTCACCGTGACCGGCAAGCGCGTCGCCTATCGGCCCCGGGGCAGCAAGAGCCTGTTCTCCAGCGACGGGCGCTGGTGCGGCACGGTGGCGGATACCAGCGGCGGCGGCCTCGCCTTCGGCATCACCCGCGACTGCGCCGGGTTATTCTAGACGGCGACACCGAAACGTCACATTGCAAGGCTAGATCGCAGGCAAGCGCAGCAGGAGATCCCCATGCAGGACCAGACGCCCAAGGACTGGCTGGAAGCCGAGCTTCAGGACACGCTCGACGAGGATATCGAGATCGAGATGGAGGACGCCGTCCTGTCGCAGGAGATCGCCCGCATCTATCGCGACACCCATCCCGACCAGATGCCGCGCGCCGATTACTTTCGCGAGCTGCTGCGCCTGCAGGCCGAGATGATCAAGCTGCAGGACTGGGTGGCGCATTACAAGGAAAAGGTCGTGGTCATCTTCGAGGGCCGCGACAGCGCCGGAAAGGGCGGCGCCATCAAGCGCATCACCCAGCGGCTGAACCCGCGCGTCGCCCGCGTCGTGGCGCTGCCCGCGCCCTCAGACCGCGAAAAGACGCAATGGTATTTCCAGCGCTATGTCCCGCACCTGCCGGCGGGGGGCGAGATCGTGCTTTTCGACCGCAGCTGGTACAACCGCGCCGGGGTCGAGCGGGTCATGGGCTTCGCCACCGAGGAGGAGGTGCAGCAGTTCTTCGACGACGTGCCGGAATTCGAGCGGATGCTGGTGCGCTCGGGCATCCGGCTGGTGAAATACTGGTTCTCGATCACCGACGAGGAACAGCAGATGCGCTTCCTGATGCGCATCCACGATCCGCTGAAACAGTGGAAGCTGTCGCCCATGGACCTGCAATCCCGCATCCGCTGGGAGGATTACACCAAGGCCAAGGAGGAGATGTTCGAGCGCACCAACATCCCCGAGGCGCCCTGGTACATCGTGCCCGGCAACGACAAGAAGCGGGCGCGGCTGAACTGCATGGCGCATCTGCTGACGCAGATCCCCTATGGCCCGGTCCCGCACGAGGAGATCACCCTGCCCGACCGGGTCTTCAATCCGGATTACGAGCGCGAGGTGCTGCCGCCCGAACTTTATGTGCCGCAGCGTTACTGAGGCGGGATCGGGCTTGCGGCGGCGGGCCGGGGCGGCATGATCGGCGGGCAAGCCGCAAGGAGCCCACCATGCCCAAAGCCTACTGGATCGGCCATGTCACGGTCGAGGATCCCGCCGCCTATGAGGCCTATCGCCAGGCCAATGCGGCGGCCTTCGCGAAATACGGAGCGCGTTTCCTGGTGCGCGGCGGCGCGCAAGAGGTGGTCGAGGGCCGGATGCGGCCGCGCACCGTGGTGATCGAATTCGCCGACCTGGAAACCGCCCGCGCCTGCTATCGCAGCCCCGAATACCAGGCGGCGCTGGCGCTGCGCCAGCCCTGCTCGATCGCGGATCTGGCCATTGTCGAGGGCTAGGAATCTGTCTGACACATTTTCGAAACCTGTTGTTGTCGCCGTAAATTGTCCTAATATCCGGCCCATGTTTCGCAACCTGCTGAGCCGCCTTTTCACCGACGCCGCCGATCCCGCCCGCCTGAGCGGCCAGGATGCCGAGGTGGCCATCGCCGCGCTGCTGGTGCGCCTCGCCCGCGCCGACGACCATTTCGGCCCGGCCGAGAAGCGGCGCATCGACCGGATCCTGGCCCGCCGCCACGGCCTCAGCCCCGCCGAGGCGGCCGAGCGCCGGGTGGCGGCCGAGATGATCGAGGCCGAGGCGCCGGACACGGTGCGCTTCACCCGCACGGTCAAGGACCGCATCGAGCTGGCCGACCGGCACGACATCATCGCCGCCATGTGGGAGGTCGCCTATGCCGACGGCCGCCGCGACCCGGATGAGGAATCGCTGGTGCGGCTGGTCGCCGGCCTGCTGGGGATCAACGACCGCGATTCGGCACTGGCCCGGCAAAGGGCGCTCGGCAGCCTGGGGCAGGCCGACCCGTGACCGGAACCGACCGCGCCCCGCGACCAAGCGCCCGCCATCCGCATCCATGTCCCCCGGGGCGTGACCACCTGACCGGAAAGCCAGCGAGGAAAGCGTTGCAATCGCCCGGCAAATATCGCCTCATACCCGCATGAGCCACAGTGAACAGACCGCGGTGCCGGCCGATGCGGCCCGCCTGCCCGTGATAGAGATCCGCGACCTGCACAAGGCCTATGGCCCGCTCCAGGTTCTCAAGGGCGTCAGCCTGACCGCCCCGCGCGGCCATGTCATCAGCCTGATCGGCTCCTCGGGCTCGGGCAAGTCGACGTTGTTGCGCTGCTGCAACCTGCTCGAGGACAGCCAGCAGGGCGAGATTGTCTTCGAGGGCGAGGCGGTGCGCTGGCGCGGCTCGGGCATGGCGCGGGTGCCGGCCGACCGCGCCCAGGTGACGCGGCTGCGCACCAACCTGTCCATGGTGTTCCAGCAGTTCAACCTGTGGTCGCACATGACCATCCTGCAGAACGTCATGGAGGCGCCGGTCCACGTCCTGAAGCACAGCCCGGCCGAGGTCGAGGCGCGGGCCCGCGAATTGCTGGCCAAGGTCGGCATCGGCGACAAGGCCGATGCCTGGCCGGCGCAGCTTTCCGGCGGCCAGCAGCAGCGCGCCGCCATCGCCCGCGCGCTCTGCATGGAGCCCAAGGCGCTGCTGCTGGACGAGCCGACCAGCGCGCTGGACCCCGAATTGCAGCAGGAGGTGGTGCGGGTCATCAAGACCCTGGCGACCGAGCATCGCACCATGCTGCTCGTCACCCATGACATGCGGCTGGCGGCCGATGTCAGCGATCACGTCGTCTTCCTCCATCAGGGCCGGATCGAGGAGGAGGGGCCGCCGGCGCAGCTGTTCGGCGCGCCGCGCTCCGAGCGGCTGCGCCAGTTCCTGAGCGCGACCATGGCCGAATGAAAAGACCAACAGGAGAGTGGGAAATGAAGAAACTGATGCTTGCCGCCGCGGCGCTCGTCCTGACCACGGGCATGGGCATGGCGCAGACCGTGCGCATCGCCACCGAGGGCGCCTATCCTCCCTACAACCTCGTCAACGAACAGGGCCAGCTGGCCGGCTTCGAGGTGGACCTGGGCAACGCGCTGTGCAAGCGCGCCGAGCTGCAATGCACCTGGGTCAAGAACGACTGGGATTCGATCATCCCCAACCTGGTCTCGTCGAACTATGACGCGATCATGGCGGCGATGAGCATCAACGAGGAGCGCAAGAAGGCCATCGCCTTCACCCAGGACTACCTGCCGCCCGCGCCTTCCTCCTATGTGGCGCTGGATGAGGGCGCCGACCTGGAGGGCGGCATCATCGCGGTGCAGACCGGAACCGTGCAGGCCGCCCATGTCGCCGGCACCAAGGCGACGATGCTGGAATATCCCAATATCGACCAGGTCTTCGCCGCTGTCCGCAACGGCGAGGCCGACGCCGCCTTCGGCGACCACGAGGTCATGCGCCCCTTCGTCGAGGACAGCAACGACCTGGTCTTCGTGGGCGAGCAGGTGCGGCTGGACGAGGGCATCGGCATCGGCCTGCGCCAGTCCGACGCCGATCTGCGCGACAAGCTGAACGCGGCCATCGATTCCATGAAGCAGGATGGCAGCCTGAACGCGCTGATCAAGCAGCATTTCGGCGAGGACGCGCAGACCTACGAATGACCTGACTGACTGACGCCGCCGCGGCCCCCGGGGCGCGCGGCGGCCAACCCGGCGACACGATGTTCCCCTTCTGCACCGATCCCTCTGCCCTGCAGGGCCTGGCCTGGTTGTCATGCTATCTGACGACCGGCAGCCACATGCTGTTCTATGCCAGCTTCGGCACGGTGCTGGCGCTTCTGGCGGTCACCGCGCCGGTGGCACTGCTGTTCGGCTTCGGCGGCGCCATGGCCGCGCGGTCGCGCCTGGCGCCGCTGCGCTGGTTCGGGCGCATCTATACCGCGATGGTGCGCGGCGTGCCCGACATCATCTTCTTCCTGTTCGTGCCCATCGCCCTGGACCAGGGTTTCGAATGGCTGCGCTCGCGCGTCTATTGCGACCCGTCGGTGCCGGTGCGGCAGGGCAACGAGTTCATCGTCTGCGCCGCCGCCAAGCTGCCGCTCTCGACCTCGCCGGAATGGGTGCACCAGCTTTACGGCATCTTCCTGGCGGTGGTCGCCTTCTCGGTGGTGTTCGGCGCCTTCGCCGCCAACGTGCTGCACGGCGCCATGGCCGCGGTGCCGCGCGCCCAGCTCGAGACCGCCGAGGCCTATGGCATGAGCCCGCGCCAGGTGAACCGGCGCATCCTGATCCCGCAGATGTGGACCTATGCCCTGCCCGGCCTGGCCAACCTGTGGATGATCCTGATCAAGGCCACGCCGCTGCTGTTCGTGCTGGGCATCGAGGACATCGTCTACTGGGCGCGCGAGCTTGGATCGGCCAAGACCAGCGCCTATGCCTATCGGCATCCCGACTGGCGGCTTTACTATTTCCTCGCCATCCTGGTCTTCTACCTGCTGATGACCTGGGGCTCGGAACGGATCTTCGACCGGCTCCGGGCGCGGCTCTCGGCCGGGCAGGCCACCGCCGCCGGCGAGGCGATGCGGAAGGCCGCGACATGAACCAGTGCCTGCAGACCCTCCAGGATTACGGGCTGCGCGCCATCGGCATGGGCGAGCGGCTGCTGCCGCGCAGCGGCTTCAGCCTGTGCGAGCAGATGACGCTGATCGGTTCCGGGCTGATCTGGAACCTCTATTTCGGCGCGCTGGCGGTGTTCTTCGGCTTCTTCCTGGCCAATGCGCTGGCAGTGGCCAAGGCCAGCCGCAACCCGCTGCTGCGCAAGCCGGCGGAATGGTTCGTCTTCCTGTTCCGCGGCAGCCCGCTCTTCATCCAGTTCTTCCTGGCCTACGAGATGCTGGTCCAGCTGCCCCGCGCCGGCATCGAGGTGCTGGGCATCACCGTGCAGACCCACTGGATGACCCGGGCCTGGGCCGGCGCGCTGCTGGTGCTGGTGCTGAACACCGCTGCCTATTCGGCCGAGATCTTCCACGGCGCGCTGCGCAACCTGCCCAAGGGCGAGCTGGAGGCCGCCGACGCCTATGGCATGGCCGGCTGGACCCGCTATCGCCGCGTCGTCTGGCCGACCGCCATGCGCCTGGCCTGGCCGGCCTATACCAACGAGGCGATCTTCCTGTTCCACGCCACGACGCTGGTGTTCTTTTCCGGCTTCCCGGCCTTCCAGCAGCGCGGCGACTCGCTTTATTACGCGAACTATTTCGCCGACAAGACCTTCAACCCCTTCGTCGCCTATCCGATCGTCGCGGGCTATTTCATCCTTCTGACCCTGGGGCTGATCGCGCTCTTCGGGGTGGTCAACCGGCGGCTGAACCGCCATCTGCCCGGCGCGGCGAAGAAGATCCGCTACCGGCCCAATCTCGTCAGGTGATCCATGGACTGGCTGCGCGAGCATCCGGACGTCAAGACCATCCGCGTCGCGGCTGCCGACCTGAACGGCGTGGCGCGCGGCAAGCGGGTTCCGGCGCGCTTTGCCGACAAGGTTCTGACCGAGGGCACGAAATTCCCGTTCTCGGTGCTGAACATGGACATCTGGGGCGAGGATATCGAGGACAGCCCGCTGGTCTTCCAGGCCGGCGATCCCGACGGGCTGTTGCTGCCGACCGAGCGCGGCTTCATGCCCATGCCCTGGCTCGAGGCGCCGACCGGCCTCTTGCCGATCTGGATGTTCCACCTGGACGGCCGCCCCTATGAGGGCGACCCGCGCCAGGCGCTGGCCCGCGTCGTGGACCGCTACAAGGCCGCCGGCCTGACCCCGGTGGTGGCGACCGAGCTGGAATTCTTCCTGATCGACGATTCCGGCGGCCAGCTGCGGGTGCCGCCCAGCCCGCGCTCGGGCAAGCGCCGCACCGGGGCCGAGACGCTGAGCCTGCGGGCGCTGGATGCCTTCGACCGCTTCTTCACCGCGCTCTACCAGGCCTGCGAGGCGATGGACATTCCCGCCGACACCGCAATCTCGGAAGCCGCGCCGGGCCAGTTCGAGATCAACCTGATGCACCAGCCCGACCCGCTGAAGGCCGCCGACGACGCCTGGCTGTTCAAGCTGCTGGTCAAGGGGCTGGCGCGGCAATACGGCTTTGCCGGGTCCTTCATGGCCAAGCCCTATGAGGAATGGAACGGCTCGGGGATGCACATGCATTTCTCGGTGCTGGACCGGCGGGGCCGCAACGTCTTCGACGATGGCGGCGACGAGGGCTCGGCGGTGCTGCGCCATGCCGTCGCCGGCTGCCTTGCCGCCATGCCCGGCTCGACCCTGGTCTTTGCCCCGCACGAGAACAGTTACGACCGGCTGGTGCCCAACGCCCATGCGCCGACCGGCATCGGCTGGGCCTACGAGAACCGCACATCGGCCATCCGCATTCCCTCCTCCGGCCCGAAAGCCCGCCGGATCGAGCATCGCGTGGCCGGCGGCGACGTGAATCCCTACCTGACCGTTGCGGCGGTTTTGGGTGCGGCGCTGAACGGCATCGAGGACAAGGCCGAACCGCCGCCGCCGATCCGCGGCAATGCCTATGAACAGGGGCTGGAACAGCTGCCCGGGACCTGGGGCGCGGCCATCGACGCCTTCGAGGCTTCACCCGAGATCAGGCGTATCTTCCCGGCGCATCTGATCGAGAATTTCGTCATGACCAAGCGGCAGGAGCTGCATTACATGGCCGAGCTTTCCGACGAGGAAACCGTCGAGCTTTATCTCGACACCGTCTGAGCGGCCTCTTCGCCATCCGGGTATCTGGACAACGCAGAAGGCTGGGGCGCGGCGCCCCGGCCTTCTCTGTTCCGCAAATACTCGAATCCGGGGGAACGCTCAGTGCGTCCAGGGCGCCCGGCGGTCATAGGCGAAATTCTCGCCATAGCCGCGGGGGCGGATATTGGCGGCGCGGCCATGCGGCTCGATCACCTCGTAGTCAAGCCCGTTCTCGCGGGCGTAATCCTCGGCCTGCTTGCGGGTCTCGAAGCGCAGCCGCACCTGGGCCTGGGTGTCGTCGCTGCTGGTCCAGCCCATCAGCGGATCGATCTCGCGCGGGTCGGCGGCCGGAAAGACCAGCACCCATTCCTTGGTGCGCGCGACGCCCGATTGCATCGCATTGCGGGCAGGCTTGTAGATGCGGACAAGCATTGGCGGGAACCCTCTGTTCTTGCTTGCCTGCCTTATCCCCGATGCGGGGCGGTCGATCAAGATCCCCGGGGCGCGATTTCCTGCCGCAAGGACAGGATTGTCGCCCGATCCGCTCCGGCCGGGCTTGCATCGCGGCGCGAAAGCGCCAGATTCACCCAGGCAGGAACAAAGGTGAAACCATGGGCCACAACAACACCAACGCCCCCGTCGCGCGCCATGCCGAGGTGACCCGGCCCAAGCTGGAGGGCGGCAAGCGCTTCGTCATGCAATCCGAGTTCCAGCCGGCCGGCGACCAGCCCACCGCCATCGCCGAACTGTCCCGCGGGGTCATGGAGGGCGAGCGCGACCAGGTGCTGCTGGGCGCCACCGGCACCGGCAAGACCTATACCATGGCCAAGGTGATCGAGGCGACGCAGCGCCCCGCCATCATCCTGGCCCCGAACAAGACCCTGGCCGCGCAATTATACGGCGAGTTCAAGGGCTTCTTCCCCGACAATGCCGTGGAATACTTCGTCAGCTATTACGACTACTATCAGCCCGAGGCCTATGTGCCGCGCTCGGACACCTATATCGAGAAGGAATCGCAGATCAACGAGGCCATCGACCGGATGCGCCACTCGGCCACCCGGGCGCTGCTGGAACGCGACGACGTGATCATCGTCGCCTCGGTCAGCTGCATCTACGGCATCGGCTCGGTCGAGACCTATTCGGCGATGACCCAGGACATGGTGGTCGGCCAGCTCTATGACCAGCGCGAATTCCTGGCCGAGCTTGTGGCGCAGCAATATCGCCGCCTCGATGCCGCCTTCCAGCGCGGCGGCTTCCGGGTGCGCGGCGATGTGATCGAGGTCTGGCCCGCCCACCTGGAGGACCGGGCCTGGCGCTTCGACTTCTTCGGCAACGAGCTTGAATCCATTACCGAATTCGACCCGCTGACCGGGGCGAAGACCGACAGCTTCCAGCAGATCCGCATCTACGCCAACAGCCATTACGTCACCCCGCGCCCGACCTTGCAGCAGGCAATCAAGGGGATACGCGCCGAACTTCAGGCGCGGCTGAAGCAACTCACCGACGAGGGCAAGCTGCTGGAAGCCCAGCGGCTGGAACAGCGCACGAACTTTGACCTGGAAATGCTTGAAGCAACAGGCGTTTGCAACGGGATCGAGAACTATTCCCGCTATCTGACCGGCCGCGCCCCGGGCGAGCCGCCGCCCACGCTCTTCGAGTTCATTCCCGACAACGCCATCGTCTTCGCGGACGAATCCCATGTCAGCGTTCCGCAGATCGGCGGCATGTATCGCGGCGACTTCCGGCGCAAGTTCACCCTGGCCGAACACGGCTTCCGCCTGCCCAGTTGCATGGACAACCGGCCGCTGAAGTTCGAGGAATGGGACGCCATGCGCCCGCAATCCGTCTTCGTCAGCGCCACGCCGGCGCAATGGGAATTGGACCAGACCGGCGGCGTCTTTACCGAGCAGGTCATCCGCCCCACCGGCCTGATCGACCCGCAGATCGAGATCAGGCCCGTCGAGATGCAGGTGGACGACCTGCTGGACGAGGTGCGCAAGGTCTCGGCCGCAGGCATGCGCACGCTGGTCACCACGCTGACCAAGCGCATGGCCGAGGACCTGACCGAATACCTGCACGAACAGGGCATCCGCGTGCGCTACATGCACAGCGACATCGACACCATCGAGCGCATCGAGATCCTGCGCGACCTGCGGCTCGGCGCCTTCGATGTGCTGGTCGGCATCAACCTGTTGCGCGAGGGGCTCGACATCCCCGAATGCGGGCTGGTCGCCATCCTGGATGCGGACAAGGAGGGCTTCCTGCGCTCGGAAACCTCGCTGATCCAGACCATCGGCCGGGCGGCGCGCAACGCCGACGGCCGCGTCATCATGTATGCGGACCGCATCACCGGCAGCATGGAGCGCGCCATGGCCGAGACCGAGCGCCGGCGACAGAAGCAGATGGCCTACAACCTCGAACACGGCATCACCCCGCAGACCGTGCGCAAGAACGTCGAGGACGTGCTGGCCGGGCTCTGGCAGGGCGACACCGACCAGTCGCGGATCACCACCCGCATCGACAAGCCCCTGGTGGGCGCCAATCTCGCCGCGCATCTGGACGCGCTGCGGGCGCAGATGCGCAAGGCGGCCGAGAACCTGGAATTCGAGGAGGCCGCCCGGCTGCGCGATGAGGTCAAGCGGCTCGAGGCGGTGGAACTGGCCGTCGCCGACGACCCTCTGGCCCGGCAATCGGCGATCGAGGAGGCGGCCGAGGCGGCGGTGAAATCCTCGGGCCGCTCGACCGCCGGCCGCGCCGGGCAGCGCGGCGGCAACAAGCGGCCCCGGCGGCGATCCTGACCCGCAAGGCCGGCGCCGGCCCCTTCTTCGTTGCCCAAATACCCATGCGGCCGCGACGCCGGGCGCCGCGTCAGCCGCAGCTCACCCGGACCAGCTTGCCGGTCTCGTCGTGCTCGAAGTTCAGCCGGGCGGGATTGAAGTCCATGGTGACCGGATCGCCGGTCTTGTAGCTGCGATAGGGCGTATTGGCCGGCACGCTGATGGTCGGGCCCGTCTGGCCGATCAGCGGCAGATAGCGGCTGGCGCCGCAGCCGTCCTCGGCAGCCGCGGGCGGGACGGCGGGTTCCGGGGCGGTCGGTTCCGGCACGCAGCCCGCCGCCAGCAAGGGGGAAAGCATCAGGACAGGCAGGATCGGCTTCATGGGAAGGTCTCCTTCGACGCGGACAACTCGGCGACAACGCAGGGCGCGCGCGCGGGTTTCCCGTCCCCGGAGAACTCGGCGGAACGCCGCCGATCTCAGGGCAGCCGGGCGAGGATCTCGTCGGTCAGCGCCTCGACCTCGGCCCGCGCCTGGACGTGGCGCGACCCGTCGCCGGCCCCCAGCCCCTGCCCCAGCGTCTCGGCATAGCCGACGCGGTTGGCAATCTGCGACCCGGCCACCTCGGCGCCCAGTTCCTCGGCCTTCTCGGCCACCTCCACCGCCAGGCGGGTATGCGGCCGGGTGCGGTTCAGCACGATCAGCATGTCGCATTTCTCGCGCCGGGCCAGGTCCAGCACCCCCTCTGTCGCCCAGAGGTCGACATGGCTGGTCGCCACCGGCACCAGCACCAGATCGGCCACCCGTAGCGCCGGGCGCAGGTCGCTGTCGATCTTGGGCGGCGTGTCGATGATGACGTAGTCGAAGCGCTTCTTCAGCTTGTCGGATTCGTAGCTGGCTCCCCAGGCCGAGGAGGTCGAGAAGTCCAGCGCCTCGTCCTCGCCCAGCCGGCCCAGCCGTTCCAGGAACCAGCGCCCCATGCTGCCCTGCGGATCGGTGTCCAGCAGCGCGACGGAATGCCCGCGCCCGCGCAGCGCCACCGCCAGGTTCACCGCGATGGTCGTCTTGCCCGAGCCGCCCTTCTGCTGGGCAACCGTGATGATGCGTCCTGCCATGAGCCCCTCCGTTCCAGCCTTGGCCCGCACGGCGCTGCGGGCCGTTTCCCGCCAGACTAGGGGCGAAACGCGCGCAAGGCGAGGCTTTTTCGCAGCTGCAGCATCGCCGGGCGCCTCAGGCCTGCCAGGTGTCGATCACCTCGTACATCACCGGCTCGAAATGCCGGCACATGGCGGCGATGGCGCGGTTTCTCTCGCGCATCTCGGGGCTGCGCAGCATGGCCTGATAGTCGCGCCGGTCGCGCCATTGCGAATAGGTGGCGATGCGAGTCTGCGCGTCGTTCAGATGGATCGCCCCCGAGATATAGCCGGGCTGGCGGCTGATCACATGCTGATAGGCGTCGCTCAGCGCGTCGATGACGTCATGCGCCGAGCCGGGCGTCACCTCGAAGGTGCAGATCACGGTCTGGCCGTCGAATTCCTTTGCGATCCGGGTCATTGGCTGGGTCTCCTGCCTCGCTGCCGCTTCAGCTTAGCGCAGTCCCGGCCCGAGGGAAGGGGGTTTTCTGCCCCGCTGCAGGCACAGATGCCCGAGCCCCGGATAAAGCCGGTCCGTCACCGCCAGGCGCGTCTGCCGGGCCAGCCTGTCGTGGAAGATCTCCAGCGCCCGCCCGGCCTCGGCCCGGATAGCCAGCCGCCGTCCAGCCGCCAGCGACGAAAGAAGATCCGGTCGAGCTCGTGCACGCAGCGGAGTTCCAGGCCGCGGCGCGTCTGCCCGGCACCCCTTGCCGGCGCGGTCTTCGCGTCCGGGCCGCCTTTCCGGCGATGCTCGGCCATCCCGCCCGCTGCGCGGCCATGCCTGTGCGACCTCCTCGTCGCCGGCTTCCCCGTGCCCTTGCCCGTGCTCGTGCCTGTCCTGTCCAGACGCCTCCCCGGCCGGTCGCAACGCGCCGCATCCCCCGCGGCTTGCGGCGCGCGCGCAACCGGCGCATGTTGCGCCGCGCAAGGCGAAAGGACATGAGCATGATTCCGGTCTTCGACGGTCACAACGATTTCCTGCAGCGCATGGTGGCGGCAGGGCCCGGGCGCGACCGGCTCTGGCTGGAAGGCGACGGTAGCGGCCATCTGGACCTGCCGCGCATGCGGGCGGGCGGCTTCGCGGGCGGCTTCTTCGCCATCTGGACGCCCTCGCCGCCCGGCCCCGACGACGCGCTGGCAGCGATGCTGAAGAAGAACCCGCCCTTCGCCCTGCCCCTGCCGCCCGAGGTGCCGGCCGTCGAGGCCCTGCCCCATGCCCTGGCCCAGGCCGGGCAACTGATGGCGATGGCGCGGACCGGCACACTGGCGATCTGCCGCAGCGCCGCCGAGATCCGCGCCGCCATGGCCGCCGGCCGCATCGCCGCCATCCTGCATGTCGAGGGCGCCGAGCCGATCCCCGATCTCGACGCGCTGCATCTCTGGCATGCGATGGGGTTGCGCTCGCTGGGGCCGGTCTGGTCGCGGCCGACCCGCTACGGCCATGGCGTGCCCTTCGCCTTCCCGTCCCCGCCCGATACCGGGCCGGGGCTGACCGATGCCGGCAAGGAATTGGTCAAGGAATGCAACCGGCTGCGCATCATGCTGGACCTGTCGCATCTGAACGAGAAGGGCTTCGACGACGTGGCGCGGCTTTCCGATGCGCCGCTGGTCGCCAGCCACAGCTGCGCCCATGCCGTGGCGCCCAGTTCGCGCAACCTGACCGACCGGCAATTGCGGGTGATCGCCGGCAGCGGCGGCCTGGTCGGGCTGAACTTCGCCGTGGGCTTCCTGCATCCCGAGGGCCGGCGCGAGCCGATGCGGGGCTTCGAGATCATGCTGCGCCATCTCGACCACCTGCTGTCGCTGCTGGGCGAGGACGGCGTGGCGCTCGGCTCGGATTTCGACGGCGCCGACATGCCCGAGGACCTGGCCGATGCCGCGGCGCTGCCAGACCTCATCGAGGCCATGCTGGCGCATGGCTATGGCCGCGCGCTGGTGGAAAAGATCGCCTGGAGGAACTGGCTTTCGGTGCTGGAACGGACCTGGGGCGCCTGAAGGGCCGCCAGAACCGCCGCGGGCCGCCGATCCGCTTCCCGGGCGCCGGCCCCCCAGGGCGCTTGGCCGCTCAGCCCTGCGTCACCGCCGGCGTCACCCCCAGCGCATCGGCCAGCGCCCGGAAGCGCACCTCGGCAACCTCGCCCATCAGCGCCCGGCCGGTGCGGGTCAGCTTCAGCTCCAGCACACCCTTCTTGCGCTGCAGCTTCAAGGTCCCCGCCTCGGCCGGATCCTTGACCGAGAACATGGCGCCGAAGCGCATCGCCTTGCCCAGCACCTCGGCCTCGCGGATCTCCTTGTCCGAGAGCAGCGCGAACAGCGGCGCCATGGGCGAATTGGTGCGGCTGTTCTTGTAGCGATGCAGCAGCGACAGGCCCAGGAACACCCGCTCGGGATGCGACAGCGCCGCCATGTTGGCGCGCGTCACGTTGTCGAAACAGGCATCGGCGCGGTAATCGGGATGGGTGCGCCAGGTGGTGTCGTGCAGCAGGCAGGCGGCCTTGACCAGCCGGTCACGCTCGGGCGGCAGGTCGCCGAACAGCGGCTCCAGGAACTGGTAGAGCCTCTTGCCGAAGCCGGGCATGCGCGCCATCTGCCGCTCGGAGAAGCGCGCCGCCTCGATCAGCGGATCGCGCGAGCGCAGCCCCGAGGGCATCTGCTCGTAGAGCAGCCCCTCGCGGATGCCGTAGGAGGAGACCGCCAGCGATTTCGGCTTCATGCTCTCGACCAGCTGGCGCAGCACCAGGCTGGCCAGCGGCACCAATTCCATCCGGCTTTGCGAAATGCCGGTCATCGCCCGCATTTCCTGCACGGTCTTGTCGCCGATCCATTTCACCGTGTCGGCCACCGCCTCGGGCGACATGCGGTATTCGTGCAGCACCGTCATCGGGTATTTCACCCGCTCCATGTCCAGCCGCGCGATGGCCCGCCACGAACCGCCGACCAGGTAGATCTGTTCGTGCCCGCGTCCCAGAGCGGCGGCGGCCTGATCGATCACCTTGCGGATATGGTCGCGCAGGCCCGAGGCGCCGCCCTTGACCTGCTGCAGCCGAAACGGGCCCAGCGGCGTCGAGATGCGGCGGCCGACCTTGCCGCCCTCGACCTCGGCCAGCTCCATCGAGTTGCCGCCGATGTCGCAAACCAGCCCCTTCGCATCCGGCCAGCCCAGCAGCACGCCCTGCGCGGACAGCCGCGCCTCCTCCTCGCCGTCGATGACCAGAAGCTTCAGCCCGGTCTCCTTCTCGACCGCCTTGCGGAAGGCGGGGCCGTCCTCGGCCTCGCGCACGGCGGCGGTGGCGACGCAGGTCAGCGGCTTGATGCCCATGCTGTCGGCCAGCACGGCAAAGCGGCGCAGCGCGGCCATGCCGCGGCGCACGCCTTCCGGGTTCAGCCGGCCGGTGCTGGCCAGGCCCTGGCCCAGCCCGGCCATCACCTTCTCGTTGTAGAAATAGGCCGGCGAGCGCGCGGCGCCGTCGAAGACCACCATGCGGATCGAGTTCGAGCCCACATCGACCACCCCCACCCGGCTCAGCGAGCGTTCCGATGCCCGCTCGAACAGCGATCTCCCGAAGGGCTCGATGGTTTCTCCGCTAGCGGTCACGACACCGTTCATCGGGTTCCTCTCGATTCCGTTACCTCGTGGGCGCGCGCGACTTGGATGGGGCAATTAACCCCTTGCGTCAATCCGTCGAGTGCGTCAGCGCCGGAACGTCGCGGGCACCGGCGCTGCCGCGGCCCGACAATGACGGGTTCTCCATGAAGAACCTGTGACAGCAGAACAGGTCGTCGCGGCCGGCCGGCAGGTAGCGCAGATAGCGCCCGTCGGGCTGCAGAAGCCAGCTCTGTGCCTCGTCGGCCATGTTGGCGGCCATGATCTGGCTAGTGATCTGCGCCTTGACCGTGTCGTTGAAGCATTCGATCAGGGTTTCCACCCGGCGCGACAGGTTGCGCCCCATCCAGTCGGCCGAACTGATGAAGACCCGCGCGCGTTTCGAGGGCAAGGCATGGCCGTTGCCGAAGCAGACGATGCGCGAATGCTCCAGGAAGCGGCCGACGATGGACTTGACGCGGATATTGTCGGACAGGCCGGCGATGCCGGGACGCAGGCCGCAGATGCCGCGGATCACCAGGTTGATCCTGACCCCGGCCTGGCTGGCGGCATACAGCGCCTCGATCACGTCCTTCTCGATCAGGCTGTTCATCTTGGCCCAGATCTCGGCCGGCCGGCCGCGTCGGGCGAATTCCGCCTCGCGCGCGATCAGGCTCAAGAGCGTCTCTTTCAGGTCGATGGGCGAGATCGCCATGTTCTCCAGCCCGTCGGGCTGGACGTAGCCGGACAGGAAGTTGAACACCTTGGACGCGTCGCGCCCCAGCGCCGGGTCGCAGGTGAACAGCGACAGGTCGGTATAGATCCGCGCGGTGATCGGGTGATAGTTGCCGGTGCCGAAATGGCAATAGGTGACAAGCTGGTCGCCCTCGCGCCGGACGACGGTGCTGATCTTGGCATGGGTCTTGTATTGCACGAAGCCATAGACGACATGCGCGCCGGCCCGTTCCAGCCGCCGGGACTGGCGGATGTTCGCGGCCTCGTCGAAGCGCGCCTTCAGCTCGACCAGCGCCGTCACCGACTTGCCCGATTCGGCTGCCTCGCACAGCGCGTCGACGATGGGGCTGTCGCGCGAGGTGCGGTAGAGCGTCTGCTTGATCGCCAGCACGTCCGGGTCGCGCGCCGCCTGCGCCAGGAAACGCACCACCATGTCGAAGGTCTCGTAGGGGTGATGCAGCAGCATGTCCTTTTGCCGGATGGCCGCGAACATGTCGCCGTCATGGTCCTGCACCCGTTCCGGCACGCGGGGGGTGAAGCTCGGCCATTGCAGGTCGCGGCGGCTGTCCAGCACCAGCTCGCGCAGGTCGGCCATGCCCAACAGGCCCTCGACCTCGACCACCTCCTCGGGATCGACGTCCAGTTCCTCCATGATCAGCCGGCGCAGCCGGTCGGGGGCGCCGGCGGTGATCTTCAGGCGGATGACCGAGCCGCGGCGGCGGCGCTTCAGCGCGGTCTCGAACTCGCGCACCAGGTCCTCGGCCTCCTCCTCGACCTCCAGGTCGCTGTCGCGCAGCACACGGAAGGCGCAATGGCCGATGTCGCGATAGCCGGGGAACAGGCTGGGCAGGTGCATCAGCAGCAGGTCCTCCAGCCGCAGGAAGCGCTTGCCGCCGGGCAGCGGCACGAAGCGGGCGATCTGCTGGGGGATCGGCAGCAGCGCCTGCATCTGCTGGCCGTCGCTTTCCCGCGCCAGCTCCAGCGCCAGCGAAAAGCCCGCGTTCGGGATGAAGGGGAAGGGGTGCGCCGGGTCGATGGCCAGCGGCGACAGCACCGGAAACACCTGCTCCATGAAATGCCGGCGCAGGAATTCCTCCTCGGCGCGGGTAACGCGGCCGCGCGACAGGATCGAGATGTCGGCCTGTTCCATCTCGCGCCGCAAGCCGTTCCAGACCGCCTGCTGGGCGCCCATCAGCCGCCGGGCGTCGGCATTGACCAGGGCCAGCTGCTCGGCCGCGGTCAGCCCGTCGTCGGAAAGGTTGGTGTTGCCCTCGCGCACCAGTTCGCGCAGGCCGGCGACGCGGACGGTGTAGAACTCGTCGAGGTTGGTGGCCGAGATCGACAGGAAGCGCAGCCGTTCCAGCAGCGGCACGCGCGGGTTGCGGGCCTCGTCCAGCACCCGCCAGTTGAAGGCGAGCCAGCTGATCTCGCGGTTGAAGAAGCGCGCCGGCCCCTCGGGCGCGCCTTCGGGCAGCGCCCGAGGGGTGGGAAAGGGGGATTTCAGGAAATCGGCCTGGGTCATGTCACGGAACTTCGGGAAAAATGCGCGGCGATCATGCGTCGGAGGGGCAGAGCTTGTCCAGCAGCTCGGCCGCCAGGCGCCGGGTGATGGCGCGGCGGTCGGCCAGCGATTCCCGGTCGATGGCGGCGACCAGGCGGCGGGCCAGGTCCAGGTCGCGCTCCATGCGCAGGGCCAGCCAGTCCACCACTTCGGGCGCGACCTGGATCTGGCGGTCGGCGAACAGCTTGACCAGCACCGCCGGCAGCAATGCGTCGTCGGGCGGGCCCAGGATCGCCTGCGCCGCCGCTTCCAGCCGCGAGCGCAGGTCGGGCAGCATCACCCCCCAGTCGCGCGGCGGCGTGCGCGCGGTGATCAGCAGCAGCGCCTGCCGGGCGCCCGCCAGGTTCCACAGGTGGAACAGCCCCTGCTCGGCCGCGGCATTGCCGCCGATCTCATGCGCGTCCTCGACGACCAGCGCCCCCTGAGGGTGCACCAGATCGCCGGCATTGGCGGGGGTCAGGGTCCAGGCCTGACACAGCTGCGCGCCATGCTCGGCCGCCCAGAAGCCGACCAGGTGCGACTTGCCGGCGCCGCCGGCCCCGATCAGCAAGAGCCGCCCCTGCGGCCAGCGCGCCGGCGCGTCCAGCATGGCCAGCGCGTCGCGATTGGCCGAGGTGATCAGGAAATCATCGCGCGTCGATGCCGGAGGCATCGTCAGGTCCAGGGTCAGCTGCCTTGCCACCGTTCAGCCGCCCTTGCCTTCCCGGCTCTCGCGGGCCTCGGCCCAAAGCTCCGAGGGCGAGGGCGGACCCTCGGCATCCGGCACCTCGCCGGCCTGCTGGCGATGCTGGTGCTCCTCCAGCAGATGCGCCAGGTGCTCCTCGCGCTGGATCTGCGCCACCGCCACGTCGCGCGACATCTGCGCCAGTTGGCGGGCGCGCTCGGTGGTGCCGCGCGGCACCAGCTCGACCAGGGTGGGCGGGGGCGGCGGCGAGGGCACCTCGCGCCCGGTATAGAGCGCGCTTTCCTTGTAGCGCGCGACCGCGAAGCGCACCAGCACCCCCAGCGCCGCCGCCGCCGGCACCGCGACCAGCAGCCCGACGAAACCGAACAGCGTGCCGAAGACGGTCAGGGCCAGCATCAGCCAGACCGGATGCAGGCCGATGCTGCCGCCGACGATCTTGGGTTGCAGGTAGTTGCCCTCGACGATCTGGCCGATGACGAAGACCGCGATCACCGCGCCGATCCAGACCGGCTCGCCCCAGAAGGAAAACAGCGCCACGCCGATGGCGGTGGCGCCGCCGACCAGCACGCCGACATAGGGAATGAACGAGAGCGAGGCGGCAATCACCCCGATCGCCACCCCGAAGGGCAGGCCGATCAGCCCCAGGCAGACCGAATAGAAGGTGCCCAGGATCAGGATGACCATGCCCTGCCCGCGCACGAATCCCGACAGCGCCGCGTCGATCTCGTGCCCCAGGCGGCGCACGGTGCCGGCATGCTCGCGGGGCAGCAGCTCATCCAGCCGGTCCACCATGTTGTCCCAGTCGAGCAGCAGGTAGAAGGCCACCACCGGCACGATGACCACCAGCATGACCATGCTGACCACGCCCATGACCGAGCCGAGCAGCGTGCTGACCAGCTGGCCGCCGCGCTCGCTGATCTGCTGGCCCATGTTGGTCAGCGCGGTGTTGACCGGGCTGCCCTCGGTGAAGATCTCGGGAAAGCGGGTCATCAGGAAGCGCTGCAGCTGCTGGAACATCTGCGGCGCCGTCTCGATCAGCGCCGTGGTCTGGCGCACCAGCACCGGCACCAGCAGCAGGAACAGCGCCACCACCACCAGCAGGCCGCAGAGCGTGATCACCACGACCGAGGCGGTGCGCGACAGCCCCAGCCGCTCCAGCCGGTCGGCCAGCGGATCGAGGAGATAGGCCACCGCCGCGCCCATGATGAAGGGCATGATGGCATTGCCCAGCCCCCAGAGCGCCAGCAGCAGCACCAGGGCCGCGCCGCCCCAATACAGGACCTGTTTGTGCACCGGCAATTGCATGGCTGTCTTCCGCTCCTGTCCCCGCGTTCGGGTTCCTATGTGGACGGTCGCGCCGCCGCTTGCAAGGAAGGGCGTTGCCCCGCTATCCGCTCTGCGCTAACTCGTCCCGGCCACCATGAGGATTTCGCCATGCGTCTGTCGCGCTATTTCATGCCCGTCCTGAAGGAAGACCCCAAAGAGGCGCAGATCGTCAGCCACCGGCTGATGCTGCGGGCGGGCATGATCAAGCAGCAGGCAGCAGGCATCTATTCCTGGTTGCCGCTGGGCTTCAAGGTGCTCAGGCGCATCGAGCAGATCGTGCACGAGGAACAGGCCCGCGCCGGCCATATCGCCATGCTGATGCCGACGCTGCAATCGGCCGACCTGTGGCGCGAGAGCGGCCGCTATGACGATTACGGCGAGGAGATGCTGCGCATCAAGGACCGCCACAAGCGCGACCTGCTCTATGGCCCTACGAACGAGGAGATGATCACCGACATCTTCCGGTCGCATGTGAACAGCTACAAGGACCTGCCGCTGACGCTGTATCACATCCAGTGGAAGTTCCGCGACGAGATCCGCCCGCGCTTCGGCGTCATGCGCGGCCGCGAATTCCTGATGAAGGACGGCTACAATTTCGACCTGACCAAGGAAGACGCGCTGCACGCCTATAACCGCCACCTGGTCAGCTACCTGCGCAGCTACGAGCGCATGGGGTTGCAGGCCATCCCGATGCGCGCCGATGGCGGGCCGATCGGCGGCGACTATACCCATGAATTCCTGGTGCTGGCCGAGACCGGCGAATCCGAGGTGTTCTACGACAGCGAGATCACCGACCTGAAATTCGGCGACCGCGCCATCGACTATGACAACGTCGCCGAATGCCAGGCGGTGCTCGAGGAGTTCACCAGCCGCTATGCCCGCACCGACGAGACCCACGACCCGGCGCTGTTCGAGCAGGTTCCCGAGGCCCGCCGCCGCCAGGCGCGCGGCATCGAGGTCGGGCAGATCTTCTATTTCGGCACCAAGTATTCCGAGCCGATGGGGGCGACGGTCGTCGGCCCGGACGGCCAGCGCGTGCCGGTGCATATGGGTTCGCACGGCATCGGCGTCAGCCGCCTGCTGGGCGCGATCATCGAGGCCAGCCATGACGACAAGGGCATCGTCTGGCCCGAGGGCGTGACGCCCTTCCATGTCGGCATCGTCAACCTCAAGCAGGGCGACGCCTCGACCGACGGCGCCTGCGAGGCGCTTTATGCCGAGTTGAAGGCGCAGGGGCTTGACCCGCTTTATGACGACCGCGACGAGCGGGCGGGGGCGAAATTCGCCACCATGGACCTGATCGGCCTGCCCTGGCGGATCACCGTCGGCCCGCGCGGCCTGGCCGCGAACAAGGTCGAGCTGACCGCGCGCCGCACCGGCGAGTCGATCGAGATGTCGCCGCAGGAGGCGGTGGCGCGGCTGAAGGAGATCTACCAGTCGGTCTTCGACGCGGCGAAATGAGCCCTGCGGCCGTGCGGAAGGCGCGGCCGCAGGATGTTGGGGAAACGGTGAAGGCAGGCGCCGGGCAAGACGATCTCGGGCGGCGCCTGCGTTCTTCTTTGCTCTGGAAATACCCAGAGGACAGCGAAGCTTGCGCGGTCGCATGGGTATTTGAAGAGCAAAGAAGACGGGCCAGGAGGATGAATGGTGAAGAAGGCGCTCATCACCGGGGTCACCGGGCAGGACGGCTCCTACCTGGCCGAGTTCCTGCTGGACAAGGGCTATGAGGTGCACGGCATCAAGCGCCGCGCCTCGTCCTTCAACACCCAGCGCGTCGATCACATCTTCCAGGATCCGCACGAGACATCGCCGCGCTTCTTTCTGCATTACGGCGATCTGACCGACAGCTCGAACCTAACCCGGATCATGGCCGAGGTGCGCCCGGACGAGGTCTACAACCTGGGCGCGCAATCCCATGTCGCGGTCAGTTTCGAGACGCCGGAATATACCGCCGACGTGGATGGGCTGGGGGCGCTGCGGCTTCTGGAGGCGATCCGCTTCCTGGGGCTGGAGGGGGTGACGCGCTATTACCAGGCCTCGAGTTCCGAGCTTTACGGGCTGGTGCGCGAGACGCCGCAGACCGAGCGCACGCCCTTCCATCCCCGCAGCCCCTATGCGGTGGCCAAGCTCTATGCCTATTGGATCACGGTGAACTATCGCGAGGCCTATGGGATCTTTGCCTGCAACGGCATCCTGTTCAACCACGAGAGCCCGCGCCGGGGCGAGACCTTCGTCACCCGCAAGATCACCCGCGGGCTGGCGAATATCGCCCAGGGGCTGGAGAAATGCCTCTATATGGGCAATCTCGACGCCTTGCGCGACTGGGGCCATGCCCGCGACTATGTGCGGATGCAATGGCTGATGCTGCAATGCGACGCGCCCGACGACTATGTCATCGCCACCGGCGAGCAGCATTCCGTGCGCCAGTTCCTGATCTGGGCGGCCGAGGAGCTTGGCATGGCGCTGGAATTCCGCGGCAAGGGCCTCGAGGAGGTGGCGGTGGTCGCCTCGGTCGCGGGCGATCTGGCGCCGGCGGTCAGACCGGGCGACGTGGTGATGCGGGTCGATCCGAAATATTTCCGCCCCGCCGAAGTGGCCAGCCTGCTGGGCGACGCCGCCAAGGCGCATCAGCGGCTGGGCTGGCGGCCCGAGACCGGGTTGCGCGAGATGATCGCCGAGATGGTCGCCGCCGACTTGCAGGCGGCGCGCCGCCATGCGCTGCTGAAGCGTCACGGGCTGGGCCTGCCGGCCTCGGCCGAGGGGCGCTGATGGCGCGGCTGTTCGTCACCGGCGGCAACGGCATGGTCGGGCGCAACCTGCGCGCCCATCCGGGCATCGCCGCCTGGGATGTGCTGGCGCCCGCGCGGGCCGAGCTGGACCTGTGCGACGCCCGCGCCCTGCGCGATTGGCTGGCGCGGCATCGCCCCGATGCGGTGGTCCATGCCGCGGGCCTGGTCGGCGGCATCCAGGCCAACATGGCCGAGCCGGTGCGGTTCCTGGCCGAGAATGCCCGCATCGGCCTGAACCTGGTCACCGCCTGCCGCGAGGCGGGCGTGCCGGTGCTGATCAACCTAAGCTCGAGCTGCGTCTATCCGCGCGACCTGGGCCGCGACCTGTCCGAGGAGCAGATCCTGACCGGCGCGCTGGAACCCACCAACGAAGGCTATGCGCTGGCCAAGATCCTGGCGATGCGGCTGGTGGACTATGCCTGCCGCGAGGATCGCGGCCTGCAATGGCGCACGCTGATCCCCTGCAACCTTTACGGCCCGCATGACACGTTCGACCCCCGGCAGTCGCACCTGCTGCCGGCCATCATCCACAAGATCCACCGCGCCCGGGTCGAGGGTCACGCTACGGTCGAGATCTGGGGCGACGGCACGGCGCGGCGCGAGTTCATGTATGCCGGCGACCTGGCCGAGGCGATCCTGCGGGCGCTGGCCGATCCCTCGGCGCTGCCGCCGGTGATGAATGTCGGCCCGGGGGACGATCACGCCATCGACGACTATTACCGCATCGTGGCCGAGGTGATCGGCTGGCAGGGCCGCTTCACCCACGACCTGGGCAAGCCGGTGGGCATGCGGCGCAAGCTCCTGTCCGTGGCGCGACAGACGGAATGGGGCTGGGCGCCGCAAACCGGCCTGCGCGAGGGCATCGCCGCCACCTATGCCTGGTATCTGGAGCACCAGCCATGAGCCGCTTCCCCCTTGCCACTTCCAGCTGGGACGAGGCGGAACGGGCCGCGCTGCAGCGGGTGATCGACTCGGACCGCTTTTCCATGGGCCCCGAGGTGGCGGCCTTCGAGGCGGAATTCGCCCGCTTCACCGGCAGCCGTTACGCGGTGATGGTGAACTCCGGCTCCTCGGCCAATCTCGCCATGGTGGCGGCGCTGCGCCATACGCAGAACCCCGCCCTGCGGCTGATGCCGGGGGACGAGGTGATCGTGCCGGCGGTGTCCTGGTCCACCACCTTCTTTCCGCTGCACCAATACGGGCTGCACCTGAAATTCGTCGATATCGACCCCGAGACGCTGAACTATGACCTGGCGGCGCTGGCCGGGGCGATCGGCCCCCGCACCCGTGCGATCATGGCGGTGAACCTGCTGGGCAATCCCAATGATTTCGACGCCATCCGGGCGCTGATCGGCGAGCGCAGCATCGTGCTGATCGAGGACAATTGCGAATCGATGGGCGCCAGGTTCGACGGCCGGCAATGCGGCACATTCGGGGTGATGGGGGCGTTTTCCACCTTCTTCTCGCATCACATCTCGACCATGGAGGGCGGGCTGGTCGTCACAGATGACGAGGAACTTTACCACATCCTGCTGGCGCTGCGGGCGCATGGCTGGACGCGCAACCTGCCGAAATTCAACCGCGTGACCGGCGAGAAGAGCGACGATCCCTTCGAGGAGAGCTTTCGCTTCGTCCTGCCCGGCTACAACCTGCGGCCGCTGGAGATGTCGGGGGCGCTGGGGCGGGCGCAGCTGGAAAAGCTGCCGCGGCTGATCGCGGGGCGGCGCGAGAACGGCGCCCGCTGGGTCGAGGCGATGGCGGATCACCCGCTGTTCCGCATCCAGCGCGAGACCGGCGAAAGCAGCTGGTTCGGCTTTGCGCTGATGCTGCGGCCGGAAACCGGCCTGACGCGGCGCGCGGTGCTGGCCCGGCTGGGGGCGCTGGGTTTCGAGACCCGGCCCATCGTCAGCGGCAATTTCACCAAGAATCCCGTGCTGCGGATGATGGATCACCGCCTGCACGGGCTGATGACCCATGCCGAGGAGATCGACCGGCAGGGCTTCTTCATCGGCAATCACCATTACGACATCCGCGAGGCGATCGGGGTTCTGGCCCGGTTCCGCGGCTGACGGCATGGCTGGATTTGCCGCCCGGTTTCGGTCAGGATCGTGGCAGCGGCAGGTGTGTTGGTTTCCATGCGGGCAGGACGAATCAGGACGATCGGCGTCATGGCGCTTGGCATCGCGCTGGTTGCGATGGTCGGCTTCTTCGCCTGGCCGCGGCCGGCCCGGCCGATGGTGCCGGTGCCGCGCATCAGCCTGGCCGAGGGCGCGGGCTTCCAGGCCCGTCTGGTCCCGCAGCGACCCGGCCTCACCGCCCTGACCGCCGAGGTGACGGGGCGCGCCGCCCCCGGTCCCGCGGGCCGGGGCTATCGCCACGAATGGCCGGGATTCCATGCCTCGGCCCGGTTCGAGGGCACCGGCATCACCCTGCGCTTCAGCGATGCGGTCAATCGCTGGCGGGTGGTGCTGGACGGCCGGGCGGTCGAGCTTTCGCGCCCCGGCCGGCAGGATCTGCGCATCGACGGGCTGGCACCCGGCCCGCATGTGATCCGCGCCGAAAAGATCAGCGAATCGCGGGGGCCGGCGCTGTTCGGCGGCTTCTTCCTCGACGGCTCGGCCCGGGCCCTGCCGCCGCCGCCGCCCGGGCGGCTGATCGAGTTCATCGGCGATTCCGACACGGTCGGCTTCGCCAATACCGCCCAGCACCGCGATTGCAGCCCCGAGGAGATCTATGCCGCCACCGATACCAGCCGCAGCTTCGGCCCGCAGCTGGCGGCGGCGCTCGGCGCCGATTACCGGATGATCGCCCGCTCGGGCATCGGGCTTCTGCGCAATTACGACGGCACCGATCCCGACCGCACCATGGAGCGGCTCTATCCGCGGGCGCTGCCGGGGGATGCCGCGGCGGCCGCCCTGCCCCAACGCCCGGCCGACATCGTCGTCATCGCGCTTGGTTCGAACGTCTTCGGCTCCGAACTGGCCCCGGGCGAGCGCTGGACAGACAAGAACCAGCTTCGCCACGATTTCGCCCCGGCGCTGGCCGATTTCGCCGCCGCCCGCCTGCGGGAAAATCCCGGGGCGCTGATCGTGCTTCTCGCCTTCGGCGAATACGGCCCCGAACTGGTCGAGGCGCATCGCAGCGTCTCGGCACAGCTGACCGCCCGGGGCATGGCCAACCGGCTGGTGATCCTGGGCAGCCTACGTCGCAAGGCCTGCCTGTGGCACCCTGCGGCCAGGGACCATGCCATGATCGCCGAAACGCTGATCAAGGTCCTGAAAGTGGAGGATTTTCCCGGAAGCGGTTGATCCCGCTTGCGCCTTTCGCCTCGCCCCCTAAACTTGCCCCGATCCCGCCAGCCGAGACGCCATGCATTCCCTCAGACCGATCCATAACCGCCTGCGTCGTCTTTTCGGTCTGGGCCGGGCGGCGTTCTTCGACACTGCCGTCGACCGCTGGGAGATCTGCCCGGCCGAGGTGGTCGAGATCGCGCCGGGGATCTGGCTGCCCGACCAGGCCGAGCATATCGCCCGGACCGAATTCGGCGGCCTGCCCGACATCCTGGCGCAGATGCGCGGCGATCCGGCCGAGGCCACGCCGCCGACCATGGGCTATCGTTTCCGCGACGTGGATTTCGTCGATGGCGTGCTGCATGCGCGCGGGGCCGAGCGCCACCTGCGCCAGCGCAGGCATTCCGGCCTGACCTACCCGCGGCCGCGCGAAACCCGGTCCGGCGCGCTTTACGAAAGCTGGATCGGCAACCGCTGGTTCGGCAATTGGCTGCTGAACGACTGCCTGGCCTATCGCCTGGCCGAGACGGCCGGGGCGCCGGTCACCTCGGCCCCGGTGCGCGGCGGGCATATCGCGCGCTACGAGGCCCTGCTGGGCATGGCCCCGCACCGCATCAGCGATGTGCATTTCGACGAGCTGATCCTGTTCGACGACCTGCACAACAACAGCCACCGCCGCGCCCGCGCACAAGAGAATCGTGCCCGCATCCTCAAGGACCGGGCGCTGGAGCCGCTGCCCGGGGTCTTCATCTTCCGCGGCGCCAGCGGCGATGCCCGCATCCTGGAGAACGAGGCCGAGATCGCCGAGCGGTTGGAGGCCGAATACGGCTTCCGCACGCTCTATATCGACCGCCACGACGCCGACCAGATGGCCGAGGCGGCGGGCGCCGCCCGGCTGGTGGTGGGGGTCGAGGGCAGCCAGCTCGCCCATGGCGTCATCGCCATGCCGCCCGGCGGCACGCTGCTGACCCTGCAGCCGGCGGACCGGGTGACCACCTCGCTGAAGCTGCTGACGGATTGCTGGCAGCAGCGCTATGCCATGGTCGTGGGCTCGGGCACCGCCGGCGGCTATCGTGTGGAATGGGACCAGATCCGCCGCACGCTGGATCTGATCGCGGATACCGAACCCTGAAAACCCGTCCTAACAGTCAGGTTGAGTTTCTCGCAAGACATTGGAATATGGGTCCGGTAGCCAGATTTTCCTGCCCAATTGATTAGCAAGTGCGTGGTGATGTTCAGAACCCTCAGGGATGACTACAGGAGACATGGCAGTTCGCTGACGGACCCGGCCTTCGTCTCGCTGGCGATCTACCGATACGGGCATTGGGCCATCGGGTTGCGGAACCCGGCGCTGCGCTGGCTGGCGCGCAAGCCCTATGCGCTGATGAAGCTGTTCATCCTCAACGTGACCAAGGTCTGGATCCCGCCGCAGGTCAGGATCGGCGCGGATTTCCACATCATCCACGCCGAGGGCTCGCTCTCGATCCATCCCGATGTGGTGATCGGCGACCGCTGCGGCGTCATGCACAACGTCACCATCGGCACCAACATGCGCCCCGGCGCGCCGGTGATCGGCGACGACGTGTTCATCGGCGTGAATTCGACCGTGCTGGGCGCCATCCGCATCGGCGACAGGGTGCGGATCGGCGCCAACACGGCGGTGTCGACCAACGTGCCCTCGGATTCGGTGGTGATCGGCTCGCCGGCCCGGATCTATCCCAGCCTGCCGATCTTTGCCGCCAGGAAGAAGGCCGCCGAGAATGAGTGAGGATTTCGACCGCTGCATGTGGCGCCTGCTGGCCGACAACCTTCCTGCCCGTGCCGGGAAGCTGGCGGCGGTGGATCGGGACCGCTCGGCGACCTATGCCGAACTTGCGGCCGAGGCCGGGCGCGTGGCCGACTGGCTGGCCCGGCGCGGCATCCGCCCCGGCGACCGGGTGATCGTGCACCTGCGCAAGGGCATCGACGAGGCCGCGGCCATGCTCGGCGCCTGGAAGATCGGCGCGGTGGTCGTCAACGTGAACATCCGCTGGACCGCCGCGCAGCTGGCCTATGTCGCCCGCGACTGCCGCGCGCGGGCGGTGATCCTGCCCCGCAACGCGCTGGACGGCCTTGCGGGAGAGAACGCCTTGCCCGAGGGCACGGCTTACCTGGTTCAGGGCAAGGCCGAGGGCCTTGTCCAGGGCGCGGACCCGTGGGCGGCCTTGCCGGCCGACCGCGGCTCCGCGCCCGACGAATGCGACCCGCAAGGGCTGGCGATGATCATCTATACCTCGGGCTCGACCGGCGCGCCCAAGGGGGTGATGCTGTCGCACCGCAACATCCGCGTCGGCGCGATCTCGGTCGCGCAATACCTGGGGCTGGACGAAGGCGACCGGCTGCTCTCGGTCCTGCCCTACAGCTTCGATGCCGGGCTGAACCAGCTGACCACCATGTTGCTGGTCGGCGGCACCATCGTCCACCAGCCGCTGACCATGCCGGCCGAGATCGTGCGCATGGCGCGGGCCGAGGCGGTGACCGGCATCGCCGGGGTGCCGCCGCTCTGGAACCAGATCGTGCGGCTGCTGCTGGAAAATCCGGCCGAACTGCCGGCGCTGAGGCGCATCACCAATACCGGCGGCAAGATCCCCCCGAACATCCTGCAGGCGCTGCCGCGGGTGTTTCCGGGCGTGGACATCTACCTGATGTACGGGCTGACCGAGGCCTTCCGCTCGACCTACCTGCCGCCGGCGAAATTCGCTGCCAAGATGGGCTCGATCGGCCGGCAGATCCCCAATGCCCAGGTCTTCGCCGTCAAGCACGGCCAGGGCATCGCCGGGCCGGGCGAGCAGGGCGAGCTGGTCCATGCCGGGCCGCTGGTCAGCATGGGCTATTGGGAAAAGCCTGAGGTGACGGCGCAGAAGATCCGTCCCTGCCCCGAGCTTGCGCATATCCTGGGCGATCAGCCGGTGGTCTGGTCGGGCGACCTGGTGCGCGTGGACGAGGACGGCGATCTCTGGTTCGTCAGCCGCATGGACGAGATGATCAAGACCCTGGGCTTCCGCCTGTCGCCCACCGAGGTCGAGGACGCGATCGCGCAAAGCGGGCTGGTCGCCGATGTGGTGGCCTGGGGGGTCGAGGATGCCGATCTGGGCCAGGCGGTTCACGTGGCCGTGGCCTATCTGCCGCAGACGGAGGAGGCCGCGCTCACCGCGCATTGCGCCCGCGCCATGCCGCATTACATGCGTCCGCAGCGGATCCATCGCTGGGACGGCGCCATGCCGCGCACCGCCAGCGGCAAGCTGGATCGCCCCGCCATCATTTCGGCAGCCAAGGCCGCCGCCCCCTCGCAGGAACGACAGAAGGCATGAGACCATGAGCCTGAGCAAGCAAGCGCTGATATCCTATGTCCAGACCGAGCTGAACCTCGACCAGCCCATCGACGGCGATACCGAGCTGTTCTCGACCGGGATGCTGGATTCGGTCTCGATGGTCGGGCTGATCGGCTTCGTGGAAAGCAAGGCGGGGGTGCATGTGCAGCCGGGCGACGTGACGCTGGATAATTTCGACACCATCGACGCGATCCTGGCCTATGTCGACAGCCTTGGCTGAGTCCGCCGCAACCCGCAGCGAAGCGCCGGACCGGCTGCTGGCCGAGGCGGCGGACCGTTTCGGCACCCCGGCCTATGTCTATTCCACCGACCTGGTCGAGGCGCGGCTGGCACATCTGCGCGCCCATCTGGGCCGCTGGTTCGCCATCAGCTTCGCGGTGAAAAGCAACCCCAACCCGGCGCTGCTGTCCTGGATGCGCGACCGGCTGGACCATCTCGACATTTCCTCGGGCGGCGAGTTCGGGCTGGCCATGCAGGCCGGCTGGGAAGCCGGGCGCATCAGCTTCACCGGCCCCGCCAAGCAGGCGGCCGAGCTGCGCCCCGCCATCGCCGGGGGCCTGGGCGAACTGGTGCTGGAAAGCCTGCGCGAGGCCGAGCTTGCCGATGCCATCGCCGGCGAACTCGGCCGCGTGCAGCCGGTCCTGGTGCGCCTGGCGCCTTCGCGGGTCCCCAAGGGCTTCGGCGACCAGATGGCCGGGCGCCCCAGCCCCTTCGGCGTCGATGTCGAGGATGCGGCCGAGATCCTGCCGCGCATCGCCGCCCTGCCCAACCTGCGCATCGTCGGGCTGCACATCTATTCCGGCACGCAATGCCTGCGCCCCGAGGCGATCTGCGAGAACTGGCGGGTCTTCATGCAGGTCTTTACCGAGATCTGCGCGGCGCTGGCGCTGGTTCCGCAGAAGCTGGTCTTCGGCGCCGGCCTCGGCATTCCCTACCATCCCGGCGAAAGCGAGCTCGACCTTGCGGCCATCGCCGCCGAGGTCGGACCGGAGCTCGACGCCTTCGCCGGGCGTTTCCCCTCGACGCGGCTGGTACTGGAGCTGGGCCGTTACCTGCTCGGGCCGGCGGGCTGGTTCGTGACCCGAGTCGTTTCGGTCAAGCAATCGCGCGGCACCCGCATCGCGATCTGCGACGGCGGGCTGAACGCGAATCTGGCGGCCTCGGGCAATTTCGGCATGGTCCTGCGCCGCAACTACATCATGCACCGGGTCGGCGGCGACGAGGACGGCACCCGGCCCGAGGAGAAGCAGGACATCTCGGGCCCGCTCTGCACCTCGATCGACAAGCTCGGCGGCGGCGTCGCCCTGCCCCGGCTGGAGGAAGGCGACCTGCTTGCCATCCATGCCTGCGGCGCCTACGGCCCCACGGCAAGCCCGGTGCATTTCATCAGTCATCCCGTTCCCCGGGAATTGCTGGCGACCAGCGGGCAGGTGCGGGACGTGTCGCGGCTGGGCGACGGCTAGCCCCGCCCTCGCGCCCGCCGAAGGGCCCGGTCAGGCGGGGCGATAAAATCCTCCTGATCGGCGATTTTTGCGTCGGTTTTCCCGATTGGCTCGGTTGTGTTTTCCGCCCCGCGGCGGCTATGATCGGCCAAGCCCCCGAACCGCAGAAGGACGCCGATGGTCGAACAGAACCTGTTGCTCTTGCTTGTTCTGACGCCATTCGTGTCAGCCGCGCTGGCGGCCACGCTGCCCATCGGAGCGCGCAACGCCGAAGCCTGGCTCGCCGGGCTGACGATGATCGTGGCGCTGGCCATCCTGATCGTGCTTTACCCGGCGGTGACCGAGGGGCGCAGCATCACCGGCACCTTCCACTGGGTCAGCTCGATCGGCCTGGACCTGACCTTCCGCATCGACGGGTTTTCCTGGCTGTTCACGGTTCTGGTGGTGGGGATCGGCTTCCTGGTCATCCTTTACGCGCGCTATTACATGGCGCCCGAGGATCCGGTGCCGCGGCTCTATTCCTGCCTTCTGGCCTTTTCCGGCGCCATGTCGGGCGTGCTCTTGTCGGGCAACATCATCATGCTGGTGGTGTTCTGGGAACTGACCAGCCTGATCTCGTTCCTGCTGATCGGCTACTGGTTCCACCGCCAGGACGCGCGCGACGGGGCGCGGATGTCGCTGATCGTTACCGCCTCGGGCGGGCTGGGGCTGATGGTGGCGATGATCCTGATCGGGCAGATCGCCGGCAGCTACGATCTCGACACGGTGCTGAAGGCCGGGCCGCAGATCACCAGCCACCGGCTTTATCCGGCGATCCTGCTGCTGTTCCTGTTCGGAGCCTTCACCAAATCGGCGCAGTTCCCGTTCCATTTCTGGCTGCCCAATGCCATGGCAGCGCCGACGCCGGTCTCATCCTACCTGCATTCGGCGACTATGGTGAAGGCCGGGGTCTTCCTGCTGCTGCGTTTCCACCCGGCGCTTGGCGGCACCGATGCCTGGTTTCAGCTGGTGACCGGGATCGGGCTGGCGACGCTGCTGCTGGGCGCGGTGGTGGCGCTGTTCCGCCATGATCTCAAAGGTCTGCTGGCCTATTCCACCATCAGCCACCTGGGGCTGATTACCGCGCTGGCCGGGATCGGCACCCGCTTCGCGCTGATCGCGGCGGTGTTCCACATCGTCAACCACGCGGTCTTCAAGGCCTCGCTGTTCATGGCCGCCGGCATCATCGACCACGAGACCGGCACCCGCGACATGCGCCGCCTGTCGGGGCTGGCGCGCGCCATGCCGGTCACCGCGGCGCTGGCGATCATCGCCTCGGGCGCCATGGCCGGGGTGCCGCTGCTCAACGGCTTCCTCTCCAAGGAGATGTTTTTCGAGGCCACCTATCTGTGGAACAATGGCAGCCCGCTGGACAACCTGGCGCCCTATGTCGCGGTGCTGGCGGGGGCGTTCAGCGCCGCCTATTCGCTGCGCTTCATCGTCACCGTGTTCTTCGGCCCGCCGGCCACCGACCTGCCGCAGCAGCCGCACGAGCCGCCGCTGCTGATGCGCCTTCCGGTGGCGGTGCTGGTGGCGATCTGCCTGGCCATCGGCATGTCCCCGCAGCAGGTCCTGGCCCCCTGGCTGCAGACCGCAAGCCAGGCCGTGGTCGGCCCGGACCTGCCGGATTTCAGCCTGAAGATCTGGCATGGCGTCACCCCGGCCCTGGTCATGAGCCTGATCGCCATGTCGCTGGGGGCGCTGATCTACCTGCTGCCGCGCCGGCTGATCGATTCGGGCGAGGACGGCACCCGGCTGATGCGGCGGCTGGATTTCGGCCGCGGCTTCGACTGGCTGCTGCAGCTGTTCTCGATCCGCCTGCCGCGGCTGGCGCTGCGGGTCCTGTCGGCGAACGGGCTGCAGGCGCAGCTGCGCGCCATCGTGCTGCTGGGCCTGGCCGGGGCCTGGTTCGCGCTTGGCACGCTGGACTGGGTGGTGCCCATGCCCTCGGTCAGCTCGCGCGAGCTGGTCTTCGCGCTGCTGTGGCTGGTCGGCGGCACCTGCGCGCTTGGCGCCGCCTGGCAGGCGAAATACCACCGTTTCGCGGCGCTGGTGCTGATGGGCGGCGCCGGCCTCGTGACCTGCGCCACCTTCGTCTGGCTTTCCGCCCCGGACCTGGCCGTGACCCAGCTGCTGGTCGAGATCGCGACCACCGCGCTCTTGCTGCTCGGCCTGCGCTGGCTGCCCAAGCGCAGCGAGGAGATCGCCGGCGACAACACCTTCGCCGCCCGCTCGCGCCGCTTCCGCGACCTGCTAATCGCGCTGGCCTGCGGCTCCGGCATGACGGCGCTGGCGCTGGCGGTGCTGCTGACCCAGCCCGGCGCTTCGGTCGGTGACTGGTTTTTGCGCAACGCCTATGTCGAGGGCGGCGGCACCAATGTGGTCAACGTCATCCTGGTCGATTTCCGCGCCTTCGACACCTTCGGCGAGATCACCGTGCTGGCCGTGGTCGGGCTGACGGTCTATGCCCTGCTGCGCCGCTTCCGCCCGGCGCCGGAAAGCGTCGAGCGCCCGCGCCCGCAGCTCGACGCCGAGGAACAGGCGCTGGAGGCCTATCTCTTCGTGCCGGCGGTGCTGATGCAATGGATGTTCGCGCCGATCATCGCGCTTTCGGCCTATCTGTTCTTCCGCGGCCATGACCTGCCGGGCGGCGGCTTCGCGGCCGGGGTGACGCTGGCCATCGGCCTGCTGCTGCAATACGTGGCCGCGAACGTGCGCTGGGTCGAGGCGCGGCTGACCGTGCTGCCGGTGCGCTGGATGGCCTTCGGGCTGACCATCGCCGCATCGGTGGGCGCCGGCGCCTGGATCTTCGGCTATCCCTTCCTCAGCGCCCATGCGCAATATCTGGACATCCCGGTGATCGGCAAGGTGCCCTTCTCGACCGCGATGCTGTTCGATTTCGGGGTCTTCTCGCTGGTGCTGGGGGCCATCGTGCTGATGCTGATCGCCATCGCCCACCAGTCGCTGCGCGTCGCCCCGCGGCCGCGCGCCACCGACGAGCCCGAGGAGACCGCCTGATGGAACTGATCCTGGCCCTGGCCATCGGCGTGCTCTGCGGTTCGGGCGTCTGGCTGATCCTGCGGCCGCGCTCCTATCAGGTCATCGTCGGGCTGTGCCTGCTGGCCTATGGCGTGAACCTGTTCATCTTCGCCATGGGCCGGCTTTACATCGGCGCGGCGCCGATCATGCCCAAGGGCGGATTCGTCGATCCCACCGCCTATGCCGATCCGCTACCGCAATCGCTGGTGCTGACCGCCATCGTCATCAGCTTCGCCACCACGGCGCTGTTCCTTGTCGTCATGATCGCGGCGCGCGGCGTCGCCGGCACCGACCATGTCGACGGGCGGGAGCGCCGGCCATGATGAACGAAGGCATCGCCCCCAACCACCTGATGATCGCGCCGATCCTGGTGCCGCTGGTCGCTGGCGCGATCATGCTGTTCTACAACGACCGCAACCGCCAGACCAAGCTGGTCATGGGGCTGGTGGCGGTCGGGCTGACCTTCCTGGCCTCGGTCGAGCTGATGGCCGGGGTGAAATCCGCGGGCGAGCAGGCCGGCACGGTGGTCGGCCTCTACCGGCTGGGGGACTGGCCGGTGCCGATCGGCATCGTGCTGGTACTGGACCGGCTTTCGGCAATGATGGTGATGCTGACCGCATTGCTGGCGGCGCCGTCGCTGATCTATGCGGCGGCGGGCTGGCACGGCAAGGGCCAGCATTATCACAGCATGTTCCAGTTCCTGCTGGCCGGGGTGAACGGCGCCTTCCTGACCGGCGACCTGTTCAACCTGTTCGTGTTCTTCGAGGTGATGCTCGCGGCGTCCTACGGGCTGATGCTGCACGGCTCGGGCCCCGAGCGGATCAAGGCCGGGCTGCATTACATCGCGGTGAACCTGGCGGCCTCGCTGTTCTTCCTGATCGGGGTGGCGCTGGTCTATGGCACCACCGGCACGCTGAACATGGCCGATATCGGCCGGGCGCTTTACTGGCTCGACGATGCCGAGCGGATGCTGTTCCACGCCGCAGCGGCCTTCCTGGGCCTCGCCTTCCTGATCAAGGCCGCGGCCTGGCCGCTATGCTTCTGGCTGCCGCCGACCTATGGCGCGGCCTCGCCGCCCGCCGCCGCGATCATGGCGATCATGACCAAGGTCGGCATCTATGTCATCCTGCGGCTGTCGCTTCTGGTGCTGGGGCCGGATGCCGGACCCTCGGCCGGGTTCGGCGCGCCGGCGCTGATGATCGGCGGCGTGCTCACCATGGGCTTCGGCATGATCGGCATCCTGGGCACGCCGGAACTGACGCGCAAGGGCGGTTACCTGGCGATCATCTCCTCGGGCACGGTGCTGGCGGCGGTAGGCTTTGCCCAGGCGGGCGGCGGGCCGGGGATGCTGGGGGGCGCGCTTTACTACATGGTCGGCTCGACCGCCGCCATCTCGGCCTTCTTCCTGATCGCCGAGCCGGTCAGCCGCGGCGACGCGGGCAAGGACGAGAACGACGACGGCGCCCCGGCCGAGGACGTCGCCGATCCGCTCAGCGAACGCTGGGCGCCGATGGGGCTCGACACGGTCGAGGACATGACCACTCCGGCCAGCACCCGCACGGTCAGCTGGCTGACCATGGCGATGTGCTTTGCCCTGGTGGCGGCGATGATCGCCGGCCTGCCACCGATGCCGGGCTTCATCGGCAAGTTCGCCATCCTGCAGGGTGCGGTGCAGGACAACCTGCACACCTCGGGCGCGCTGCCGGTGATCCTGTGGATCTATGCGGCCATGCTGATCCTGTCGGGACTGGGCGCGCTGATCGCGCTGATGCGCTTCGGCATCCGCCGCTTCTGGGCCGAGGAAGGCCCGACCCCGCGCATCCTGGCGCTCGAGGTGATCCCGGTGGTGCTGCTGCTGGCGATGATCGCCCTGCAGACGGTGCGCGCCGATGCACTGCTTAACTACACCCGCGCCACCGCCCTGGCGCTGCTGGAACCGGGGATCTATCGCAACGCTGTGCTGGCCGGGGCGCAGGACGTCCGCGCCGCCCCGGCGCAGAACAGCGCCCCCGACCCGACCGCCGCCGACGATGCCGGCCAGGATCAGGAGGGCGGGGAATGAGCCGCGCCATCCCGCATCCCGTCCTGTCGCTGGCGCTGGTGCTGATGTGGCTGGTGCTGACCAGCTTTTCGTTGGGCAACCTGGTGCTGGGCACCGTCATCGCCCTGATCGCCGGCTGGTCGGTCGAGCACCTGCACCCGCCCAAGCCCAAGTTCCGCCGCTGGCTGGCGATTCCGCGGCTGTTCCTCATCGTGGCGCTGGACATCCTGCGCTCGAACCTCGCGGTGGCGCGGGTGCTGGTCCTGGGACCGAACCACCCCGCCTATCACTCGGGCTTCGTCGAGCTGACCCTGCAGCTGCGCGAACCGAACGCCATCGCCATGCTGGCGATCATCCTGACCGCGACCCCCGGCACCGCCTGGATCGAGTTCGAACGGGAAAGCGGCCGGCTGCTGCTGCATGTGCTGGACCTGCGTAGCGAGGACGACTGGCAGGCGCTGATCCGCGACCGCTACGAGGCGCTGCTGATGGAGATTTTCGAATGACCGCCGAAATCCTGCGCTTCGCCCTGGGCTACGCCCAGATCGCCCTGATCCTGGCCCTGGGGCTGGCCTGCTGGCGGATGCTGCGCGGGCCGCGCGCCCAGGACCGGGTGCTGGCGCTCGACACCATGTACATGAACGCCATGCTGCTGTTTCTGGTGATCGGCATGGGCAACGGCAACGTCTTCTTCTTCGAGGGCGCGCTGGTCATCGCCGTCCTGGGTTTCGTCACTACGGTCTGCGCGGCCAAGTTCCTGATGCGCGGCGAGGTGGTGGAATGAGGCATCTCGAGCTTCTGCCGCCCTGGGCGGCGCTGATCGTGGCGCTGTTCGTCGTCATCGGGGCCACGCTGACCGTGCTGGGCGGCATCGGGCTGCTGCGGCTGAAAAGCTTCTACCAGCGGCTGCATGCGCCGACCCTGGGCTACAGCTACGGCACCTTGCTGATCATCCTGGCCTCGATGCTGATGTTCACCCTGCTGGAAGGCCGCCTGGTCCTGCACGAGCTGATGGTCGGCATCTTCATCATGGCGACCACGCCGATCACGCTTCTGATGCTGGGCCGGGCGGCGCTGCGGCGCGACCGCGACACCAAGCTGGGCCATGACGAGACGGTGCCACCGCGCCCCGACGCGCAGGAGAGCCCGCCGGAAATGCCGCGCGACCTCACCGGCTATGGCGAGGGTGTGGTGGACACGGGCCTGCTGTCCCACGGCGACCCGGAACCGGAACGGCGGCGCGGCGATTAGCGCCGCGATTCCGCCAGCACCGCGCGCAGCTGCGCCGGGTCCACCGCGTCGGTGACGAAGGCCTGGCCGATGCCGCGCGCCAGGACGAAGCGCAGCCGGCCGTCCTGCACCTTCTTGTCCTGCGCCATCAGCGCAACCAGCGCCTCGTCGTCGGGCAATTCACCGGGGATCTCGGCCACGCGCGAGGGCAGGCCCATGGCGGCGAAATGCGCCGCGACCCGCGACGGCGCCTCCTGGCTGCACAGGCCCATCCGCGCCGACAGCTCGAAGGCCAGCGTGCAGCCGATGGCCACTCCCTCGCCATGCAGCAGGCGGTCGGAATAGCCGGTGGCCGATTCCAGCGCATGGCCGAAGGTATGGCCCAGGTTCAGCAGCGCCCGCTCGCCCTGCTCGGTCTCGTCGCGCTGGACGATGCCGGCCTTCATCTCGACCGAATGACGCACGGCGCGCTGGCGCAGCGCCGGGTCGGCGGCCAGGGCGGTGGCCGTCGCCTCCAGCCACTCGAAGAAGGACTCGTCGCCCAAGAGCCCGTATTTCGCCACCTCGCCATAGCCGGCGCGGAAATCGCGCGGGCTCAGCGTGCCCAGAACGTCGATATCGGCCAGCACCAGCGCCGGCTGGTGGAAGGCGCCGATCAGGTTCTTGCCCTGCGGGCTGTTGATGCCGGTCTTGCCGCCGACCGAGCTGTCCACCTGCGCCAGCAGTGTCGTGGGGATCTGCACGAAGCGCACGCCGCGGCGCAGGATCGCGGCGGCGAAACCGGCGAGATCGCCGATCACCCCGCCGCCAAGCGCGATCACCAGGTCCTTGCGCTCGACCTTCTGCGCCAGCAGCCATTCCACGGCGCGGCCCAGTTCGGCCCAGCATTTCGTCGCCTCGCCGGCAGGCAGCGCCAGCGCCGGCGCCTCGATGCCCGCGCCCGCCAGCGCCTGCTGCAGCGCCGGCAGGTGCAGCGCCGCCACCGTCTCGTCGGTCAGGATGGCGACGCGGCGGCGGCCGGCCAGTGCCAGGATCTCCTCGCCGGCCCGGGCCAGCAGGCCCTGGCCGATGCGCACGTCATAGGAACGCGCGCCCAGGTCCACGTGAACGGTGTCATGCGCGGTTTCGGTGCTCATTTGCCCTCCAGGATCGCGGGATCATGCGCCCGGATGGCGTCGAGCACACGATTCGCGGTTTCTTCGATGCTGTCGCCGCGCTGCGCGGGGACGCGAATATCGGCCAGCGCATAGACCGGGCTGCGCTCCGCCAGCAGCCGCTCCAGCGTGCCGCGCGGGTCGGCGGTCTGCAGCAGCGGCCGGGTCGGCCGGTGACGGACGCGGTGCCAGAGCGTGTCGGCATCGCAATCCAGCCAGACCGAGACCCCTTCCTCGCCGATGCGGCTGCGGTTCTCGGGGCGCAGCCAGGCGCCGCCGCCGGTCGAGACGATGCCGCGCCCCGAGGCCAGGACTCGGCCCAGCACCTCCGATTCGCGGGCGCGGAAGAATTCCTCGCCGTCGCGGGCAAAGATCTCGGGGATGGTCATGGCGGCGGCGCGCTCGATCTCGGCATCGGTATCCGAGAACGGCCGGCGCAGCCGGCGCGCAAGCTCGCTGCCGATTGCGGTCTTGCCCGCCCCCATCATCCCGATCAGCACGATATTCCGCCGCATCACCCCACCGGCCCCGTCATTTGCAACGGCTGTGACTGATGGCGTGATCTTTCGGGAAATGCCATATATATTTCGCGAGAACCGGCGTGAGACCGGCAATGGATCGAGGCGGAAAGGGCATTTCATGCGGCTTTTGAAACTGGTGGCGGTTCTGGTCCTGCTGATTCTGGCGGGGCTGACGGGCTATGCCTATTTCGGCGACATGAGTTCGGACCCGCGCGAGATGCGGATGCCGGTCGAGCTGGACCTGGGCGCCGAGACGCCCGTCCCGGCCGAGCCCGCCTCCGCCCCCGCTCCCGCTCCGGAGCAGGCGGCGGCCGAAACCGCGCCGCAAGCGGCCGGCACCGATGCGGGACAAGATGACCTCGACTGAACGCCCCCATCTTGGCCTTGCGCTTGCCCTGGCGGCGGGCCTGGCTTCCGCGCAGCCGGCAGCGGCGAAACCGCCGCTTTCGGCCAGCGACTGGCTGTCGGGCAGCGTGCAGCCGCCGGACAACATCTCGTCCTGGCGGCCCGGCGATCCGCGCCCGCCCGAGCTGAAGCGGCAAAGCAAGCGCGACATCGCCCCCACCGGCGCGGTCGAGCCGGTCGGCGTGACCCGGCTGGGCGAGGGCAACCCGGACGGCAAGGGCACCGTCTCGCCCCGCACGGCCGGCCTGCCGGCGGACCTGTGGGGCGACAGCGATTCGGCGGTGCTGGTGCAGCTGATCGGCCGCTCGGCCCCGCGCCTGCCGGCGCTGCGACGGCTGGAACGCCGGCTGCTGGCCGCGCAGCTGCGCCCGCCCCGGGCCGAACCGGGGCAGGAAGGCGCGCTGTTCCTGGCGCGGGTAGACAAGCTTCTGGACATGGGCGCCACCGGCGCGGCCAAGGAATTGCTCAAGGCCGCCGGCCCCGGCGATCCCGAGCGGTTCCGGCGCCTGTTCGACATCGCCCTGCTGTCCGGCGACGAGGCGCAGGGCTGCGACATCATGGACCGCACGCCGGGCGTCGCGCCCAGCTTCCCGGCCCGGATCTATTGCCTGGCGCTTGGCGGCGACTGGACCGCGGCGGCGCTGGTCTTCCACGGCGCCGAGGCCATGGGCCAGATCGACCCGCCGATGGCGACGCTGCTGGCGCACTATCTGGACGACGGCTATTCCGACTCGGCCGAGGAACTGGTGCCGCCGCCGGTGGTCACGCCGCTGGAACTGCGCCTGCACGAGGCGATCGGCCAGCCCCTGCCCTCGACCAGCCTGCCCTTGGCCTTCGCGCTGGCCGACCTGGACCAGAATGGCGGCTGGAAGGCGCGGCTGGACGCGGCCGAGCGGCTGGCCCGCGCCGGGGCCATCCCGGCCTCGCAGCTGCGGATGATCTACCTGGAGCAGAAGCCGGCCGCCTCGGGCGGGGTCTGGGACCGCGCCGCCGCCATGCAGGCGCTGAACGACGCGCTGGTGCTGCGCGACACGGCCGCCGTCGCCAAAGCGCTGCCGCCGGCCTTCGAGGCCATGGTCGCGGCCGGGCTGGGCCCGGCGCTGGCCGAGATGGCCGGGGCCGAGCTGGGCGCCCTGGGACTGGACGGCCGGCCGGGCCGGATCGCGCTGTGGCTGGCGCTGCAGGCGGCGCAGCCGCAAGTGGTGTCGGACCCGCCCGCCGATGCCCCGGCCTTCGACCTCTGGCTGCTGCGCTTTGCCGGCGGCGAGCCCGAATCCGCCCCGCCGGAGGGCGAGGCGAGCGAGCGCGCGGCGCTGCTGTTCCCGGCCTTCCTCGGCCCGTCGGAACGCAACGTGCCGGAAGGCGCGGCGCAGCTCATCCTGGCCGACAGGCGCGGCGAGGCGCTGCTGGGCGCCATGGCCGATGTCGATGCCGGACTGGACGGCGACCTGCCCCGCGCGGCGCAGGGGCTGCGGGTGCTGCGCGCCCTGGGCCAGCAGGAGATCGCCCGCCAGGCCATGGTCGAGCTGGTTCTGGCCCCGCTGCTGCTGCCCCCGCCGGGCAGCGGCGGCGCACCATGAGCGCGCCATGACCGGCGGCGGCGGCGACAGGCTGGGCGACCAGGGCCGCATCTCGGCCTTCCTGGACGCGCAGGCAGCCGAGGCGGGCGCGGCGCGCAACACGCTGCTGGCCTATGGCCGCGACCTGAAGGATTTCGCCGGCTGGCTGGACCGGCGCGGCCAGACCCTGCTTTCGGTCCCGCGCGAGGGGATCGAGGATTACCTGTCCTTCTGCGACGCGCAGGGCCTGTCGCGTGCGACCCGGGCGCGGCGGCTGGCCTCGATCCGGCAGATCATGCGCTTCGCGCTGGAAGAAGGCTGGCGCGAGGACGATCCCGCCGGCCGCATCAGCGGTCCCGGCCGCCAGCAGCGTCTGCCCAAGACCCTGGACCGGGCCGAGGTGCAGGCCATGTTCGACGCCCTGCCCCGGCTGGGCCGCAACGAGACCGAGCGCGCCCGCAACCAGGCGCTGCTGGAACTGCTCTATGCCACCGGGATGCGGGTCAGCGAGCTGGTGGCGCTGCCGGTCGGCGCCTGCCGGGGCGATCCGACGCTGCTCTTGATCCGCGGCAAGGGCGGCAAGGAACGCATGGTGCCGCTGAGCGACCCGGCCCGCCGGGCGCTGGCCGCCTGGCTCAGGCTGCGCGACCAAGCGCCCGAGGACAGCCCGCTGGGCCGGCTGGTTGCCGGCAAGGGCGCACGCTGGCTGTTCCCGGCCGCCTCGCGCGAGGGGCACATGACCCGGCAGGCGATGAACGGCCTGCTGGGCCAGCTGGCGCTCGCCGCCGGGATCGACCCGGCGCGCGTCTCGCCGCATGTGCTGCGCCACGCCTTCGCCACGCATCTGCTGGAAGGCGGGGCCGATCTGCGCGCCATCCAGACGCTGCTGGGCCATGCCGACCTGGGCACGACCGAGATCTATACGCATGTGCTGGACGCAAGGATGCGCGACCTGGTGCTGAACCATCACCCGCTGGCCAGGCGCCGCCGGGGCGAGGCGCCATGATCGCCCTGCTGACCGCGGCCGCCGCCGTCCCGGCCGCCGATCCGGCCCCCGCTGCCGCCTCGGCCGGCCATGACCCGGCCCTCTGGCTGACCGGCGCCGCCATCCTGGTGCTGCTGGGGCTTTCGGCCTTCTTCTCGGGCTCCGAGACCGCGCTGACCGCCGCCAGCCGCAGCAAGCTGCGGGCCCGGGCCGACAAGGGCGACGCGGGCGCGCAAAGGGCGCTGGCGGCGACCGAGGACAGCGAAAGCCTGCTCGGCTCGATCCTGCTGGGCAACAATGTCGTCAACATCCTGGCCGCCAGCCTGGCCACCGCGCTCTTCGCCCGGCTCATGGGCTCCGGCGCCGTGGCGACGGCGACGCTGGCGATGACCGTGCTGGTGCTGGTCTTTGCCCAGGTGCTGCCCAGGACCTATGCCAGCCTTGCCCCCGAGGCGGTGGCCGGCCGCGTCGCGCGACCGCTCGGCCTTCTGACCCGGCTGCTGTCGCCCGCCGTGACCGCGGTGCGGCTGGTCGCGCGCGGCATCCTGGCGCTGTTCGGGATCCGCGCGCATCAGTCCGGCCCGGTGTTTTCCGTCCAGGAGGAGATCGCCGGTGCCTTGGCCATCGCCCAGTCCAGCGGCGCCGTGCAGAAGGAGGAGCGCGACCGGCTGATGGGCGCGCTTGACCTGGGCGACCGCTCGGTCGAGGAGATCATGCTGCATCGCTCGCGGATCGAGATGATCGACGCCGACCTTTCCGCCGAGGCGGTGCTGGACCGGGTGCTGCAAAGCCCGCATACCCGCCTGCCCGTCTATCGCGGCGAGCGCGAGAACGTGATCGGCGTGATCCACGCCAAGGATCTTTTGCGCGGGGTGCGCAAGGCGCTGCAGGAAAGCGGCCCCGAGGCGCTGCGCAGCTTCGACGTGCTCAGCACCGCCATGCCGCCCTATTTCGTGCCCGACACCACCTCGCTGGACGAGCAGATGCGCGAATTCCTGAAACGCCACACGCATTTCGCGCTGGTGGTGGACGAATATGGCAGCCTGCGCGGGCTGATCACGCTCGAGGACATCCTGGAAGAGATCGTGGGCGAGATCACCGACGAACACGACATGGACGCCGCGCAGTCACTGGCGCCGAACGCGCAGGGCGACTATCTGGTCGACGGTGCCATGACCATCCGCGACCTGAACCGGGCGCTGGACTGGTCGCTGCCGGACGACGAGGCCAATACCGTGGCCGGGCTGGTGATCCACATGGCCCAGTCGATCCCGACGCCGGGCCAGGTGTTTTCCTTCCACGGCTATCGGTTCGAGGTCGTGGCGCGGCGCGAGAACCGCGTCACCCGCCTGCGCATCCGCCCCCTGGCCGAGGCCCCGCCCCCCCGCGAACCCGCCGCCGATCAGTGATCGGCCATGCTGGCGGCGCGCTTGGCGTCCTCGGCGCTGCCGCCGGTGCCGTTGAAGAAGGCGTTCAGCGCCACCGCCGCGATGGTGGCCAGCAGGATGCCCGATTCGATCAACGGGTGGATGGCATGCGGCAGCCATTGCTTGAAGTCGGGCGCGATCAGCGGGATCATCCCGAAGCCGAGCGCCACCGCCACCACGAACAGGTGGTTGCGGTTGCCGGCGAAATCCACCGTCGAGAGGATGCGGATTCCCGTCGCGGCGACCATCCCGAACATCACAAGGCCCGCCCCGCCCAGCACCGGGGTCGGCAGCGATTCCACCGCCGCGCCCATCTTGGGCACCAGCCCGAACAGGATCAGGATCAGCCCGCCGGCGACGCAGATGAAGCGGCTCTTGATGCCGGTGACGCCGACAAGCCCGACATTCTGGCTGAAGGAGGTATAGGGGAAGGTGTTGAAGATGCCGCCGATCAGCGTGCCGAGCCCGTCGGTGCGCAGCCCGGCGCTGAGCCGCTGCGGGGTGATCTCGCGCCCGGTCATCTCGCCCAAAGCCAGGAACATGCCGGTCGATTCGATCATCACCACGATCATCACCAGCACCATGGTCACGATCAGCACCGGGTCAAAGATCGGCATGCCGAAATGGAAGGGCGCGACGATGCCGAACCAATGCGCCTCGGCCACCTTGTCGAAGGTCATCTGGCCCAGCAGGATGGTCAGCGCCGCGCCGATCAGCATGCCCAGAAGCACGGCGATATTGGCGACGAAGCCGCGGCCGAAGCGTGCGATCAGCAGGATCGCCACCAGCACCACGCCCGAGATGGCGATGTTGACCGGCTGGGCGTAAAGCGGGTTCTGCACGCTGGGCGCCGGGGCGAAGCCTTCGGGCAGCGCCGGCACCGCGCCGGTTCCGGCCAGATCCTTCAGCTGGTTCAGCCAACCCGCCGCGACCGGGTCCACCAGCTTGGGCGCGGTCGGCCCGACCGGGTTGCCGAAGATCCAGTTGATCCCCACCCGCATCAGCGTGACGCCGATCACCAGGATGATGGTGCCGGTGACCAGCGGCGGAAAGAATTTCAGCATCCGGCCGACGAAGGGCGCGATAATCATGGCGACGATGCCGGCGCCGATGATGGCGCCGAAGATCATCCGCGCCCCGTCCGGCCCCGGATAGGCATTGGCCATCGCCACCATCGGCCCGACCGAGGCGAAGGTCACCCCCATCATCACCGGCAGCTGGATGCCGAACCAGCGCGTCACCCCCAGCGACTGGATGATCGTGGCCACGCCGCAGCAGAACAGGTCGGCCGAGATCAGGAAGGCCACGTCCTCGGGCGCAAGCTTCAGCGCCCGGCCGACGATCAGCGGCACCGCCACCGCGCCGGCATACATGACCAGCACATGCTGCAGGCCCAGTGTCGCCATGCGCAGCGGCGGCAGGATCTCGTCGACCGGCTCCACCGCGGATGTTGCAGACCTTGCCATTGGAAACCCCCTGTCCGGATTGCACTTTACCGGCAGGTTGCGGGCTCTGCCCGGCTTTGGCAAATCCTTTCCGGCGATCGCGCGGACGGCGGGCCGCCGATCAGCGCCCGGCGGGCATTCCGCCGCGCCGCGCCTGCCGGATTGCCTGTTCCAGCCGCAACTCCGGCCAGGCCTCGGCCGCCACCTGCGCCAGGGCCGCGACGCGGGCGTCGTCGCCCTCCTCGGCGGCGCGAAGGGCCTGAGACAGCAGCAGCATGGCGTTGCCCGGCGCCAGTTCCAGCGCCGCATCCAGCCAGCGATGCCCGGCCTTGCGGTTGCCGGCGGCGAAACAGCCGTCCGCCAGGCGCTTGCGGGTCAGCGCCTGGCCGGGCTGCGCCTCGTCGAGCCAGTGCAGCAGCGCGAAGGCGCGCTTCAGCCGGCCATGCAGCCGCAGGATGGCGGCGCAGAAGCCCAGCCGCGCCGCACCGTCGCCGCCGGGCAGTTCCGGCCTGCCGCCCGCAGCCAGCGCCGCCTCAATCTCTGCCAGGCCGGCGGCGGCAGGGGCCAGCTTGCGCCACATATCGGGCCAGAGCAGCATCTCGCCCTGCAGCGCCGGGTTGCGGACGAATTCCGACCAGTCGATGCGCAGGGCCCAGAGCGGCAGCGCCTCGGCCTTGCCGCCCAGCGGATCGGGCCGGGCACAAGCGCCCAGCAGCGCCGGCGGAAACAGCAGCACCCGCGCCGCCGCGCTGCCCTGGGCGACCAGCCGATGCGCCAGCACCGGCATGATCGGCCCCTCGGCGGCGCGGCCGGTCAGGATCATGCCCAGGAAGGCGGCGTCAATGCCGGTGCCCCCGGCCTGCGCCTCGGTCATCAGCAGCACCTGCCGGCAAGGCGGCTTGTCGCGGTTGCGGATCAGCGGCGAATCGAGCCCCCGCCGCGCCAGCTTGCGGGCCTTTTGCACCCGGCCGGCGGCCCAGGCGGCAACGGCAAGCTCGCGGTAAAGGAACGGGAAACGCTCCAGCAGCGCCTCGCACGGAGCCAGCGCATCGACCAGCGCGCTGCCGCGACCGCTGGTCATGGCGTGACGCGCCGCATAGCTGGCGCTCTGCGCCAGATCGCCCGGAGCGAAGAAACTGTCGGGCCGGTCGATCACCCGCGCCAGCAGGGCATCATAGGCCTGCAGCCGCAGGCCGCCGGGCAGATCGTTCGGCAGCGCCACGATCCGGCAGCCGCCCAAGAGCGCCGCGGCGCGCGAGAAGGCGCTGTGGCTCGGCGCGCCGACCTTGGCGCATCCGGCCATCAGCAGCAGCTCCAGCAGGTCGCGCTCGGCCGGGGACAGGGCGCCGGCATCCAGCAGGTCGTCCCCCGCCAGCAGCCGCGGATCGCCCTGGCGCAGATGCGCGATGGCGGCCGGCGTGTCGGAAAAGGCGATGACCGGGCCCTGGCTGCCCGAGATGAAGGCGCGGAAGAATTCGTCCGGCACATATTTCGACGACCACGAGGAATAGGACCAGGGATCGCCGTCCAGGATGTCGCCGCGCCGGACATGGATGGCGATGGGCCTGCCGCCGCCGGCCCCGGCAACGATGCGCCGGGCGTCTTCCAGCGCCCGGCACAGCCGCTCTGACAGGGTCAACTGACGCGCCACCGCCCGGATCTCGGCGGCAAGCTCGGCCGGCTTCTCGTCCATGAAGCAGACCACTTCGGACATGGCGTCGCATTCATAGCGCCGTCCCTCGGCCAGGGCTTTGGCAAAGCCGGCACGGTTCATGCCCGGCGCCACGGCGCGCAGGTTCTGCAGCCCGGCCCGCTGCGGCGGGGCCTCGACCACGGCGATATGCTCGGCCACGAAATCGGCCGACAGGAAATCGCGCGGATCGACCAGTTCCGGATAGGGCCCGCCGGGTTCCGAAAGCCACAGGTAGCGCCCCTTCACCCCGAACCTGCGCGCCAGCCGCATGACATTGAGCAGGCAGATCAGCCTTGCGCCGATCCGGTCCTGGCGAAAGCCGATGATCGAGACGTCTTCAGTCATGCCAAACCGCCCTGTCCGAACCCGACGCGGCTTGCAACCGCGCGCCTGCCTGCCTATCAGGACCTGCCGCCATCCAACAGCACGGAAATCCCGATATGGACATCGCTGCCCGCCGCAAGGCCGATCCCGCCCACTGGCGCCTCGCCACCGCCATCCGCGCCCTTTCCATGGACGCCGTCGAGGCGGCGCAGTCCGGCCATCCCGGCATGCCGATGGGCATGGCCGACGTCGCCACGGTGCTGTTCCGCAACCACCTGAAATTCGACGCCGCCGCGCCGAACTGGTTCGACCGCGACCGCTTCGTGCTGTCGGCCGGCCACGGCTCGATGCTGATCTATTCGCTGCTCTACCTGACCGGCTACGAGCAGATGTCGCTCGACCAGATCCGCAACTTCCGGCAATGGGGCTCGATCACCGCCGGCCATCCCGAATACGGCCATGCCGAGGGGGTCGAGACCACCACCGGCCCGCTGGGCCAGGGCATCGCCACCGCCGTCGGCTTCGCCATCGCCGAAGAGGCGATGCGCGCCCAGTTCGGCTCCGATCTCTGCAGCCACAAGACCTGGGTCATCGCCGGCGACGGCTGCCTGATGGAGGGCATCAGCCAGGAGGCGATCGGCCTGGCCGGCCACCAGAAGCTGAAGAACCTGATCGTGCTCTGGGACCACAACGACATCACCATCGACGGCCGCGTGTCGCTGTCGGATTCGACCGACCAGCTGAAACGCTTCGAGGCCTCGGGCTGGCGCACGCTGTCCTGCGACGGCCACGACCCGGCCGATATCGAGCGCGCGCTTTCCGACGCCGCCAGCGGCCAGGACGACCGCCCGGTGCTGGTCGCCTGCAAGACCATCATCGGCTACGGCGCGCCGAAGAAACAGGACAGCTCGGCCGCGCATGGCTCGCCGCTTGGGGCCGAGGAGATCGCCGCCGCCCGCGCCGCCTATGGCTGGGAACATGGCCCCTTCGTGATCCCCGAGGACATCCTGGCCGACTGGCGCGCCATCGGCTCCCGCGGCCGCGAGGCACGCGAAGCCTGGGCCGCCCGCGTCGATGCGGCGGAAAACCGCGACGAATTCGCCCGCCGCATCTCGGGCGGGGTCAGCGACCGGCTGGCGCCCACCATCGCCGCGCTGAAGCAGCAGGCGCTGGCCAGCAAGCCCAAGGTCGCGACCCGCAAGGCCAGCGAGATGGTGCTCGAGGTGGTGAATCCCGAACTGCCGGAAACCATCGGCGGCTCGGCCGACCTGACCGGCTCGAACAACACCAGGACCAAGGATCTGGGCGCCTTCACGCCCGAGAACCGCCGGGGCCGCTATATCTATTACGGCATCCGCGAACACGGCATGGCGGCGGCGATGAATGGCATCTGGCTGCATGGCGGCCTGCGCCCCTATGGCGGCACCTTCATGTGCTTCACCGACTACGCCCGCGGCGCCATGCGGCTTTCGGCGCTGATGGGCCTGCCGGTGACCTATGTCATGACCCATGACAGCATCGGCCTGGGCGAGGACGGCCCGACCCACCAGCCGGTCGAGCACCTGGCGATCTGCCGCGCCACGCCCAACACGCTGACCCTGCGCCCCTGCGACCTGATCGAGACCGCCGAGGCCTGGGAAATCGCGCTGTCGAGCGACTCCACCCCGACGGTCATGGCCCTGTCGCGCCAGAACCTGCCGACGCTTCGCGAACAGGCGGGCGAGAACCTGACCGCCCGCGGCGCCTATGTGCTGCGCGAGGCCAGCGCCGCGCCCAGGGTGATCCTGATGGCCTCGGGCTCCGAGGTCGAGATCGCCGTCGCCGCGCGCGAGACGCTCGAGGCCGAGGGCGTGCCGACCCGCGTCGTCTCGGTGCCGTCGATGGAGCTTTTCCGCGACCAGGATGCCGAATACCGCCGGCAGGTCCTGCCCGCCGGCACCGTGCGCATTGCCATCGAGGCCGCTGTGCGCCAGCCCTGGGACTGGCTGCTCCTGGGCGAGCGCGGGCGCGAGGAAGCCTCCGGCTTCATCGGCATGACCGGCTTCGGCGCCTCGGCCCCGGCACCGACGCTCTACAAGGAATTCGGCATCACCGCCGAAGCCGCCGTCGCCGAGGCCCGCCGCCTGCTCGGCTAAGCCCTGACGGGCCGCGCCCACCCTGGCGCGGCCCCTTCCTATCCAACCGGCTTCTTTGCTCCCCAAATACCCATGCCCCGGCGCCCCGGGAAAGCCGCCGCGGCTGCCTTGCACCGTTTCCCAAATATTCAGGCGACGGCGCGGCCCGGCATCCGCGCGCCCCATGGACCCCGCCGCCGTCCGAAGGCATAACGGCGGCACGAGGGACCCGCCATGACACCGCCCGAACCCATCCCCGGCGCATTGCCGCCGATCCTCGCCCCGGCGGGCGATCCGGGCCGTGCCACGCAGCTGCGCGGCATCCTGCTGCTGCTGCTGGCGATCTTCCTGTTCACGCTGATGGATGCGACCGGCAAGCATCTCTCGACGCTCTACCATCCGGTGCAGGTGGTCTGGGCGCGCTTCGTCACCAACCTGGCCATCGTCGCGGTCATCTTCGCGCCGCGGCTGCGCGGCGCGCTCGCCACCCGGCGGCCGGCGGTGCAGTTCTTCCGCGGCCTGACGCAGCTCGGCTCGATCCTGCTGTTCTTCAGCGCGCTGCAATTCATCGGCCTGGCCGAGGCCACCGCGATCATGGACATCAACCCGGTGCTGATCACGCTGGGCGCCGCGATCTTCCTGGGCGAATCCATCGGCATCCGCCGCATCCTGGGCATCCTCGCCGCGCTTTGCGGGGCGCTGGTCATCATCCGCCCCGGCGCCGGCGTCTTCCATCCGGCGGCGCTGCTGGCGCTGGTCGCCGCCTTTACCTATGCCGCCGGCGCGATCCTGACCCGCATCGCCCGCAGCGATTCCACCGCCACCTCGGTGCTGTGGTCGGCGCTGGTCGGCTCGGTGCTGTCCTCGCTGGCGGTGCCGTTCTTCTGGCAGCCCATCGCACCCGGCGATCTCTGGGCCTTCCTGCTGCTCGGCAGCCTCGGCACCGCGGCGCAGGCACTGCTGATCCGCGCCTTCGCCCTGGCCGAGGCTGCCGCCATCGCCCCCTTCGGCTATACCGGGCTGATCTGGGCCGGGCTCTGGGGCTGGCTCATCTGGGGCACCCTGCCCGACCTCTGGACGGTGATCGGCGCGTTGATCATCGTGGCCGCGGGGCTATATGTCTGGATGCGCGAGGCCCGCGCGATGAACCGGCCCGCCTGACAGAACTGGCTGAACAGGACCGCGATGAGCGAGACCGACATACCCGAGCCGGTGGCCCTGCGCGACCGCATCGCCAACGGCGCCTTCCTCGCCATCATGGGCCTGGCCCGGCTGCTGCCCTATCGCCGGCGCATCCCCGCGATGGGCTGGCTGTTCGCCCATGTGCTGGGGCCGCTGGCCGGCTGGCGCAGCCGCATCCGCGCCAACCTGGCCATGGCGCGGCCCGACCTGACCGAAAGCGAGGTGCGCCAGCTGCTGCGCGCCGTGCCGGCCAATGCCGGCCGCTCGCTGGCCGAGATCTATTCCGGCACAGAGTTCACCGACCGCATCCATGCCGCCGACCCGCTGACCGGCCCCGGCCTGCCGGCGCTGGAACAGGCCGCGCAGGCAGGACGCCCGGTGATCCTGGCGGTGGCGCATTTCGGCAATTACGACGCCATGCGGGCCGCGCTTTCGGGGCGCGGCTGGCCGGTCGGCGCGCTCTACCGGCCGATGAACAACGAGGCCTTCAACCGCCATTACATCCCCGCCATGCGCGCCATCGCCGAGCCGATGTTCCCGCGCGGTCGCGCCGGGCTAGCCGCGATGCTGCGCTTTCTCAAGGGCGGCGGCTGGATGGCGCTGGGTTTCGACCAGTTCGACGACCATGGCACCGAACTGCGCTTCTTCGGCCTGCCCACCAGGACCGTGCTGACCCCGGCCGAACTGGCGCTGCGCTACGACGCGCTGATCCTGCCCATTGCCGGGGTGCGCCAGCCCGACGGGCTGAGCTTCCGCGTCGAGGTCGGCGAGCCGGTGCCGCACAGCGATCCGCGGACCATGATGCAGGCGCTGAACGACGATCTGGAGCGGCTGGTGCGCGCCCATATGGAGCAATGGTTCTGGGTGCATCGGCGCTGGAAACGCCGGCGCTAGACGGCAAATCCCTTTCCCTCGGCTTCCAGTCCGGTTTATAAGCCCCCAACGCCGCCGCGCAGAGAACGCGGCACCAACAACGATCTCCAGAGGACGGCATGAGCGACGATTCCAAAGAAGCTGGTCACGAAAAGCGCCATCACGAGGGCGATGTCGCCTTCATCCAGGCCCTTGCCGAGCTGCTCAACCGCAACGAGCTGACCGAACTGACCGTCAAGCGCGAATATGACGAGAACGATCGCCTGACCGTCAGCCTCTCGAAGCAGAACAAGCAGGTCGTGCAGGCCGTGGCCGCGCCCGCCGCTGCCCCGGCCCCGGCTCTGGCGCCCCAGGTCGCCGCGCCCGCCCCG
>NZ_JAEHFP010000139.1 GCF_016446475.1 Paracoccus binzhouensis | reverse complement strand
CTTGATCCGGGTTCCTCCACGCGCGCGTGTGCGAATGTGACTTGGGTTTTTCTGAAACCCAAGTTGGGAAGGTTCCTCCACGCGCGCGTGTGCGAATGAATTGGGGTGTAGGTCCGTTCACTGGTCGCGCGACCAGTGACGTTCCTCCACGCGCGTGCTGGCGAATGAATTGGGGCCGGTGCGCGGTTCCCCCGCTGCCCCGGCCCCTTGCCCTGACGCGGGCTGTGGCACTTGCTCGTGCCGCGTTGGCTGCCCCCGTGGTGAACCGTGGCAACCTGCGCCGCGCCCCCCATGAAAGGAAAGAGGCCGCGCCGTGACGGGGTTGTGGTCCTATGCTACCGGGCACTCACCGTCTAATCCCAGATGCTTCGCGGGGAACAGATCAGAATCCCGCAGGCGCACCCCGCCTTATCCCTCGGCCAGCATTTCCAGCAGCCGCCGCGCCTGATCGGGTCGCGGATCTTCCTTGATGCTGTAGAGCTTGCCGCCGACTGACACGCGCCATTCGCTTGTGACGGCCCGCGCCCCGGCAAATTCCCGAACGGTGACGATCACCGGGTTCTTGGATTGCAGCCTCGCCTGCATGACTTCCTCGCCGCCCCGCAGGTGCCGAACGTGAACCGGGCAGGTGAACCGCAAGATCCAGTCCTGAATAACCTGCCCGTCCGGGTCGGTATCCTCGAACGGCTCGTAGAAGCTGCCGAACAGGGTCAGGTCTGCCGCCGTGATCTTGTCCATCAGTCCGCCCAATCAATGAATTGCAGCGCGTCCTTGACGGTCGCAGGGTCCAGCCCGGCCTCTTTCGCCGTCGCCATCGCTTGCAGCATCGTGGACAGCCCCCGCGCCTTGCCGCCGTGGTCATAAGCCTGCATGGGTCGCACCACGTCGATGGCGACAGGGACGCCCAGCTTCTCGGTGGCTTCCTCGGCCATCAGGCCAGCGATGGGTTGCAGCACCAGCTGCGCCAGATGCCGTTGTGCCTCGCGCACCATGGGGCCGGTGGTGGCCGGATTGGTCAGGCCGGGCAGGATGCCGAACACGTTGTAAATCTCGCCCTTGGCCTCGGTCAGCAGCTTGTCGGCCAACGTCCTGTCGATCTGCGGGGAAAGCTGGTCTGGCGACTGGCCGAGGTTCGGGTTCATGCCCGCCGCCGTCGCCTGCGCCACGCCCTCGATCACCAGCGCCGAACCCCGGTTGCCCCGGAAGCTGCGCCGCATCGCGTCCATGTCCTCGGGGTTGCTCTCGGGCAGGGGCACGATCTGCGAACCGATGGGCGCATCGCGGAACACGTCGCGCAGCGCCTCGGTGATCTCTTGCAGCAGGGACGCCGACAGCTTCGCGCGGGCCAGCGGTGCCGATCCCGCCCACGGGGTGACGGCATCGCAGCCGATACGGAAGTGCAGCACCTCGCCCGCCAGCACGGTTTCCGAGCGCCCGCCGCCGATCTCGGGCAGGCCAACGCGATAGGCCCGCGGCTGGCCGTAGCGGGTCGACAAGTCCCAATCGGTGCAGGGCACCAGCCGGTCACGGATCAGGAACAGGCATTCACCCCGCAGCGCCAGAGAGCGCGCGCAGAGCGCCATGGAGCGCCGATCCAACAGGTCGGTGCCGGTCACGTCAGCCAGCGACAGGCCGCTTTCCCAGAGGCTCACCGAGGCTTGCACGGCCCCTGTCAGCTCGGCCAGCCCGGAGCCGCCGCTGATCCACGCCTCACGCGCCGCCATCAGCGCAGCGGTGTAGCCGGGTTGAACAGCGCGGGTTTCATGAGAGCGCGAAATTGCGTTCTCATCTTTCCGCCTGAAAAATGACAGCATCCCCATTAGACCCTCCACCGATTGAGGGGGTGAACAGCACCCCGATAGGGTTGCCGGTCCTGATGGGTTTCCCAGGAGCGGGCTTCCACCTGCGCCATGGGATAGGCGGGCCGGGTGACTGCCGACAGCTCGAACAGCTCGGCCCGGTGAATGACGCGGATCAGGCCATCGCCGTCGCGCTTCACCATCTCGGCCCCATCGCCCTGCGCCACGCGGAACCCCGGCGACAACCCACGGATCAACCCAGCCGCATGAGCCGCCAGAAAGTCCTGCGCCCAGGACGTGCTGCCCTCGATCCGCGCCTCGAACACCAGCGCGTCGTCGGTGTCGGTCAGATCCAGACTGCCCGCCGAGCGGCTGGCAAGCGGCTTCTCGAAATCATGCCCGGCCAGCAGGTGAATATCCTCGCCCGCCTCGATCCGGGCTGCGAAGGCCCGAGCCGCAAACACCTCGCGCTTGCGGGTCGGGGTCGTCGCCAGAACCGTTGCCGCCCCATAGGGGAAGCGGCCCCGCAGGCGGGTCGCCCCGCCCTCGGTGCGCAGCTCAAGCGAACCGTTGAAGCCGCCCCACAGCATCAGGGCGTCACCGCTCCCAGGCCGGTCAGGATGCGGGTTTGCAGGCCGCGCGGGACGGTGAAGTCCGCCGTGACAAGCGCCGTCAGGACAAGCTGGCCCGATGCCGCCTTGGTGTAGGGGTCGCGGATCAGATCCACGCCGCCGTAGATGCCGAGATAGCCCGGTGCGATGCCCTGCACGGTCGCGGTCAGGATCGCGGTTTCGGCGGGAATGACATTGCTGATCGCAGGGGTTCCGACATGCTTGGTCAGCCGGTCCCATTCCGAAACGGCGGTGCCGGTGATAAGCGCGTCGTCCAGCTCGGCCCAGATCGCCGGGCCAAAGCCCAGGTTCACCTGGCTGGCCGAGGTGATCGCGTTGGCTTCCATGAACGCCACCACCTGCGCCCGGAACGCCGCCCAGGTCGCGGCCGCACCAACGGCGGTCGAGGTGATGCCATAGGTCGCCGCGCCGGGGATGATGCCCAGAGGCTCGCCAGCCGCGCCCGAGCCGTTCACGACAACCCGGTCAAGCTCGGTCCCGATCACCGCGTTGAGATCGCGCCGGATGGCCGATTCCAGCCCTTCGCCCGCCTGTTTCAGCGCCTTGCGGCTGATGACCATTTGCGCGCCGCCGGTCTGATCGGGGTTCAGGCTGCGTTCCGAGGTCTGATAGGCCGAGGCCGCGCCGACATTGGCAAGCTCGGTGGTCTGCCAGCCGAACACGGCACCAGCGGTCGCCACCGGAAATTCCAGCTCGCCCGAGGTGATGTTGATGGACTGGACGCCGAGACGCGATGCCACCGAAGCCGGGAACAGCCGGTCGATCACCGGACGGATCGTCTTGGGGTTGATCTGGTCAGCCGCGACGGTTTCGCCAGCGCGGGTTTCCAGAGCCGCCAGCGGGACCGGGACGCCCTGATAGCCGCCCTTGCTGCGCAGCTCGTCCACGACTTCCTTGGTCGCGCCCGACAGCGCCTTGCCCTCGTCCAGAGCCAGCGCCACCTGCCGCAGCTCGAACCGGCCCACCAGCTCGGCATATTCACGATCCGAGCGGGTTTCCAGATCCGCCCCGGCCTCGCGCCGTTCCTGATCCTCGGCCACCAGCGCCGCGCGATAGCGGGTCTCGTTGACGCGATATTCCGCATCCATGCTTTCCATGGAACGGGTTTCGTCCTCGGTCGGGTTTTCCTTGCCGACCAGACCCGCCAGAGCCTGCCGGATTTCCGACTGGCGACGGGCAATTTTCACAGAATCCAGCATTTGATACCTCATGTTGCCGGGTTGGGATTTGTCGCCAGATCGGCAACAGCTTTCGCCCAGGCGGATCGCTCGGGCGTGATGATCGGCGCGGGGTGCCCGCACTCGATCCGGGTCTTTTTCGTGTGGCAGGAAGGGCACCGAACGGCGCAATTCGCCGGGTCAAAGGCCAGCTCGGGATTGCTGCGAACCGGCTTCACATGGTCGATTTCCAGCCGCCCCTTGCGGGTGCCGCAGTCCACGCAAGCCCAGCCGTCGCGCTCCAGCACGATCTGCCGCAGCACCTGCCAGCGTTTGGTTTTCAGGACGGGCCGAGAGAACCGCCGCCATTCGTCGCGCGTCACGCCCATGCCAGCCTCGCCCGCTTGGTCGGAGCCGCCTTCATGCGCTGCCCCTGCGCCACCGCCAGCACGGTCGCCGCCGCAGCGTCGATGCGCCCGAGACTGCGCCCCTTCGCCAGCTTGGCGTTCATGGCCGGGTCCAGAAGCACGATGGCATCCGAGAAGGCAGAGCGCAGCAGCAGGGACGCCGTGCATTTCACCTCGCCGTCGAACAGCGCGCGCCGGAACCGCTCGATGTCCTCGGAGCCGTCTTTCCAGCCGAAGCCCCGCCAGATGAACGGGACGCGGGCCAGCCCTGCCTTTTCCATCGCCTCGATGAATTCGGCGTGGCGGAAGCGGTCGCCGCAGATGCAAGCCGGGGTGATGCCGTCCAGCTTCTTGACGATCTCGGCCAGCCACGGGCCGGGCGGAACCGTCGCATCGCCCATGACGGACAGCTCGCCGCGTTCCTGCATCTCGGTGTAGCGGTCGGACACGCCATCAGCGGCCCCACGGTCGGCCAGAGACGGAACGGCGGGGAAAGTGCCCAGAGCCTCAAGACGGCCCGTGTCGGGCCAGTAGAACGCCGCTGCGCTCATGCTGCGACTGCCGCCCAGATCCACGCCGAGGATGCACGGCCCTTCGCGCGGGGGAAGCTGGTCGGGGTTCACCTCGGCAGACAGCCATTCGTCCACCGTCACCAGCACCGAGCGATCCTCGGTGGAAACGCGCTCATTTCTGTTGAGATTCCGAAACGACGACAGCGCCGAGCCGCCCCGCGCGATTGCCCGCTTGGCTTGGGCCACCAGCCATTCGGGGGTGGAGCCGATGCCCTCGGTCGCGCCGGGGTTGGCTTGCAGCAGGCTTTCCAGATCGTCAGCAGGCAGGCCAAAGGCGGGCCGGTGTTCCTGCACATAGGTGCCGGGCGGGGGTTCATCCAGCCAGCGGGAAAAGGTGTTGGCGTCGTCGGGCGCAGAGGTCGAGATAATCAGCGCCCGGCCATCGCGCTTGCCGAGGCCAGAGAGGATCGCGTTTTCGAGGTTGTCGCCCTTCTCGCGTTCCCATGCCGCGCGTTCATCCATCAAGGCCAGCGTCGGAGCGCCGCCGAGGATCGACTTTCCATCTGCTGCGATACAGCGGGCCAGCCCGCCGCCGTTGCCGCTGTATTCGACTTCCAGCTTGGAGCCGCGCCGGATCAGGAACAACTCTTGTTCTTCCTCGGGCAGTCCCTCGATGAAGCCGACAAGGAACTGGAACGCGGTCTTGGCCTGATCGCGGTTCCGGGCGGCAAAGAGGATCTCGCGCTTGGGCTGATCGTCCCAGATGCCCTTGAGCGCGCCGAGCGCCAGGCCCGCCGACAGCGCGGTCTTGGCATTGCCCCGGCCAATGGAGAGGCAGGCCACCATGACGCCATCCGCCAGCGCGCCGCGCACGAAACGCCTCTGGAACTCGGCCAGCCGCAGCGGCTTACCGGCCTTTTTCCCTTCCGGAATTTTCAGGGTTTCCAGAAACTCAATCGCCAGATCGGCCTTTTCGGGGGTCGGGAAAGAGAGCGGAACACTCCGCCGCCGGTCCCCCGTCTCAATCGAAACCCCGGCATTGGGACCAGACAGGCCCGCAGAGGCCGCAGGAGCCGCCTTCCGCTTGCCCTTGGTGGTGGATGCCCTCGCGCCCTTGCGCCCGTCAGAGGCCCGCACAGCGCCGCTCATGCCACGGCCACCCTGCGATGACGGGCTGCGATGCGGGACGCGGCCAGCGATAGCCCCTGCTTGCCATCCTCGGCCCCGCGCTGGTCATAGAACGCCGCCGCCTGGTCGTTGATCGCGTGTTGCAGATCCTCGGGGATGCTGGCCGCAGCCGAGCCAAAGCCCGCCGGATAGGTCACGACCAGCGCCGTGCCGTCCATGAGCTGCCGGTCGGTCAGGTGCAGCACGGGATAGCGCCCGGCGTCCACCCACCAGCCTTGCGGCCATGAGACAAGCGAGCCATCCGCCTCACGGGTCTGCACGGTGATCGGGTGATCGTCCAGCGCCACCACGTCCAGCGGGCCAATGGGCAGAGGAACCACGCATCCCCATTCGGTGAAGGTGACGGTGACGGTCTGGGTCAGCAGCGCCAGCGCACAATGCGCCTCGATCTCGCGCGCCGCCGTCCGGGCCATCAGCACCAGGTCGGGATCGTCGTCATCGAACGACACGCGGGCGTGCAGCTTCACATCGTCCAGGATGAACGGATCGTCGGTCGAGAGGGGGGCGCGGGTGATGTGCATGGACCTGATACCAAATGATACCCACAATACCACGGACCCGATTTGGTATCAATGCTATCATTGGTATTGAAACGGCTTCGGCACGGCGCGTGTTTTCTCGTAGAGTCAGAGGGTTGCCGGGGATTAATCTTACAGATGGAGAGGGGCGGTTCGGAGGCGGGTTTCGGATGGGGCTTTTCATCCGCTTTGAGTCCGTCAATTTCGGATCGCCGCGCGCCGCGCCGCTGACGATTTCCGCCCCCCGGAGCCCTCCCAAGCAGGTCCCGGAGGCCCCCCGGAGAACCCCCTTCTTCCATCTGTAAGATTAATTCTGGTTAACCTGTTGAAAAGAAAAAAAAAGACGCGCCGTTGAGAATGGTTCTCAAGAAGCGCGCCGCGGGTGCATTTCTTGCGCCGGTCGAGGGTCTATTTCGCCTCGGTGATCTGGGCTTTCAGGCGGCAAACGTCATAGGCCGCTTGGTCCATTGCGGCTTCCAGTTCTTCGCGCTTGGATGCTGGCACCAAGAAACTGTCGTGCACGGGCAGGGTCACGATCCCCTTGCGGGCGATCAGCAGGCCCATCACCCCCTCGGCAATGTCGCTGTCGATCCGCATGAGCCGCGCGCCCGCGTCGCTATGGAAGGATCTGGCGATCGGCGCATGTTTCCGCTTGATGGCGTCGATCAGTCGCGCCGCTGCTTGGATTGCTTCTTGGCTACCCGGTTTGGCAACTTGGGCCATCCGGTCGCTATGGGCGATTGAAAAGCGAGCTTTGCTTTCGGTCGTGGCGTTGATCAGCGTCAGCATCGCCACCTTGACCAGATTGCGCGGCCAGCCGTCGATGTCATAGCAATCGGCCGGCATTGGCACGCCCGCCTCGGCATAGAGGATCGCCGGGTGCAGGGTCTTGAAGTCCAGTTCCACCACAGGCTCGCCGTCGATGGTCAGCGCCTTGCGCGCCTCGGATTTGATGTTCTGCCAGCTCGTGCCCATACCGTAGAACCTTCCCCCTCGGCTCATGTCCTGATTGTAAATCCGCGCCATCGGGCAGGCTAGGTTCGTTCCGTCCAGCGCGATGATTTCCGCCGATGAGATTGCCTCGTTGAACGTCGCTGTCTTGCGGTCGCGCCGATCAATTTCGCGGGTCGGCTTGAAGTCCATCGGCTTGCCATCAGCATCGCGGAGGATTGTCAGGTGGCGCGGTTGCTCAAGTTTCAGGCGAGGGTGGCCCTGCATGATGTATTCCACCGCATCCACCAGTTCCGGGGTCGCCTCGAACGCGCTTTGCCAGCCCCGACACCCCGGAGCCTGCTTGTAATGCTGGATCCATTGCCCGGCTTCCAGATCGTCAGCCCCTCGGGTCACGTTGGTGTAGGTCATGAGCGGGTGCCGCCCGCCGTGGTAGTAGTTGCGGTTCCTAGAATACGAGACAGCTTTGCCTACCTTTGATGCCTCATAGGCTGCCAAGGCCATCGCCGCACCCGCTGCGCCTACCCCGCAAATCGCCTTGAAGGGTTCCCAAAGGGGCTTTGTGTCGAATTTGAAGTCCAGCGGGATTTGTGGTTCATCCCCCGGCAGGTAGTAGCGCCATTCCGTTGTGACACCCAAGTTTCCTGTCCCTACAGGTGCCTTGGAGGGGGAAAGCCTCTTGCCGAGAACGCTGTGTTGTCCTAATCTCGGTCATAGTCATAGAAGCGCCCCACCAAGGCAGTTTCAATTCAGAAGCCCGTTCCCGGATTGCCGCCGGGGCGGGCTTCGCTCATTTTCGGCCCCTAAGAACCTAGCTTTGCAGAATACGGCCTGCGGGGGATTCTAGCAAGCCGTTGTGTGATACCAGTGGTATTCCCCATTATCTGCCCATGAGCCGCGCCCAGAAGCTTTTGCGCTGCGCCTCGGTCAGCGCCCGGACCTGATCGGCCAATGCCGCGATGGTCTGGGTCGCCGCGTCCAGCTTCGCGTCGGTCGCCTCGATGCGCTTTTGCGTGTCCTCTATCTGCGCCAGGACGGCGGGCGGGGGTGCTGATGGGGTGCCCTCTGGGGTGTCGTCCGGGTTGCCCGAGAGGATTCGCCTAGCCGCTGCCGCCAATGTCTCGGCTGCGAACTCGGCTTGCGTCTTGCCTGCCTTTTTCGCCGCCTTGTTCAACAGGCTGCGGAACTCGGGGGTGAACTCGTCGCCCTTGAGGGTCAGCGTCGGGCGCTTGTCTCGCCGGGGCGGGGTCGTCATTTTTCCGCCTCTAGTGCAGCAAGACGCCGTTCCAGATCGGCAACCCGGTCGGGCAAGGTCGGGTCGGCGGTGATGCCCTCGTATCCGTCCAGGAACGCTTGCAGCTTGGGCAGGAAATCAGGATCACCCCGCAGCAACCCGCCGATGCGCAGAAGGGTATCCCGTGCTTCGATTGGGGCGCGCACGTTGGTTTGTGGAGCCGGAGCTTTGGTTTCAGCCATTGGCCTGCGCCCCCCGCGCGTATCGGTATCCCCTGCCGGTGATTGCCACCTCGGACACAAGCGCCACCAGTTCCTTGCGCTGCACCAGCCGTTGCAGAGAGCGGGACAAAGACGCCCGGCTTGCCGGTGTGCCAGGCAGGGCTATGGCTTCCCGAATATCGCCTGCCGTCAAGGGAGCCTCGGATGCCTCCACGGCTGCCAGAATATCGCGTTGAAGATCGCTTAAACCTCGGCCCATGTCTGCCCTATCGGTTAATACTGTTTCCAGCCGTAACACTATTAACCGATACGCTGCAATCTAAATCGCACCCCCCGGTGGGTTGCGCAGAGTAACCCACTTTCGAGGATGCACCCCGCAGCGGGTTGTTCTGCGGGGTGAAATCGCTTTCCGGGGGTGATGCGGCCATATCAGGTTTTATGTAACGGAACCCCGCAGCAACCCACGCAAGGCGCGGTTGTGCGAAGGGGAGGGGACAAGCTAGTATTCCGGGGCGTCACTGTAAACGTTATCAGTGAGCCGCACCCCACCTTGAAACCCATGAGGCAACCCTATGTCTGAGAAAGAGCATTTGCAGGTGTTTCGCGATAACCTGGTGGATCGCCTTGCCACCTTGGTTTATCGCGACACCTCGGCCACCAGTGAAGAGCGCATCAGTGAGATTGCGCGCTTAAAGGCTGCCGTTGATGCCGTTGATTTCATCATCGCCAACGACATCCCTGAGCCTCCGCCCCCAGATCCTAAGTTCATGGTCATTTGACGGCACCCCTTGCGGCAACCCGCGCGGCAACCCTCGAAACGGTCATGGCCGAAACCCCGCAGAGCCGCGCCGCCTTGCGCTGCGACATGCCCCCGGCAAGCGCCGCCTCGATCCGGGCGGCGGTCTTGTCGTCGGTCCTCGGCCTGCCGCCCTTTGGCTTGCGGCTGGCGATCTGCCCGCGCAGCAATTCAATCTCAGCCTGCAATTCGATTATGATTGCGGATTGCTTATCAACCATGCCGAAGGCGACGTGGTTAGCGTCTTCTAATGCGCTGGCATAGCCTATCCATGCATCCTTGCCGCTTCCTGGACCCCGCCATGCCGGACGTTTCATGCTGGTGATGGTCGCTTCGCTGATAGGGTCAGGTTTCATGGCTTAGCCTGCATCGTCTGTAACTGTAACATTATGCACTGTTACATATTCCGCTGCAATCCATCTTTCGCCTGAGGATGCGCCGCAGAGCCTCTAGGGCGGCGCAGGAACGGCTTTAGCCCTATTCGCGTGGCGTTATCTATCCCAAGGCCGGAACGCCTGTCAGCGGGCCGGAAAACGGCCTCTTTCGCCGGGCGAACCACATGCGCCGTTCACTGTGTTCCGAACACAGTGGAGCAATCCACGCGCGCGCGGGCGAATGTGGTCTCCGCCAAGTTGGCGGTCACGAAATCCAGGTTCCTCCACGCGCGCGCGGGCGAATGCACGATCATCCGGCAAATTTGCCGCTTGATCCGGGTTCCTCCACGCGCGCGTGTGCGAATGTGACTTGGGTTTTTCTGAAACCCAAGTTGGGAAGGTTCCTCCACGCGCGCG
>NZ_JAEHFP010000138.1 GCF_016446475.1 Paracoccus binzhouensis | reverse complement strand
GGTTGGCGGTGTGGGTCTGCTCATACATCACAGCTACCACCCTGGATTCACGATCTGAATCCCTGACGGGATTTGTGCAACAGAGCCCGATGACGCATATAAGAATCACGGCGGGAGGGCACGAATTCCTCGCCCGGCTCGAGACCGAGAAATCTCCGAAGACCTGCGCCTGGTTTCTTGGCCTGTTGCCTTATCAGGCCCATATCTGCCAGGGTCGCTGGAGCGGAAAGGCCTCGTTCATCCGCATCGGCACGACGGGGGCCGATATCGGCTATGAAAAGGCGACCAGCTATCCCCAGTTGGGTGAGGTCGTCATGTATCCCGGCGACAGGGAACAGGGCGGCGGCGAGATCTATATGCCCTACGGCCCGAACGAGTTTGCCTGCGAGTTCGGAAAGATTGCCGGCAACCATTTCCTGAGCATCGTGGAGGGCAAGGAAGCGCTTCCCGAACTCGGCGAGCATGTGCATTGGCATGGTGCACAGGAAATCCTGTTCGCGCTCGCCGAATAGGCCGGAAACACCTTCCGTCGCGTGAAGGTAACCGGCCCGGCAAGAGGCTCAGTCTCCTCCCAAAAAGGTATGAATCTTCTCTGCCTGACTGAGCCTCTTGGACGCTTCCCTTCCCAGCCGGTCCGCCAGCGATGCCGCAATGTAATTGAGAATGCTGTATCCGGCGCTGTAGGAATCGAAAAGCGACGTGCTTTGCACACGACAGCGAATCGTCCAATCCGACAGTCCCGCGGTATTTCCCTCGGAATGATCGGTCATATAAAGGCTGGGGGTGCCGATGCTTCTGGCATATTCAAGCACGCGATAACGCATCTCGTTGCGTCGCCTGAAGCCGATGACGATCATCATGTCCTTGTCGGTCAACCCCGAAAGATCCTTGGCCATTGCCTGACCGGGACGGGGCAGGACTTCCACCCGATCGCGCAGCTGGATCAGCTGCTGGCGAAGATAGAGCGCCGGCATGTGGCTGTTCCCGAACCCGACGATCCAGACGGAATTCGCCGTCGCCAGGCAATCGACCACCGCGGTAAAGGTTTGCTCGTCGATGGCCTCGAAACTGCGGATCAGGTTCTGGATTTCACTTTCGAGATGCTGCTGAACACCGCTTTTGAAACCTTCGTTGCCGGTCGCGAATGTGTTGAGATAGCGGGGCGCTCCGCTCTCGCGCGCCTGACGCACCTGCTTGCGCAATTCCTGCACGTTCTTGTAGCCAAGACGCTTGATCAGCCGCGTCGCGGCCGCATTGGAGGTCTTGGCCCGCTCAGCCAGCTCCGAAATGGGGTGCGTCGCCAGAACGCCGGGAAAATCGATGATCAGATCGCCCAGGGCGCGCTCACTGGGCGGAAGCTGATCATAGATTTCCTTCAGGCGGTCCTCGACAGGAAGCGTCATGGCGGTTCACCTCTGCGTCAGGTCGGTATCCGGATCACCTAACACGAACTGAAACTATTTTTCCACTCGCCACCGGAAACGGTCGTGTTTTTTCGAACACGCGGGCGAGGCTGTCCCCTGTCTGGCCGGGTCTTGGCTCGCCGGCAAGGGTCCACCGTCCCCGGCCACCGGGCCGGGACGATCAGAAGTCGTCACGGTTTACGTTCTTGTAAAGCAGATAGCTGGCCCGCGACCAGCCGGTCGCATAGAAGAACTGCGGACAATACGGCGCCATATAGATGAAATCGCCCTCCCAGCACTCATGCCAGTCGTGCTGCAAAAGATACATCCCCTGACCTTCCAGCATATAGAGGCCATGCTCCATCACATGGGTCTCGATCATCGGGAAGTAGTTGCCGGGCTCGAAGCTCAGGATGTTCATGGCGAAGTCGAAGGCGGGATCGCTGTCGGGCAACAGATGCTGCCAGGTCCGGCCCTGCGTATGCTTGTTGACCTTCTCGACGTCTTCCTGGTGACCGACAAGCGGCGCGGGCGGCGCGATCCCGTCGACCGTCTCATAGGGTTTTCTCAGCCAGATGACACGAGCAATTTCCTGGTTTGGGTTCGTCAGCCGCGTCGGGGTGCCGGCGGGCGCATAAGCATAGCTGCCCGGCCGCAGGGAATGCCCTTCGCCGCCGATCTCCACCTCGGGATGCCCGGCGATCACATAGTAGAACGCCTGCTTGCCGTCGTTCCAGGCCTGTTCCATGCCGCCGTTTTCCTGAATGTCCAGCATGACCTGCGAGAATTCGGCGCCCATTTGGCGCGAGGTCTGCACGGTGATCGTCGTGCCGGCGATGCCCGGGATCCGGCTTTCCAGGATGCCCTCGGGGGGCATGACCGCATAATGGGTCGTGACCGCTGCCCGATGGTGGGCAAAGACACCGGCGGGTTGAATCTGCTTCTTGGCCATGGGTCAAATCCTTCAGTTCTGGGTGATTTCGATCGTGCTTGCCAGCATCCCGGCCCCAGCCCCGCTTTCCCGAGAGGACGCCAGATCCAGCAACGTGTGGTAGAGAACGTCCGCCCCGGCCGCACAATCCTCGGGCGTGCTCCATTCTGCGGGGCTATGGCTGATCCCGCCCACGGACCGGACAAAGATCATGCCCATCGGGCAGAAATCGTGGAACGAGCCGGAATCGTGTCCCGCGCCGCTTGGCAACGAGATGGCACGGACCCCGACCTTGTCGCAGGCCCGGCGGATCGCGTCCTGCACCTCTTCCGTGCAAAGCTTGGCAACGCCGCGGCTATAGACTTCGATCTCGCACCCGATGTCGCGCTGCCTGCAGATCTCGCGCACCTGCCCGGTGATGCGATCTAGAACCCGGTCCCGAACCGTTTCCGAAAGATCGCGGCAATCCAGGGTGAATTCGACCAGGCCGGGGATTATGTTCACGCCGCCGGGCAGCGTCCTCAGCGTGCCGACGGTTGCCACCGTCGTTCCCGTCTCGCTGGCCTCCTGCTCGATCATCTGGATGATGACTGCGGCCGCCGCCATCGGATCACGGCGCATGCGCATCGGCGTGGTCCCGGCGTGCTGGGCCTCTCCGGTCAACGTGATCCGCCCGCGGGCCGAGGCACAGATTCCCGAGACGACGCCGACGGACACGCCGGCGCGTTCCAGCACACAGCCTTGTTCGATATGCAGCTCGACATAGGCTTTGGTCGAACATCGCAACCTGGCGGCCCGGTCGACCTGCGTCCAGTCGATGCCCAGTTTCGTCAGGGCTTCGGCCACGGTGATCCCGTCGGCATCGGCTTTCGCCAGGCGCGCGGGCTCGAACTTTCCGGTCACGATCCGCGAGCCGGAATAGGAAGAGGCGAAGCGGCACCCCTCCTCGTCGCGATAGGCATGGACTTCGATGGGGTGATCGGTGACCACGCCCGCATCGCTCATGCAACGCAAGGCCTCGATTGCACCCAGGATGCCAAGGGCGCCGTCGAACTTGCCGCCTTCCCGGACGGTGTCGGAATGAGAGCCGGTCAGGACGGCCGGAGCGTCCGCGATCCTGCCTTCCTTGCGGCCGATGAGGTTGCCAGCCTCGTCCATGCGGACACGAAGTCCCGCATCCTTCATCCAGACGGCAATCAGTTCGAGACCTTCCTGGTCAAGATCGGTCAGTGCCAGCCGGCTGACGCCACCGCTTTCCGTCCGCCCGATCTCGCCCAAACGCATCAGGTTCTCGAATAACCGTTCCTTGTCGATCATGCCTGCGCCCTCCTCCCGTTTTCAGCCGATCCTCGCGCAGGATCGGCGCGATCACGGCGCGCAGGTCGTGATCGCATCTTGCAATTTTCGGATTATTCCGCCTTGACCATGTCCTCGATGAGGACGTCCTTGCTGGACGGAGGAGCAAACTCGATCCGGTTGGTATTGATCCCGGTGAAATACTGCTCGGCATAGATGTAGATGAAGGGAAGCTCGTCGGCCAGGATGGCCTGTGCCTCCCGATACATTCCGGCGCGCGCTTCCTGGTCTATGGTGGCCTCTGCCTCGTCAAGAAGCTTGTCCACGCGCTCATTCCTGTAGCCGAGACGCTCGAAATAGGTTTTCGAGTTCAGGGCATTCAAGGGCAGAAAAGGATCGAACATGCTGTTGCCGTAACCGGCCAGCATCAGTTCCTTGTTATTATTGTTGTTTCGAACTTCGACATATTTGCTGTTCTCCAGAAACTCGAAGTTCACCTGAATACCGGCAAGCTGTAGCATGGCGCCGATCAATTGCCCAAGTTCCGAATCAAGAAGATAGCGGCCCTTGGGAACTTGCAGCGTCAGGCTAAGCGGATTACTCGCGTCATAGCCGGCCTCTGCCAGCAGCGCCTTTGCCTTTTCCAGATCGTATAGATATGTATCGTAATACTCTTCGTTGAACCCTGTGATACCCGGCGTGATATGCGTCCTCGTCGGCGTCCCCATGCCCTGGAAGAATTTGTCCACGATCAGCTTGTCGTCGATGGCATAATCGATGGCCTGGCGCACCCGCACGTCCGAGGTCGGGAATTGCTCGTTGCTGTTCACCATCAGCAGGATGACCTGTGTCGAATCGCCGGGGACGATGCGGGTGCCGTCATTGCCGTTGACCCGGGCCCATTCCGAGGGCGGCACCTCGTCAACCAGATCCATTCCGCCAGTGATCAGTTCGTTGACCCGAGTGGATGCCTCGGGCAGGATCGTCAGCACGGCCTTATCCCAGTCCGAGACGTCGCCCTTGAAATAGTCCTTGAACTTTTCAAGAACGATCTGCTGATCGACATTGTATTGGACCACCTTGTATGGACCCGAGCCGATCGGGCGCTGGGTAAAATTATCGACGCCGACCTCGTTGAAGTATTTTTCCGGCATGATGCTGCCACCCATGCGGATCAGGCGGTTTAACATGACGGGATCCGGGACATTGGTGACGATCTGCACCGTGTAGGGATCGAGAACCTTCACTTCCTTGATGGTGGCGAAACGCGGGCTTTCTATCAGGCGGTTATCCCCGACCACGCGGTCGAGCGTGAACTTGACATCCCGGGCCGTCAGTTCGCTGCCGTCATGGAACTTGACGCCCTGATGAAGAACGAACTCCCATGTATAATCGTCCTTTTGCTCGAAGGACTTGGCCAGGTGCGGCACGAATTCGCCGTTATCGGTGCGCCGGACCAGCGTATCGAAGACATTCATCAGCGGCGTGCCATAGGCGCCGTTGTTGTGCGGATCAAAGGTCAACAGCCCCCTGCGCATGCCGATCCGCAGCGTATCGACCTCTTGCGCCACGGCGGCGGACGCGTCGAACATGCCGGCCCCCGTGCTGCCCGTCAGGCCAAAAGCGGTCATCATAACCATTGCCGCGATAGCATGCAGAAAATCTCCGTGCGTTTTCCCTGTTGTCGGTCGTGACATTTCTTTCCCCGTTTTTTGCTTGGAATTATCTTGTCGGTGATGCGCGCGCGGGATCGCCCCTTTCCCCGCGCGTCATTGCTGTAGCCAATACGGCCCTTCCAGCGGAAAATGGCACGACACCGCATGTCCGTCCTCAAGCGCCTGCATCGTCGGCACGGCCTGCTTGCATTTGTCCCGCGCATAGGGGCAGCGGGTATGGAACGAACATCCGGGGGGCGTATTCACCGGGCTGGGAATATCGCCTTGCAGGACGATCCACTTGCGCGTCCGGGCGGCTTCCGGATCGGGCAGCGGCACGGCGGACAGCAGGGCCTCCGTATAAGGATGGCGCGGCCGTGAAAAGAGCTGTTCCTTGGTCGCCAATTCCACGATGCGGCCAAGATACATCACCGCGATCCGGTCGCTGATATGCTTGATGGCCGGCAGCCCGTGGGAAATGAAGATATAGGTCAGATCGAACTCTTTCTGCAGTTTCGAAAGCAGATTCAGGATCTGCGCCTGAATGGACACGTCCAGCGCCGACACCACCTCGTCGCAAACGATCAGTTTTGGCTGCAAGGCCAAGGCTCTGGCGATGCCGATCCGCTGGCGCTGTCCTCCGCTGAATTCATGGGGAAAGCGGTCGATGAAGGACGGGCTGAGCCCGACCGCCTTCATCAGTTCAACGACGCGGTCGTGAAGCTGTTTTCCCGAAGCGATCCTGTGCGACCGAAGCGGCTCGGCGATCAGATCCCTGACCCGCATGCGCGGATTGAGCGAGGAAAACGGATCCTGAAAGATCATCTGGAAATCCTTGCGCCGCCGGCGCAGAACCCTCGGCGCCAGATCGCACAGGCTTTCCCCCTCGAACAGGACATCGCCCTCGGTCGGATTCAGCAATTGCGCGATCACGTTGCCGGTGGTCGATTTTCCACAGCCGGATTCGCCGACGATGCCCAAGGTCTCGCCCGGGTAGACCTTCAGGTCGATCCCGTCGATCGCCTTGAGATATTTTGGCTGGGCCGAAAGCCAGCTCCAGTCGCCGGAGACATCGAAGTATTTCTTGATCCCTTTCAACTCCAGCAGGGGCGTTTGCTCAACCGTGTTCATGGAGCAGCCTTTCCTTCTTTTCAGGCAGCCAGCAGCGCATTTGATGGTCGTCATGCAGATCCACCCAGCCGGGCGATGCGCTCACGCATCTTTCGAACGCATGGGGGCAGCGCGGATGGAACCGGCATCCTGCGGGCATGTGGGTCAGAGGCGGGACGGTGCCCTTGATGGGCTCCAGCTTGTCCTTCAATTCGTGGATATTGGGCGTGCTGTTCAACAGGCCCTGGGTGTAGGGATGGCTGGGATTGCGAAACAGGCTGAAGGTGTCGCCCTGCTCGACGATCTGGCCGCCATACATGACGATGACCCTGTCGGCCATTTCGGCCACCACGCCCAGGTCATGGGTGATCAGCACGATGGTCATCTGCAATTCGTTGCGCAGGTCTTTCATCAGTTCGAGGATCTGGGCCTGGATCGTCACGTCCAGCGCCGTCGTGGGTTCATCCGCGATCAGCAGCGACGGGTTGCAGGAAAGCGCCATGGCGATCATGACCCGTTGCCGCATCCCGCCGCTGAGCTCATGCGGATAAGAGGCATGCACGGCCTCGGGGCGCGGCATCCCGACCTTGCGCAGCATCTCCAGGCTTCTTTCCCGCGCGGCCGCCTTGCCCAGTTTCAGGTGGGCGCGGATCGGCTCATCCAGCTGGAAGCCGATGGTCAGCAGCGGGTTGAGCGAGGTCAGCGGCTCCTGGAAGATCATCGAGATCCGGTTGCCCTGGATCTCGCGCATCTCCTCGCGCGACAGCTTGGCGAGGTTGCGGCCCTCGAACAGAACCTCGCCGCTGTCCACCCGTCCCGGCGGGCTGAGCAGTCCCATGATGGAAAAGGCGGTGATGCTTTTGCCGCAGCCGGATTCGCCGACGATGGCGACCACCTCGCCGCGCTTCAGGTCGAAGGAAATCCCATCGACGGCGGTGACCGCCTTCTTGTGAAGGTGAAAGCGCGTCGTCAGACCCCGGACCCGCAACAGTTCGGACGGGTCGGCCTGGGGCAATGCCTGGGCGGAAACGGCAGTCATCATGCTCTCCCTTGAAGGCGCGGATCGGTGGCGTCGCGCAGCCAGTCACCCAGGAAGATGAACCCGATCACGGTGAGGCTGAGAGCGATGCCCGGGAAGGTGGCGATCCACCAGCTTGTCGACAGGTGGGTCTGGCCCTCGCTCAGCATGTAACCCCAGGACACGTCGGGCGGCTGGATGCCAAGGCCAAGGAAACTCAGCGAGGATTCCGAGATGATCGCCGTGCCGACGCTGAGGGTGGAAACCACGATGATCGTCGAGAGGACGTTGGGCAGCAGGTGGCGAAGGATGATCGTGGAATTCGGCGTGCCGATGGAATGGGCCGCGCGCACATAGTCGCGTTCCTTCAGGCTCAGCACCTCGCCACGGACCAGGCGCGTGAAGGGCACCCATTTCGTGCAGCCCATCACGAAGATCAACGTCACCAGGCTGGGACCGAACACGCCCACGATCACCAGCATGATCAACATGGCCGGCAAGGCCAGCAGCGAATCCGTCACCCGCATGATCGCATTGCCGATCCAGCCGCCGTAAAAGCCGGCCATCAGGCCCAGCAAGGTGCCGATGCAGCCCGCGACGATGACCGCGCAGACCCCGACGATCAGCGACGTGCGCGAGCCATACAGGATCCGGCTCAGCACGTCCCGCCCCAGGTTGTCGGTCCCCAGCGGATGGCTGAGCGATCCGCCGTCCAGCCACATGGGCGGCGCGAACATGCTGGCCAGGTCGATTGCCGCCGGATCGTGGGGCGCTATGACCGGGGCAAAGATCGCCACCAGGATGGCGGTCCCGACAATGGCCATTCCCGCCAGGCCGGTCTTGCTCAGCATCAAAAGCCTGAGCCAGCCGGGCTTGTCTTCTTTCTGCGAAGTCGATTCTGCTTCATTCCGGCCGAAATAATCGGACTTGTCACCGTCCATTAAACAGTCAGCCTTTCCGACAGCTTGCGTCATTATTTCCTCCCTGGAAATACCGGCGGGCCTAGTACTTGATGCGCTTGTCGACAGTCCGGTAGAGAATGTCGCCGATCATGTTCATGACGATGACGAGGATCGCGATCAGGAATACTCCGGCCTGAACGATCGACATGTCGCGGGCATTGACGGCCTGGACCAGCAATTGCCCCACGCCCGGATAGGCAAAGACCGTTTCGGTGATAAGCGATCCACCGATCAGGAACGGCAACTGCACCGTGATGATCGTGATGACCGGGTTAAGGCAGTTCTTCAGCGCATGGCGATAGATGACGGCGCCCTCGCCGAGACCTTTTGCGCGGGCCGTGCGGATATAATCCTGGCCGAGCGTCTCGAGCATGTTGGAGCGCACGAGGCGGGTGATTTCCGCAGCCGTCCCGCCGCCCAAGGCGATGGCGGGCAGGATCATATGGCTGATCGTCCCGCTGCCGGACACTGGAAAGATCTGCAAGGTCACCGAGAAGATGAGGATCAGCATGAGGCCAAGCCAAAAGGTGGGCATGGCCTTGCAGGCGACCGAAGCGCCCGTGATCAGAAGATCGACGCCCGTGTTCCTGTGAAGCGCCGACCAGATACCCAGAGGGATCGAGACGCTGAGAGCGAACAGCATGGCCAGCAAGCCAAGGGCGAGGGAAGCCGGCAGCCTGTCGAGCACGACGGACATCGCATCGGCATGGTAGCGGAACGATACCCCGAAATCGCCCGTCAGGGCGTTCTTCAGAAAGACCCCGTACTGCACCCAGAAAGGCCGGTTGAGTCCAAGCGTCTCTCGAAGGCTGGCCACTTCTTCGGGCGTCGCCGAGTCGGGCAGCATCAGTTGAACCGGATCCCCTGCCATATACACCAGCCCGAACACGATGAGCGAGATGATGAGCAGGACCGGGACGAACTGAAACGTATAGCGGATCAGATAGCGTTTCATGCGTCTCCCCTTGGTACTTCGCACCCCTCTTCGTGGGCGTCACCATTTATGATAGAAATTTTTCATATTCTATCAATCTAAAAATTATCTATCGAAACAAGAAGCGGCTTGTCCACCGATCACGGCACCTGCGAGGTCGGCAATCCGACGAGAAACCGGTTTTGGATCGGAGCCTTGCCCAAAGTCGCAGCAGCCTGCACGAGGTGGCGGCATGCTGCGGATGGCAACAAGGCGACAGCGCCGTGGAACGGGCTTCGGGCAGCATCGGATCGTCCGGTTGCGGATCATTTCTTCATCGGGGTTCTTTGCATCCGGAACCGATTCGCTGACAGGCTGACCTTCCATGCAGGGAAGAATCCGGTTGCACTGAACCCCCGGGATTGTTGGCTGACCGCCTTGCGCGTGATCGCAGATATGCGGGACCGATATGCGCGCGCGGTGGCGGGAAATGATCGCAGCGGGCACGTCCCCCAGCGGGGAATGGTCCGGCGACCGAACCGATGCGCAATGGCAGCCCCCAGAACCAGGGAAATTTGAACGGTTGATTGAGACCCGCCTTGCCGCGTTCAAGCCCGCCGCCCATGCGATGAAGCGCGACCCCGAAGCCATCATCTGGGAAGTAATGGCCCGCAGCTTCGGGAAGCACCGCCTGCGGCAGATTTTCGAGTATGGCCTTGGGGGCGATGAACCCGACGAGTTCGTTGCCCAGCGCGTGACCACAGAGACCGGCACCGCAGCAGACCCTAGCGCAGACTTCTAAGCACCAGCAGGAAAACACAGAGAATGACCAGCAGCACAGATGCCCGCATCATCATCACCACAGATGGAGCCTGTCGGGGGAACCCGGTCCCGGCGGTTGGGCAACGATCATCCAGCGCGAGGCCAGTGGCACCATCACGAAGGAGGTAGAAGTTTCCGGCTATGCCCCGGCCACCACGAACAACCAGATGGAGTTGACGGCGGCGCTGCGGGCGCTGAACTGCCTCAAGGTGGACGAAGCGGCCCCCATCACAGTCCGCACGGACAGCGAGTATCTGACCAAGGGCATGACCGAATGGCTGTCCAATTAGAAGCGTCTTAGAAGCGTCGGGGCTGGAAGGCGAAGGGCGGGGACGAAGTCAAGAACCGCGACCTGTGGGAAGCTCTCGATTTCCAGGCAACCGGGCGGAACATCGCATGGGAGTGGGGCAGAGGCCATAATGGGGACGGGTTGAACGAGCGGACCGACCGTCTAGAGCGTATCGCGGGCATCAAGATTCAGGATTCCCGGCCTGCTCGTGATGTGCTTCCCTTTTGCTGAGGCAGGTATGGGGGAGCT
>NZ_JAEHFP010000137.1 GCF_016446475.1 Paracoccus binzhouensis | reverse complement strand
CCGCACTCGTGCCGCCCGCCGCGCCGAGGCCGAGCGCCGCTATCGCGCCGACCTGGAGCGTGCGGTCGAGGCGCGCACCCGCGACCTGACCGCCGAGATGCGCGAGCGCCGCGCCGCCGAGCAGCGGCTGGCGCAGCTGCAGGGCGAGATGGTGCAGGCCAACAAGCTGGCGACGCTGGGCCAGATCACCGCCGGCGTTGCGCATGAGGTGAACACGCCGCTGGCCACCATCCGCCTTCTGGCCGAGAACGGCCAGCAGCTGATCCCGCCGGGGGCGCCGCCGGAAGTCTCGGAAAACCTGGGCCGGATCCTGCGCATGTCCGACCGCATCGCCCAGATCACCACCGAGCTGCGCAGCTTCGCCCGCAAGGCCACCGGCGAGATCGGGCCGGTCCCGCTGAAGGAGGCGCTGGACGCGGCGCTGCTGCTGGTCGCCAGCCGCCGCCGGGCCGAGGGCATCCGCATGGTGCTGCCGCAGATCCCCCCGGACCTCGCCGTGCGGGGCGAGACGGTGCGGCTGGAGCAGATCCTGGTGAACCTGGTCCAGAACGCGCAGGAGGCGCTGTCCGGCCGCCCGGATGCCGAGCTGCGCATCGCCCTGAGTCAGCGCGACGGCATGGTGCGGCTGACCGTCTCGGACAACGGGCCGGGCCTGGCGCCGGACATCGCCGCCACGCTTTTCACCCCCTTCGCCACCAGCAAGCCGCAGGGCCTGGGCCTGGGCCTGGTGATCTCGCACGAGATCGCGCGGGATTTCGGCGGCAGCCTGACCGCCGAGCCGCCGCAGCCGGGCCGGGGCGCCAGCTTCCATCTCGACCTGCCGAGGATGCCGTGACCGAAGCCCCGCTCGTCCGCCTGGTCGACGACGACCCCGACCTGCTGGCCGCGCAGGTGCAGGCGCTGAAGATCGCCGGGTTCCGCCCCGAGCCTTTCACCGAACCCGCCGAGGCGCTGCGCGGCCTGGGCCCCGACTGGCCGGGCGTGGTGCTGTCCGACGTGCGCATGCCCGGCATGGACGGGTTCCAGCTGTTCGAGCGCATCCATGCGCTGGACCCGGACCTGCCGGTGATCTTGCTGACCGGCCATGGCGACGTGCCGATGGCGGTGGCGGCGCTGAAGCAGGGGGTCTACGATTTCCTGACCAAGCCGGTCGGCGGCGGCTCGCTGGCGGCGGCGCTGGCCCGCGCCGCCTCCTCCCGCGCGCTGGTGCTGGAGAACCGGGCGCTGCGGCAGCAGCAGCAGGCCAGCGCCGCGGCCGAGACCCGGCTGCTCGGCCAGAGCCCGTTCATGCTGCACCTGCGCGAGACCGTCGCCCGCGTGGCCGAGACCGGGGGCGACGTGCTGATCCTCGGCCCCGGCGGCTCGGGCAAGGAGACGGTGGCGCGCGCCATCCATCGCCAGAGCCCGCGCCGCGCCCGGGCCTTCGTGCATGTCGCCTGCGCCGCGCTGGACGAATCCCGCTTCGAGGCCGAGATGCTGGGCGCCGAGCCGCAGGGCCGCAGCCCGCGCCTGCCGGGGCGGCTGGAGAGCGCGCATCGCGGCACGCTTTACCTCGACGAGATCGACGCGCTGTCCCCGGCCCTGCAGGCGGCGCTGCTGGCGCTGATCGAGGCGGGCGAGATCCGTCCGCCCGGCGCCGCCGCGCCGCGGGCGCTGGACCTGCGGGTGATCGCTTCGAGCAGCGCCGATCTGGCGCGGCTGATGCGCGAGGGGGCGTTCCGCAGCGACCTCTATTACCGGCTGTCGGGCATCACCCTGACCCTGCCGCCGTTGGCCGAGCGGCGCGAGGACATCCCCGAGCTGTTCCGGCATTTCCTGGTCGAGGCGGCGGCGCGGCTGGACCTGCCGGTGGCGCCGCTGACCGGCCGGGTCAAGGCGCGGCTGGCCGGCTATGGCTGGCCCGGCAACCTGCGCGAGCTGCGGCAATTCGCCGAAAGCCACGCGCTGGGACTGTCGCCCTTCGACGCGGCGGGCGCGGCCGAGGACGCGCCCGGCCTGGCCGAGCTGGTGGCGGAATACGAGGCCGAGCTGATCCGCGACGCCCTGCGCCTGGCCGAGGGCAACGCCACCCAGGCGATGACCCGGCTGCGCCTGCCGCGCAAGACCTTCTACGACAAGCTGAACCGGCACGGCATCAGGCCCGCCGATTTCCGCGTCAACGACGGCTAGCGAGGCCGACCGCTGGCGATGCGGGGCGTTACTTGCCGGCCAGCGCGATCAACTCGGCCACGGACCGCGCATTCAGCTTTTCCAGGATGCGGGCGCGGTGGTGGTCGACCGTCCGCGGGCTGATGCCCAGGGCGGCGGCGATCTCCTTGCTGGAGATTTCCGAGGGCCGGGCCACCATGCGCTCGACGATCTCCATCTCGCGCGCGGTCAGCCGCTCGAAGCGGGCGCGGTGGTTCCGGCTCTGCTCCTCGTCGGCAAGGCGGGCGCGGGCGATGACGAAGGCGGTCTCGATGCGCTCCAGCAGGTCGGTCTGGCGGAAAGGCTTTTCCAGGAAATCCACCGCGCCGGCCTTGATCGCCTGCACCGACTCGGGCACGCCGCCATGGCCGGTGATGAAGATGATCGGGATCGCCATGCCCATGGCGTTCATGTGCTTTTGCAATTCCAGCCCGTTCATGCCGGGCATGCCGTAATCGAGGATCAGGCAGCCTGGGCGGCGCGGGTCGTAGCCCTCCAGGAAGGATTGCGCCGAGGCGTGGCTCTCGACCGCGTAGCCGCGCCGTTCCAGCGCACGCGCCAGGGACCTGCGAATATCGTCGTCGTCGTCGATCACGAAGATCGTCAGGGTAACGTCGGACATGGCAGCCTTGCGTTCAGCATCGCAAAGGGTATCGGTCAGTTTTTGCCGGGCTGCAAGCCGGGCGGCAACCCTGCCGGCCTCAGCCATGGGCATGGACCGGCAGCGTGAACAGGAAGCGCGAGCCGCGGCCCGGCAGCGCCTCGTGCCACAGCGCCCCGCCATGCGCTTCGACGATCGAGCGGCAGATGGACAGGCCCAGCCCCATGCCGTCGGGCTTGGTGGTCTCGAATTGCGAGAACAGGCTGATCCCCGGCGCGATCCCCGGGCCGGTATCCTCGACGGCGATGCGCACCATGGCGCCGTCGCGCGTGGCGCGCAATGTGACGCGGCGGTCGGCGGTGGGATCGGGGGCCAGCGCCTCGATGGCGTTGCGCAGCAGGTTGACGATCACCTGCGCGACCTGGACGCGGTTGCCGCGCACCGGCGGCAGGTCGGGGTCCAGCAGGGTCTGCAGGCCCACCCGCGCCTCGGTCGCCTCGGCCTGGACCAGGCGCAGGGTCTGTTCGACCAACGGCGCCAGGTCCAGCGCGGTGCTGTCGCCCTCGTCCTTGCGGATGAAGCCGCGCAGGGCGCGTATGATTTCGCCGGCGCGCAGCGACTGACCCTCGATCTCGGCCAGGATGGTGCGCAGGTCGCGCAGCGCCGGCGGCGCCCCCTCGGGCTGCTCGTTCAGGATCAGCAGCGCCGTGTCGGCATTCTGCGCGATGGCGGTCAGCGGCTGGTTCAGCTCATGCGCCAGCCCGGCCGCCATCTGGCCCATGGTGTTGCCGCGCGCCAGGTGCGACAGGTCCTTGTTCAGCTGGGCGATCTGGGTCTCGGCGCGCTTGCTCTGGGTGATGTCGTCCATGGTCAGCACCGCGTGCAGCGGCTTGCCGTGCTCGTCCCGGATCAGGATCTCGTTCAGGGTGATCCAGATGGTGCTGCCGTCCTTGCGGATGCAGCGCATCTCGCGGTTGACGGCCAGCTCGCCGCCATCGGTGCTGAAGGTCTTGCCGACGAAGGTCGGATCCTCGGGATGGAACAGGTCGCGCAGCCGCATCTGCGTCAGTTCCCGGGCGCTGTAGCCGGTGATTTCGCAGATCCGCGCGTTCACCCGGATGAAGCGGCCGCTGTCGGGCTGGATCTGCGCCATCCCGCGCGAGGCCATGTTGAAGGTCTGGCCGTATTCGCGCTCGGTCTTGCGGCGGGCGACGATCTGCTGGACCAGGGCGTCATTGGCGCGCTCCAGCTCCTTGTAGGTGCGGGGCAGCGGCGCGTCGGGGTCCAGCTCGCCCTGCGAGATCAGCGCCGTGCGCACCGCGAAGGCCCGCACCGGCCGGTGGATGTAATCGGCCAGCGCCAGCCCGATCAGCCCGGTCATCCCCGCGACCAGCGCCGCCAGCCAGATGTTCAGGGTGCGGTTCTTCTTCAGAACCCCGGTGAAGTCGTTCTCGGGGGCGTAGACGGCGATGGTCCAGGGCAGCTTGTCGCTGATCACCGGCATGATGGTCGAGACGTAGGAGGCGCCCTGGTAGTCGAATTGCGACGGCGTCTCCTGCCTGACCGGCAGGGCGCCGGCCAGCGCCAGGGGCCCGAAGGCGGCGCGGGCGATGGGGTCGCCAAGCTCGCGGATATCGGCGAAGCGCAGGGTGCCGTCGGCGCTGCGGGTCTTGATCAGGCTGGCATCGGGATGCGCGATCACGTCGCCGTTGTGGTTGATGATCAGCGCCCGGCCGTGCTGGCCGATGTTCAGCCGCGACAGGAATTCCGAGATCATGCTGATCTCGATATCCACGCCGACGGCGCCGCGCACGCTGCCGTCCTCGTGCAGCACCGGCGCCGCCAGGGTGATGCCGGGCTGCTGGGACGAGAAGAAGATATAGGGATCGGTCCAGATCGTCCGCCGCTCCCTGCTGGCCTTGACATACCAGGGACGGTCGCGCGGGTCGTAGGTGTCGGCCGGGTCCAGCTGCCGCCCGACCGTCGCGAAATTCGCGTCGCGCCAGATCAGCTCGATCCGGCGCTGGCCGTTCTTGACCGAGATGATCTTGGAGCGGTATTCCGCCGGCCCGTCCGGGCTGCGCATGACCATCACGAAGCTGCCGTCCTCGCGCCCGTAATAGAGCCCGGCGAATTGCGGCGCCATCTTCAGCTGCTGGAACAGCAGCCGTTCCAGCACCGGCGTGTCGTCGCTGGCGATGACCCGGTTCTGCGCCAGCTGCGCGGCCAGTTCCGCCGCGCCCTGCGCCGGGCTGAGGAAGCCCTTGGAATGTTCGATGGTGTTGATGCCGACATCGCGCAAAAGGTCGCGGGCGTGCTGGATCAGCGCCCGTTCCGAGGTGACATAGGAGGAGAAGACCACCAGCAGGATGGCCAGGAATTGCAGCCCGGCCATGCCCATGGCCAGCGAGGCGCCCAGCGATTTCTTCATCGGCGCGGAGGGCCGGGCGGATCCCGGCTTTCGGCGGCGGAGCCACGGGGGCATCGCGTCATGGTCATGTCGAGGCTCTTTCGGATGCGGGCGGGGCGGGCGGCGGCACGGGCCGACCGCATTCCTAGCATCTTGCGGGCCGCGGCGCATCGGCCCGCCGGCATTTCCCGCGCCGGCGTGTCTTTGGCACATACGCAGAATTGCCTAGGCAATGGCGCGGAATTTATTTTTCCGGATTGGTATGGAAGAGAGCGGGCATTGGGAACGCGGCCCCGCCGCCGCCCGGGCCAAGCCTCGGGCGGTATTTCAGGGGCCAATGGATTCCGGTTGTGACAGTAACGAGTAGGGCAGGTTCATTGCCCGACATGACATGACCGGCACCGTGGGCATTTTGCATGGTGCCGGTCAATTCGTATCGTTCTTGCGGCAAAGCCGGGTTCAGGCCGGTTCGTCCTCGCGCCGCAGTGCCGGCAGCCCGACGCCGGTGGCGTCGAAGCCGCCGTCCACCGCCAGCGTCTGGCCCGAAACAAAGCTGGCCTTCTCCGAGCACAGAAAGACGATGGCCTCGGCGATCTCGCGCGCTTCGCCATAGCGGTTCAGGGGAATGGCGTCGTAATAGGCCGCGATGATCTCGGGCGCATGCACGGCCATGGCCAGCTTGGTCCTGACCGGGCCGGGGGCCACGCAATTGACGCGGATGCCATGCTCGCCCAGTTCGGCGGCGAATTGCTTGGTCAGGTGGATCACCGCCGCCTTCGAGGTGCCATAGGCCACCCGCAGGGTCGAGGCCCTGAGCCCGGAAATCGAGGCGATGTTGACGATGGCGCCCCGGGTCTTGGCCAGTTCCCCGGTCGCGGCCTGGGTGCACAGGAACACTCCGTCCAGGTTGGTCGCCATGACCTCGCGCCATTGCTCGAAACTGGTCTGCCCGACCCGCGAGAACAGCGCCACGCCGGCATTGTTCACCAGCGCATCGACGCGGCCGAAGCGTTCGACCACCTTGCGGATCACCCCGTCCACGGCCTGCGGGTCCGAGATGTCGGCCTCGATGGGCAGGACGTTCTCCAGGGGGTCGCAGGCGCGGTGCAGTTCCTCGGTGTCGCGGTCCACCACGGCCACGGCCCAGCCCTGTTCCAGGAAGATCTCGGTGGCGGCTAGGCCGATGCCGCGGCAACCCCCGGTGACGATGGCGGTTTTCATGGCGTTTCCTCTGTCGGTTCGATGATGAGTTCCAGCGTCACGCCCAAGGGGTTGGCGCCCCGTTCCAGCGTGCCGCGCGCGATATGGCCGTGGATGTCCACGACTGAGATCGGGACATGCGCTGCGCCCTGGGCCAGCCGCGCGCCGTCGAGGCGCAGCTCGGTGGCCAGGCAGTCCATGCGATGCCCCTCGGCGAAGCGGATATGGTCGATACTGCCGACGCCATGCAGGCGGGCATCGCGGATGCCGTGGCGGGCGGCCAGCGCCTCGATGGCCGTGATCACATCCTCGCCGGGCAGGATGCGGGCGAAAAGCCCGGGACCGTCGCCGTCGCCCTGCGGGGTGAACAGGGTGAAGGCGGTTTCCGGGTCGGGCAGGGCCTCGAACCATGTCTCTGCCGCGCCCAGCCCCTCGACCGTCACGTCCTCGGCGACGGTCGAGTCGAACGGCAGCAGGTGGCCCATGGCGATGTCGTGGCCGTCCGACCAGATGCCATGGCAATGCAGGAAGGGTGCGCCCTCTTTCCAGCCGACCGTTGCGGTGGCGCTTTCGATGGTCCAGCGGCCCGCGGGCGCGTGGGTCGCGGAATACCAGGCCGCGTGCAGCCCGTCGCTCGACAGCGCCGGCAGGACATAGCGCATCGGCGCGCAGGTCACGCCCGCCAGCGAAAGCACGCCGCCCTTGCAGCCGTGCTCGGCGAACAGCTCGCCCACCGCCTGCATCACCGTCTGCCCGGCGCGCAGCCTGCCGTGGATGGGACGCAGCGCGGCGCGCCGGGCCTCGATGCGCTCGGCGGCGCGGGGGCCGGGGTGGACCATGTTCATGCCGGGGCCTGCTCCAGCAAGCCGCGCGCCTCCAGTTCCTCGCGGATCATCTTCTTGGTGATCTTGCCATAGGCCGATTTCGGCAGGGCGTCCCAGAACAGGAAGCGCCTGGGCAGCTTGTAGCGCGACAGCTTCGGGGCCAGGAACGCCGCCAGCTCCTCCTCGGTCACCGGGGCGGCGGCGACGCAGATCGCCCAGCCGACCTCGCCCCAGAGCGGGTCGGGCACGCCCAGCACGGCGACTTCGGAAATCGCGGGATGGGTCAGGATCTTTTCCTCGATCTCGCGCGGATGGACGTTCGAGCCGCCCGAGATGAACATGTCCGACTCGCGCCCGGTGATATAGAGGAACCCCGCCTCGTCCATGTGGCCCAGGTCGCCGGTGCGGAACCAGCCGTTGCGGAAGGCCTTCGCATTGGCCTGCGGGTTCCGGTAGTAGCCGGCGAAGACGGCGGGGCCGACGACGCAGATCTCGCCGGTCTGGCCGGGCGGCAATTCGCGGCCCTGGTCGTCCTGGATCTGGATCTCGATGCCGGTGCGGGCATGGCCGCAGGTGCCGATGCGGGCGGTCGGTCCGTCCTCGGCCTCGTGCAGATGCGCGGGCAGCACGGTGATGTTGCCGGTGCATTCGCCCAGGCCGAAATATTGCACCAGCACCTTGCCGAGGGTGCGCAGCGCCCTTTGCTGGTCCACCCGATACATCGGCGCGCCGGCATAGATCACATAGCGCAGCGACGCGGTATCGGCCCCGGCCGTCGCCGGATGCTCGACCAGCAGCTTCAGGATGGTCGGCACGGTGAACATGGTCGAGACGCGCCATTCCCGCACCAGACCCCAGACCTGAGCCACGTCGAAACGCTCGGTCGGCAGCAGCACGGTCTTCACCCCGCGCGCCACCTGCGTCAGCTGATGCACCCCCGCGCCATGCGACAGCGGCGCCACCACCAGCGAGGCGTCGTCGCCCGTCAGCCCCGGCATCAGGTCCGCCAGGTGGTTCGTGACCACGAAACCCATCTGGCCATGGGTCAGCACCGAGGCCTTGGGCCGGCCGGTGGTGCCCGAGGTGAAGAAGAACCAGCAGGGATCGTCGCGATCCACCGCCGCGACCTGAGGGCGGCTTCCCATGTGCCCGGCGGTGATCGCCTGCACCGAGGGGCCGAAATCTGCCGCGCCGAAGGCCAGCGTGGTCACCCCGCAGGCGGCAGCGTGCTCGGGGAAGGCGGCGTTGCAGAACATCAGCGTCGCGCCCGAGGATTCGGTCAGCCAGGCCACTTCCTCGGGCGTCTGGCGGAAATTCGCCGGCACCCAGACGCCGCCTGCGCGCCAGGTGGCGAACATGGCCTGCATCATCTCCATGCAGTTCTGGGACTGGCACATCACCCGGTCGCCCTTTTGCAGGCCGAAGCGGGTCTGAAGCGCATGGGCCAGCGCGTCGGCGCGGGCCTCGAATTCGGCCCATGTCCAGCGCGCCTCGCCCATGACCAGCGCGATGCCGTCGGGGTCGCGCCGCGCGGCCTGGGTCAGGAAGGTGGCAAGGTTCATCACCCGGGTCGAAACCGGGCGCTGGCCGCCGGCCGGATCGGTGGCGGGTTCGGTCATTTCACGCGCTCCAGGATCGAGCAATAGCTGGCGACCGCCGCGCCGCCCATGTTGAAGACCCCGCCCAGCGTGGCGCCGGGCACCTGCATGGCGCCGGCATCGCCGGCCAGCTGCATGGCGACCATGACATGCTGCGAGACGCCGGTGGCGCCGATGGGATGGCCGCGCGACTTCAGCCCGCCCGAGGGGTTCACCGGCAGCGCGCCGTCGAAGCGCGTCACGCCGTCGCGGATGACGCGCCAGCCCTGGCCGCGCGGGGCAAGGCCCATGGCCTCGTATTCGATCATCTCGGCGGTGGTGAAGCAGTCATGCGTCTCGACCAGCGACAGGTCCGCGATGCCCAAACCCGCCTGCTCCAATGCCGCCGCCCAAGCCCGGTGCGGGCTGTCGAAGGCGATGGGATCGCGCCGCGACAGCGCCAGCAGGTCGCCGGCCTGGGCGCGGGCGCGGAAGCGGATGGCGCGCTGCAGTTCCGCCGCCACCTCGGGTGCGGCCAGCACCAGCGCCGCCGCCCCGTCCGAGACCAGCGAGCAATCCGTGCGCCGCAGCGGCCCGGCCACGCGCGGGTTCTTGTCCGAGATGGTGTTGCAGAAGGCGAGGTCGAAAGGCTTCTGCATATGCGCATAGGGGTTGCGCATGCCGTTTTCGTGGTTCTTGGCGGCGATCATCGCCAGTTCCTCGGAGCGGTCGCCGTGGCGCTGGAAATAGCTTTCGGTGATGCGGCCGAAGACGCCGGCGAAACCACCGGGGATCTCGCCCTCTTCGGGAACGTAGCTGGCCGACAGCAGGATGTCGCCGACCTGGTCGCCGGGGGTCGCGCTCATCTTCTCGGCGCCGATCACCAGCGCCACCTTGCCGCGCCCCGAGGCGATGAAATCCGCTGCCGCATAGAGCGCGGCCGAGCCGGTGGCGCAGGCGTTTTCCGTGCGCATGAAGGGCACGCCCGCCAGTTCCGGCGTGCCCATGGCGACCAGCGCGCCCTGGAAATCCTGCCGCGAGAAGCCGTTGTTGTAGACGCCGACGAAGATGCCGTCGACGGCATCGGCGCCAAGGCCCGCGTGGTCCAGCGCCGGCCGCGCCACTTCGGTCATCAGGGCCAGCGTGTCGGGCGCCTCGGCCTTGCCGAATTTCGTATGCGCCCAGCCGACGATCAGCGGATCACTCATGCGATGTTCCTTTTCGGTTGCGTCTCGAGCGCGGCGAGACGGGATTCGACCAGCCGCGCCTCGCGCAGCAGCAGGGTGGCCAGTTCGGCGCGGCGCGCCTCGTCCATGCGGTTCTCGATGGCGGCGATGGAAAGCGCGCCGGCCGGGCGGCCGTCCGGCCAGAGGATGGCGATGCCCAGGCCCCAGGAGCCCGGCACCACCCGGCCCGGATTCAGCGCCACGCCCGTCTCGCGCGCGCGGGCGAGGTCGTCGGCCAGCGCCGGGGTAAGGCCGGGGGCCAGGTCTTCGATCAGCGGCGCCACCCGGCGCAGCAGCGCATCGGCCTCGGGCGCTGGCAGGGCGGCCAGGATCGCCAGCGCTCCGGCGCCGACGCCGGCGGGCTTGCGGTCGCCGCGCATCAGCGCGTGGGTGCGGACCGGGAAATCGCCCTCGATGCGTTCCAGGCACAGCGTATGGTCGCCCTGCGGCACGGTCAGCAGCACCGCATCGCCGGTCTCGCGCGCCAGCCGCAGCATGGATTCGCGGGCGTGATGCAGGATGCCGTGGCGCTCGGCGGCGAAGCTGCCCAGCAGATAGGTCTCAGGGCCCAGGTGATAGCGCCGGGTGCGGCGGTCCTGCTCGACCATGCGCGCCGATGCCAGCGCCAGCAGCAGCCGCCGCACCGTGGGCCTGGTCAGCCCCGAGGCGGCGGCCAGTTCCGCCAGCCCCAGCCCGGCGCTGCCGCCCCTGCCGACCAGCGACAGCAGCGACAGCGCCCGCGCCACCGCCTGCGCGCCG
>NZ_JAEHFP010000136.1 GCF_016446475.1 Paracoccus binzhouensis | reverse complement strand
CGCCGCGCCGGAAGCCCCGGCCCCGGAAGCCCCGGCCGAGACGGCGACCGAGGCCCCGGCCGCGCAGGCGCCGGGCGCCGAGCCGCCGGACCCAGCCGACGCCATCCCCTCGGAGGCGACCGGGACCGAAGCCGCCGGACCCGAAGCCGGAACCGAGACCCCGGCCCCCCAGGCCGAGAAGCCGATCCAGGGCAATGCCGACGGCGCCGCCTCGCAGCCCGGCGCCCCGGTGGCCGAGGATCCGACCGGCGCTCAGCCCAGCCAGTAAGGCCCGACCAGCAGGGCCCGGGCAAGAGGACTTGCCAAGGCCCGCCTGTCCGCCTATAGGGCACGCTTCCACCGTGCGGCCGGCCGAATGGCATTGCCGAGTCGCGCGTTCACTCTGACCGCAAGGAGAGTAAAATGCCGAAGATGAAGACAAAAGCGGCCGCCAAGAAGCGGTTCTCGATGACGGCCTCGGGCAAGGTCAAGGCCGGCCCGGCCGGCAAGCGCCACGGCATGATCAAGCGCTCGACGAAATTCATCCGCGATGTGACCGGGACCATGATCCTGTCCGACGCGGACGCGAAGATCGTCAAGAAATACATGCCCTACAACCGCTAAGGAGAACCGGAGATGGCACGAGTCAAATCGGGTAAGATCACCCACGCCCGCCACAAGAAGGTTCTTGACGCGGCGAAAGGCTATTACGGCAACCGTTCGCGCAACTTCCGCACCGCGACCCAGGCCGTCGACAAGGCCAACCAGTATGCGACCCGCGACCGCAAGACGCGCAAGCGCAACTTCCGCGCGCTGTGGATCCAGCGCATCAACGCTGCCGTGCGCGCCGTCGATGCCGAGATGACCTATTCGCGCTTCATCGCCGCGCTGGCGAAAGCCGGGATCGAGGTGGACCGCAAGGTCCTGGCCGACCTGGCCGTGCACGAGCCCGAGGCCTTTGCCGCCGTGGTCGCGCAGGCGAAAGCCGCCGCCTGATCCTTCGGGCTTGGCAGAGACACGGAAACCCGCGCCTCGGCGCGGGTTTTTTTCATGGCCGGGCCCCCGGGCAAGGGGCTTGCCTGGCGGCTCCGGTGCGGGCGTTTCGCCCCGGTCGTTGCTGGAAAAGCTCCGCTGGACGTTTTTCGCTCCTCACCCCCCCCAGTAATGGGGAAATGGTGAAGAGGACCCGGCGCGGGAACCGCGGCCGCAGCTGGCGGGTTCTGCCGCCGATGTCCCTGGACCCGTCGCCCGACCGCTATCCCGCCCGCGTGCCCCTGCATCGCCAGCCGATGGGGGTGATCGCCAGCGCCATGACCGCGCGGCGCAACGTGCTGGAGCTGATCCCCGAGATCGCTACCCGCCAGCCCATGGTTTCGGGCAAGACCGGCAAGCGCTGGCACATGGTCATGGACCCGCAGGCGCTGCGCCGGGTGCTCAAGGACCGGGTCGAGGACTATCCGAAATCGCTGGTCACCCGGCTGATCCTGGGGCCGGCGGTGGGCAATTCCATGTTCGTGGCCGAGGGCGCGCATTGGCGCTGGCAGCGTCTGGCCGCCGCGCCGGCCTTCGCCCAGCGCCATGTTGAGGCGCTGGCCCCGGTGATGACTGCCGCCGCCGAGGCCAGTGCCCGGCGGCTGGCGGCGGCGCAGGGCCCGGTCGATGCCTTTGCCGAGACCGTGGCCGCGACCTTCGCGGTGATCTCGGACGTGACCTTTTCCGGCGACGAGGGCTTCGACCGCGACGCGGTGCATCAGGCCATCGACGCCTATATCGCCGGCGCGGCCCGCATCTCGGTCCTGGACATCCTGGGCCTGCCGGGCTGGATTCCGCGGCCGGGGCGGCTGGTCTCCGGCGGCGACCTGCGGCGGATGAAGCGCGTCGCGGACGAGGCGATCCGGGCCCGGGCGCGCTCGGGCCCGCGCCCGGTGCCGGACCTTCTGGACCTGCTGCGCGCCGGCGAGGATCCCGAGACGCATCGCCGCATGACCCCGGCCGAGCTGCGCGACAACCTGCTGACCTTCATTGTCGCCGGGCACGAGACCACGGCGCTGACCCTGGCCTGGGCGCTCTACCTGCTGGCCTTCGACCCGGAGGTGCAGGACCGCGCCGCGGTCGAGGCCCGGGCCGCGCTGGCCGGCCGCGCCGCCACCGCCGCCGACCTGCCGCGGCTGCCCTATACCCGCCAGGTGGTCGAGGAGGCGCTGCGGCTTTACCCGCCCGCCGCCTTCCTGTCGCGCACCGCCCGCATCCACGACAGCCTGGGCGGGCGCGAGGTGCGGCCGGGCGACACCATCATGCTGCCGATCTATGCCCTGCACCGCCACCGCCTGCTGTGGGACGATCCCGACGCCTTCGACCCCGACCGCTTCGCCCCCGGCGTGACCCGCGACCGCTTCGCCTTCCTGCCCTTCGGCGCCGGGCCGCGCATCTGCATCGGCGCCAGCTTCGCCCTGCAGGAGGCGGTGATCATCCTGGCCACGCTGGTCGCCCGCCTGCGCTTCGCCCTGACCGCGCGCCGGCCGCAGCCGCGCATGATCCTGACCCTGCGCCCGCATGGCGGCGTGTGGCTGGAGGTCTCGGAACGGCCTTGAAACCCCGCCCGGCCCGCGCCAAAGTCTCTGCCATGATCACCATCTATCACAAGCCGACCTGCTCGACCTCGCGCAAGGTCTTGCAGATGATCCGCGACGCCGGGCACGAGCCCGAGATCGTCGATTACGCCCGCGACGGCTGGAGCCGCGGCCAGCTTCTGGGCCTGTTCGCCGCCGCTGACGTGACCCCGCGCCAGGCCCTGCGCGTCAAGGGCACCGATGCCGAGGCGCGCGGCCTGACCGTGGCCAGCGACGAGGACATCCTGGCCGCCATGGTCGAGAACCCGCTGCTGGTCGAGCGGCCCTTCGTTTGCGGCCCCGGCGGCGTGCGCCTGTGTCGCCCGGCCGAGCGGGTGGCCGAGACCTTCGCCCGCTAAGCCCTCCCCTGGGCTTTTCCCTGCGACCTGCGCGTGCTAATCGGCCCGCGAACCGCAAGGAAACCTGCCCATGTCCGACCAGTCCGACCTGACCGCCCTTCGCCAGTCCTATCTCGACCGCATCGCGACCGCCGCCGACGGCGAGGCGCTGGAACAGGTGCGGCTTGCCGCCTTGGGCAAGAAGGGCGAGATCAGCGGCATGATGAAGGAACTGGGCCGGATGACGCCCGAGCAGCGCCAGACCACCGGCGCCGCGCTCAACCGCCTCAAGGACGAGATCGACGCCGCGCTGCGCGCCCGCAAGCAGGGGCTCGAGGATGCGGCGCTGGACGCACGGCTGCGCGAGGAATGGCTGGACGTGACGCTGCCCGGCCGGCCGCGGCCGCAGGGCACCATCCATCCGATCAGCCAGGTCACCGAGGAAGTCACCGCGATCTTCGCCGACATGGGCTTCCGCGTCGCCGAGGGACCGCAGATCGAAAGCGACTGGTTCAATTTCGACGCGCTGAACATCCCGCCCGAGCATCCCGCCCGGCAGGAGCACGACACCTTCTTCATGGCGCGCGCGGCGGACGACCCGCGCCCGCCGCATGTGCTGCGCACCCATACCTCGCCGGTGCAGATCCGCGCCATGCAGGCGACGGGCGCGCCGATCCGGGTGATCTGCCCGGGCCGGGTCTATCGCATGGACATGGACCAGACCCATACGCCGATGTTCCACCAGGTCGAGGGGCTGGCGCTTGGCAAGGACATCTCGATGGCGAACCTGAAATGGACGCTCGAGGAGTTCTGCCGCGCCTTCTTCGAGGTGGACGAGGTCGAGCTGCGCTTCCGCGCCAGCCATTTCCCCTTCACCGAGCCCTCGGCCGAGGTCGATATCCGCTGCTCGTGGGAGGGCGGCAAGCTGACCATCGGCCAGGGCGAAAGCTGGCTCGAGATCCTGGGCTCGGGCATGGTGCATCCCAAGGTTCTGGCGGCGGGCGGCATCGACCCGGATCAGTGGCAGGGCTTCGCCTTCGGCATGGGCATCGACCGCATCGCCATGCTGAAATACGGCATTCCCGATCTGCGGGCCTTCTTCGAAAGCGACCTGCGCTGGCTGCGGCATTACGGCTTTGCCGCGGGCGATGTGCCCAGCGTGGCGGGTGGGCTGTCGCGATAGGCTGAGAGGAATCCTTCAAGTTTGAGGCGTTAACTTGAACGGTTGGCGGCTTCGTGTTGCGATCAGCGAACCTTGACTGGTTCGCAGGTGCATGATGAAACGGCGCGGCAGCATCATCCCCGCCCTGGCAGTTTTCTCGCTGCTCTCAGCTTCGCAGGGCAATTCGAGAATATCAACGGTTCCGGTGCCGGCACGATCAGGGCTTGCGCCGCGACCCATGAATTCCGCAATGCCTGGATTACCTTGCGGGTCTATGGCGATGAACTGGATATCGTTTATCACCATGAGGATTTCGCCTTTCCCTGGGGCCAGTTGCTGGGTCCGGTGCTGATCAATATCGATGGCGTTCCGTTTTTCGGCGTGGCCGGGTCGAACAGCCGCCGCGCCGACGATCTCCTTCCCACCGCGTCGACCATGATGATTTCGCCGAAACCCGAGGAATATGGCGCCTTGTTCAGCGGCATGAAAAGCGGCCGCGAAATGCACATCATCTTTCCCAATGGCGATGTGTATCCGGTGCCGCTGCAGGGAAGTGCCCAGGCGCTGCAGATGGTTTCCGAATGCTGGCGCATCAAAAAGACGGGTCCGAACGGTCGCAACCCTTTCGCAACGCCGGCGCCGAGCAATCCTTTCGAACGGCCGGCCGAGCAACCCGCCAGCCATCCGTTCGAACAGCCCACCTGACAGCGCGCCAACCCTTCCGCCAGTGACACGACGGACACTCCCGCCCGCCGACCAAGGCGGAGGCTATGCCCCCACCGGGCGGGCGCTGCCCTTGTTCCGGCAGCGGAACGGTCACGCCAGGCGGCCCCGAAGCAAGCACCATCGCCCGACGCAACGCCGATGCCGCATCGGTGCCGCAATACCCGCCTTTGTCGCGGTCCCGGCCCGTCACGCGCCCGGCATGGTCACGCCCGCATCCGGCTCTGCGCGCGACAGCTCTGCCGACCATGCCCGCCCTGCGGCCCCGTTGCCCTTTGCTCACCACCACCGCCAAGTCGCATAAACCCACAGCCCCATCATCACCGTGGCGCCGCCCATCACCAGCACCCAGGGCTCGCCCGCGATCAGGCTCATCGCCAGCAGCACGCCCCACAGCGCCACGATCATCAGCCGCCCCTGTCGCGAATCGCGCGCCAGGTGCCACAGCCACAGCGCCGTCCCGCAGATCGCCGCCACGCCCAGCACAACCAGAACCGTCTCCACTGCGCCCTCCGTTCCCGCCTTGCCTGCAACCTGCGCCGGCCGGCCCCCGGCCGCAAGCCGCAGCCCAGGCCGCAGCCCACGTCCCTGTCAGATGACAGCCCCGTCGCGCGCCGCTATCTTGCGCCCGACCGCGAGTCTTCCGTCACGCCAGCAGCAAAGGGCCAGCATGTCGAACCCCACCACGCTCACCGCCTATGCCTCGGCCTTCATGGCCTCGATCAGCCTGTTCGGCCTCGTCGATGCCGGGCGGGTGGCCGAAGGGGCGCCCGTCGCCTCGGCCATCACCCAGGCCTATCTGCTGCCGGTGCTGGGCATCGCCGCGGCGACCTTCCTGGCGGTGACGGTGATGACGCTCTCGCGCGGCTACCTGACCCGCCCGCATCGCTGGAACGAGGAGCGGACCGAGCGCGCCGTGCTCGAGGTCGGGCTGGCCGCCGCCTGCTATTTCGGGGTGCTGGCGCTGCTCGGCTATGTCCTGGCGCTGATGGCGCCGGGCTGGATCAGCGGCGCCGCGCCGGGGCTGGCGCGGCACTGGCCTTGGTTCCTTGCCGCGCCCTGCCTGGGCTTCGGCATCTTCGGCCACCGGCACAAGCCGGCATGGCTGGCGGCGGCGGCGGTCTTCGTCACCCTGGGCTTGTTCACCGGCTGAAGCCTCAGCGTAGGCCCGAACCCAGCCGCCGGCGGATCTCGTCCTTGTCGTCCTGGATCATGCCGGGGATCAGGAACAGGTCGACCAGTGCCCAGAGGCAGACCAGCCCGACCAGCGGCCAGCCGATCAGGATCGGCGCCGTCAGCCAGCCCAGGCCCCACAGCGCCAGCATGACAAGGCCGCTGGCCCAGCGGCCCAGATACATGCGATGCGCGCCGAAGCCCCAAAGCAGGATCGCCAGCAGATAGGCGACCAGCGGCGATTTCGCGTCATTCGCCACCCTCTGTTCGATCAGCAGTTCCCGTTGCGTGTCCATTGGCTCCCATGCCCATGTTAATCTCATTCACATATAGGGCGGCGGCCGATCCCGACAAGGCCCGCTGTCCGACCCCCGGTGCACGGGCTGTGTACGCGCGGTGTACGCCGGTCACGCGCGGATCCCCGGCAAATGCTGGGAAACCGGCGACCAGGGGGCAGGGGTGGTGCACGACCCTACCAATCCGCCGCGCCATGCGCTAAGGGACGCCCAAACCGACGGAGCGCTCGCCCATGAAATTCACCCTCTCCTGGCTCAAGGAGCATCTCGACACGACTGCCAGCCTCGACGAGATCACCGAGGCGCTGACCGATCTCGGCCTCGAGGTCGAGGGCGTGACCGATCCGGCCAGCAAGTTGAAATCATTCACGCTTGCCAAGGTGCTGGAGGCCGTCCAGCATCCCGATGCCGACCGGCTGCGGGTCTGCAAGGTGCTGACGGACGAGGGCGAGAAGCAGATCGTCTGCGGTGCCCCCAATGCCCGCGCCGGCATCACCGTGGTGCTGGCCAAGCCCGGCGATTACGTGCCCGGCATCGACGTGACCCTGGGCGTTGGCAAGATCCGCGGCGTCGAGAGCCATGGCATGATGGCCTCGGAACGCGAGCTGGAGCTTTCCGACGAACACAATGGAATCATTGAGCTTCCCTCGGGCGAGGTGGGCGAGAAATTCGTCGACTGGCTGGCCGCGAACCGCCCCGAGGCGGTCGATCCGGTCATCGAGATCAAGATCACCCCGAACCGCCCCGACGCGCTGGGCGTGCATGGCGTCGCCCGCGACCTGGCGGCGCGCGGGCTGGGCCGGCTGAAGCCGATCGCGGACGTGACCGTGCCCGGCAGCTTCGCCTCGCCGATCAAGGTGGTGATCGCGCCGGAAGTCTCTGAAAAGGCGCTGTTCTTCAGCGGCCGGCTGATCCGGGGCGTCCGAAACGGCCCCTCGCCCGATTGGCTGCAGAAGCGGCTGACCGCCATCGGGCTGCGGCCGATCAACACCCTGGTGGACATTACCAACCTGTTCACCTTCGACCTGAACCGGCCGCTGCATGTCTTTGACGCCGACAAGGTCCGGGGCGACCTGGTGGTGCGCCCCTCCGCCGAAGGCGAGGAACTCCTGGCGCTGGACGGCAAAACCTATGCGTTCGCCCCCGGCACCATGATCATCGCCGACGAGACCGGCCCGGAAAGCATTGCCGGCATCATGGGCGGCGAGCATAGCGGCTGCTCGGAGGAGACGGTGAACGTCTTCCTGGAAAGCGCCTATTGGGATCCCATCGCCATCGCTGCGGCGGGCCGGGCGCTGAAGATCGCTTCCGACGCCCGCTACCGCTTCGAGCGCGGCGTGGACCCGGCATTCACGCTGCCGGGGCTGGAGCTGGCGACGCGGATGATCCTCGATCTCTGCGGCGGCGAGGCCTCTGAGGTTGTCACCGCCGGGGCCGTCCCGGATACGACCCGCAGTTACCGGATTGAACCGGCAAGGATTTCCAGCCTGGTCGGCATGGACATTCCCGAGGACGAGCAGCGTGCCACGCTGGCGGCGCTGGGTTTCCGCCTAGAGGGCGACCAGGCTTTCGTGCCCTCGTGGCGTCCCGACGTGCAGGGCAGCGCCGACCTGGTCGAGGAGGTGGCGCGCATCGCCAGCCTGACGAAACTGCAAGGCCAGCCGCTGCCGCGCCCGCAGGCGGGGGTGCCGCAGCCGGTGCTGACACCCATGCAGCGGCGCGAACAGGCCGCGCGGCGCATGGCGGCGAGCCTGGGATATAACGAATGCGTCACCTACAGCTTCATCGACGCGCAGGCGGCGGCGCTGTTCGGCGGCGGCTCGGATGCCGTCCGCATCGAGAACCCGATCAGCAGCGAGATGACGCATATGCGCCCCGACCTGCTGCCCGGGCTGCTGGCGGCGGCGGCGCGCAACCAGGCGCGCGGCTTTCAGGACCTGGCGCTGTTCGAATGCGGCCCGGTTTTCAGCGGCGGCGAGCCGGGCGAGCAGGACCTGCACCTGTCCGGCCTCCTCGTTGGCGCCACCGCGCCGCGCGACCCCTATGGCTCGCGCCGCAAGGCGGATATCTACGACGCCAAGGCCGATGCCGAGGCGGTGCTGGCCGCCATCGGCGCGCCCGCCAAGGCGCAGATCAACCGCAAGCTGGACGGCTGGTGGCATCCGGGCCGGGCGGGCAATATCGCGCTGGGCCCCAACGCCTTGGCAACCTTCGGAGAAATCCATCCGCGCGTGCTGCGGCATTTCGGCATCAAGAGCGCGGCGGTCGGCTTTACCGTCCGCATCGCCGCGGTGCCGCTGCCCAAGGTGAAAACGCCGTCGCGCCCGGCGCTGTTGCTGTCGGACCTGCAGGCGGTCGAGCGTGACTTCGCCTTCGTCGTCGATGCCCAGGTCGAGGTGCTGACGCTGGTCAATGCCGCCGCCGGCGCCGACAAGGCGCTGATCGAGCGGGTGACGGTCTTCGACCAGTTCACCGGGCTCGAGGGCGGCAAGAAGTCCATCGCCATTACCGCGCGGCTGCAGCCGAAGGACAAGACCCTGACGGATGCCGAGATCGAGGCGGTCAGCGCCAGGATCGTCGAGAAGGTCGGCAAGGCCACCGGCGGCGTGCTGCGCAGCTGAGGGCCGCGCGCCGTCGTCGCAACGCTTCCATGTCCGGGCCGCGCAACGGCAGCGCGCGTTGCGGCGGAGCCGGTCGCCGGGCGATCTCGGGAAAAGCCCAGAAAATGCTGGGCTTTTCGCTGTGACAGATGTGCAGCGCGCGTGCACCGAGCGTACACAGGGCGTGCAGCGGGCCACGGGGCTGGCAGCGCCCGCGCTGGACGATTCCGACAGGGCCAACCCGGGCCATGGGCGGAGCGCGCGCGCCGGACCCCTCCCTTGCAAGGCCGCGAGCATCAAACGCAGGGTTCCGCCATGATCGAGCGTCATTGCCTTCCGGAACGGTTCGAGACCGAGAACTACCGGCTCAGGCGGGTGCGGGTCGCGGACGCCGCGGCGATCCTGGCCGCCTATGCCGCCGATCCGGCCGTCACGAGATACCTTGCATGGAAGCCGCATGAGGATGTGGCAGAGACGGCCGCCTTCCTTGAGGCGGCCTCGGATGCCTGGGAGCGGGGCGAAAGCTTCCGCCTGGCCGCGTTCCATCGCGAACGGCCGGGCGATCTGCTTGGCATGTTCGGGGCCAGGGTGCACGGGTCGCGCGTGAACTACGGATATGTCCTGAAAGCCTCGGTCTGGGGCAGGGGATGTGCGTCGGAAATCATGCGCCGGCTTGTTGCCCATGCGCTGTCCCATCCGGCGATCTTCAGGGCCGAAGCGTTCTGCGACATCGAGAATGCCGCATCCGCGCGGGTGCTGGAAAAGGCGGGAATGGTCCGGGAAGGTGTTCTGCGCCGCTATCTGGACGCGCCGAACCTTTCAGACCTGCCACGCGATTGCGTCGTCCATGCGAAGGTCCGCCAGGGACGCTGCGCGCCGATGCCGTGGGCCTGACGCCGCTCGGGCCGGTCGGGCGGCGTCGCGGCGGCGCGGGGCGAGGCGCGTTCGGAAGCCCATGCGGCGGGATGGTGCGCGCAGGCGGCCGGTGAACTGCCCCGGAGGGATGCGGGCGAATGACCGTTTCCGGGTGCCCGGCGCCGATGGACGGGCCCCGGTGCTTCCCGGCCGGGTCGGCGGCGATTGCCGGGGCGGCCGTGCCCCGGCCCGGCAACGCCCCGGCCCGCTGTCACCCGGCCTGCTGTTGCCCCGTGGCCGGCGGGACGGGTTTCCGGCCATCATTGCCGGGCTCGCGTCGCTGTGGTTTCGTGGCCATGCTCGCGGCCCTTCGCGCAAGCGCGCGACCGGGTGCCGCGATTTTGCGGGGATCGGCGGGCGGTTTGAAAGGAAGATGGCATGAAGGCATTCTTGAAGCTTTGCGGCCTGGTCGCCGCCCTGTCCCTTGCCGGTTGCGTGGAGGGTCCGGCAGGCCCGGCGGTGTCGGGGGGCGGCATCGCCTCGGCGGTGGCGGGGGTGCAGCGTTTCTGCGTCGCCCATGGCCCGGATTTCGCCGGATCGGAGGCCGCGCTGCGGGCGGCAGGGGCCAGGATGGAGGGGCGCGAGGCTGGCAGGGCCAGCTATCGGCTGCCCAACGGGGATTTCGTGAATCTCAACCGCGCGGGCGGGCGGCCGCAATGCAATTACCTGCATGCCGGGGCTGCGCCCCTGGCGGTGATCGGTGCCGCGATGCGCGCCCAGCCGGGCCTCCGGCCGGTCCCGCATGGCGTCGAGCGGATCGACACCGGCCGCGGCATCGTCTCGTTCCAGAATCTCTGGACGGCGCCGGCGACCGGGGTGGTGATCGCCGTCGCCCCCGGCATGACCGCCTATCCCTCGGGGGCCGGCTTCACCGGCTTTGCCGTCGAGGCGGCCGCCGCCACCGGGCTGCGGCCCAGCCGGACCGGGCAGATGCCGGTCGTCGAAATGCGGTGACGCGGCGGCCGGGCCGGTGCGCCCGGCCCCGCAAGGCCGGCGGGCGGCGGGTCGC
>NZ_JAEHFP010000135.1 GCF_016446475.1 Paracoccus binzhouensis | reverse complement strand
TCGCCAGCCTCCACAAGCTGGCACTCTATGAATCACCGCAAGTGACTCTTGGGAATCCTGAAAATACACTTCTGCCAAAGTAGTGCTACGCTGCAGAGTCAGTTTGCGGGCTGACTCGCCCCTTTACCCCGGCCGCCTCACGCCACGCGCTCGATCTCGGCGGTGCCGAGCGCCTTGAAGCGATTGATCAGTGCGGCGCGGATGTGGATTTCGTCAGTTTGGCGGTCCGGATCGCGTGAAGCGGCGCGTTCACCGAGCGCCTTGAGCCTCCGTCAAACCGATCATCTTGCATGATCGTGGCATCCGGGATCTCAATGGTAATGTCCAATGCGCCCGTGCCCAACCTGTTCACAACCCAGCCTATTGCCGAGTCTGGGCATCGGATACAGGGCAGCTAAGACCCCTTCCTCCGTCAGACCGACGCCCAGAGTGACATGACGTAGCTTGGTGCGGGGTTTCTCGCGCAGCCCAATCGGAGCCGCGCGAGGGAGAAGTCACCGTTGACACGGCGGTAGCGGATCAGGCCGCAACCGCCGGGCGAGGTCCCGACAACCGAACATAGGCCATGTCCAGCGCCAGCATGACCAGCAGCGAGGCGCCGACCAGCGGGAAGATCACGCCGCCGACCGCAAGAATGGCGATCAGGCCGCGGAACACGCGCCGATCGGTGGGAAGGGGTGGCACGCCGAGCGAACCCGAGGGCCTGCGTTTCCACCACATCACCGCCGCCGAGACGGCCAGCAGCACGATGGCCGCACAGGCCGCCAGCAGGATGATCTGGTTCAGCACGCCGAAGGTCTGGCCCATATGGGTGTTGATGCCCCATTCCAGCCATTTCCCAAGCGGCCCGTAATCGGCATAGCCCATATCCAGCAACGGCTGCCCGCCATACTGGTCCAGATGCACCACGCGCTGCCGGCTCAGGTCGTCGGGATAGACCGAACCGCTGAACACGCCTTCGGGGCCTTGCGGCAGGCCGACGGCATAGCCTCGATGCAGGCCCAGCCGGTCGAAGGTCGCCACCGCATCGTCCAGCGTGATCGGGGTGGCGCCGGACGCCGGGCTTTCAGGGATCTGCGCCTGCTCCAGCGACCACGAGGTCTTGGCTACGTCATCCAGCTTCTGCCCGGACATCGGCACGTTCACCCGCACCCCGTCGGGATAACCGAAATTGTTGCCATTGGCCCATTCGTTCACCTTGCCGCCCCAGACGCCCGACCAGGGCATGCCGGTCACGGCCAGGAAGACGATGAAGAAGCCCACGAACAGCCCCGTCACCGCATGCAGGTCGCGCCAGAACACCCGGCGCTGCGGCCGGCCCCGGACCGAGACGATGCCGCCCGTTTGCCCGCGCGGCCACCACAGCCAGATGCCGGTGCCGACCAGCAGGATCGACCATCCCGCCGCGATCTCGATGATATAGCGCGTCCAGGTGCCGAAATACTTGAAGCTGTGCAGGGTGCGGACCGTCCACATCAGGGTCGTGCAGTCCGGCATCGCCCCCAGCACCAGGCCGTTATAGGGGTTCACATAGACCGCCATCTTGCCGCGCTCCGTGCTGACGGTGATCTCGGTCGCGGCGCCGGGGTCGGCCGAATCGGTGTATTTGACCGCAATGCCCGGAACCGCATCCAGGGCCGAGGCGACCTGTGCGGTCGGTGCCAGCCTTTGGCTGTCCTGCACCTGCACGCGCTTGAGGTCGGCGTGATACCAGTTGTCGATCTCGTCGCGAAAGACATACATCGCGCCGGTGACCGACAGCGTGATCATGAAGGGCAGCACCAGCAGCCCGGCGTAGAAATGCCAGCGCCAGACGGCGCGATAGAGATCGCCCACACCTTGGCGGGCAGTCTTGGGAATTGCAGACATGGAGTCCTCGCACATGCGGCGGCCCGCCGAGGCAGGGCCGATATTGGCTGGGAACGAGCGCTCAATGGCCCGAATGATCCGAAGCATGGCCCTGGTGGGCGGCAGGCGCGGCACTCATGGCGCGCACCTCGAAGGGCAGGGTGATTTCGCCCGCCTTCTCGAAGACCAGCGTCGTCTCGACGGTCTCACCCTCGGTAAAGGGCGTCGGCACCTGCATGAACATCAGGTGATAGCCGCCGGGCTTCAACTCGACCGAGCCGCCCGCCGGGACCGGCAGGCCATCGGGCCGTTCGCGCATCTTCATCACGTCGCCCTTCATGGTCATCTCGTGGATCTGCACCGCGCCCGCCCGCGGCGAACGCGCCGCGACCAGCCGATCGTCTTGGCTGCCCTTGTTGGCGATGGTGACATAGCCGCCGGCCGCCGGGGCGTTTGGCGGCATGGCGCGGACATAGCTGCCCGAAAGGGCAAGATCGCCATGCGACAAGGAATCGGCCGAGGCGGTGGCGCCAAAGAGGCCAAGGAAAAGCGCGCCCAGCATCGGGGCGGCCAGAATTCTGGATTTCATGGTTCTATCTCGTGCCTGGAACTGCGTTCACCGCCCCGATGGGCGATGGCGAGGATCAGACAGCGGGCGGTCCCCGCGCCGAGGGGGCAAGCACCTGCGCACGCAGGATGCGCAAGTCATGGGCGGGTGCCGGTTCGGCGGGACAGGGTGCATCCAGCCTGGCCGATTGCACCGTGGGCGCCGTCTCCAGAACCGGCTGGGCATGGGCCGACCAGTCGCAGGGCGGCTTCGGCGTCTTTGGGACGGGCGCATCCTGCCGGGCGCGATATTCATCGGCCGTGATGACACTGCCGTCATCGTCCAGCACCATCTCGACCGGCAGGTGATCGGCGCACAGCACCACCATGAAGCTTTGCGGCGTCGGCCCGGCCGCGACCATCGTGCCTTGCGCCATCAGCGACAGCAGCACGAAAGGCAGCACCATGAGCAGCGCCAGCACCCGACCGCAAGCCGGGCGGACACTTGCGGATGATGGCGCGATTCTGCTCACCGGAAACCCTTTCCCCTCGTTCCTATAGCGCGCGATGCGGCACACGCGCCAGACGTCCGAGTTTTCCTCGCGATATTGCCGCTGAGGCTTTGCCGGAGCATGGACCGAAGCCGAATGTCGTTGCCTCGCAGGCTCGCAAGGGCTACCAAGTCCCCGCATCGGTTTCCGCAAGGAATGAAAAGGGAATCCAGCGCGCCCGATGGGCGCGAAACGGAACTGCCCCCGCAACTGTAGGCGGCGAGCGCGATCTGACAGGCCACTGGGCATGATGCCCGGGAAGGCAGGATCCGCGCGACGACCCGCCAGTCAGGAGACCTGCCGGCGCGAATTCACCAGACCGGACGGGGATGTCCGGGAAAGGATCGGCATGACCAGAGCCCGGCCTTGCGGCCTGACCGCGGATGATGCGCGCCCTTTTCCAGGGCCGCGCTGTCCGGTGAGTGTTTTTCCCCTCATCGGAGACAGAGAATGACCCTCAGAAGCCTTTTCGGCGCCGTTGCGATCTGCGGCCTTGCGGCGGGCATGGCGCAGGCGACCGATTATCCACTTTCCATCGAGAATTGCGGCCAGACCCTCGTATTCGACAGCGCGCCTGAACGCGTGGTGACCATCGGCCAGTCCACCACCGAGATGCTTTATGCGCTGGGGCTGGGCGAGAAGGTGCAGGGCACATCGGTCTGGTTCAACGACGTGCTGCCCGAATTCGCCGAGGTCAACGTCGGGGTCGAGCGTCTGGCCGACAACCATCCGGGTTTCGAATCCGTGATGGCGAAGGAGCCGCAGCTGGTGACCACCCAGTTCGAATTCCATGTCGGTCCGCAGGGTGTGGTTGGCACACGCGAGCAGTTCAACGAACTGGGAGCGCAGGTCTATGCCATGCCCGCCGATTGCGTGGGCAAGGACAACCTGGTGGGCGGCGACGGCGCGCGCACCAGCGAATACTCGATCGAGTCGATGTATCAGGCCGTGCGTGAACTGGCGCAGATCTTCGACGTCGAGGAGCGCGGCGCCGCGCTCGAGGCGGAGTTGCGCGGCCGGGTCGACGCTGCCGTCGCCAAGGTCGGGGAGCTCGGCGCCGAGGGCAAGACGGCGGTGGTGTGGTTCTCCAGCCCCGACCTGGCGCTGGATCCGTTCGTGGCCGGACAGAACGGCATCGCGGGCTATGTGCTCAAGACCGTCGGGCTGCGCAACGTGGTTGAATCCAACGAGGAATGGCCTTCGGTCGGGTGGGAGACCATCGCCAGCGCCGATCCCGACTATATCATCATCGCCCGGATGGACCGCCGCCGCTTCGCCGCCGACGATTACAAGGTCAAGCTGGACTACCTGAAGACCGACCCGGTCACCAGCAGGATGTCGGCGGTGCGGGACGGGCGCATCATCATCGTGGATGCCCATCAGATCCATGCCGGGATCCGCATCCCCTCGGGGATCGAGACGGTGGTCGCGGGCATCGAGGCCGGCGGCGCGGAGGAATGACCGTTTCCGCGACAATCCCTGTCCGGCGACGGTCCCCGGGCCCGTCGCGGCTGATCCTTGGGCTGGCGGCGCTGATCGTGGCGCTGGCCTTCGGGGTTTCCGTGGGCGAGACCTTCATCGCGCCCGAGGTGATCTGGAAGACGCTGTCGAACCAGATCTTCGGCACCGACTATCCCTTGCGCCCCATCCAGGAAGGCATCGTCTGGAACTATCGCCTGACGCGGGCCATCGTCGCGGCGGCCTGCGGGGCGGGGCTGGCGGTGTCGGGCGTGGTCTTGCAGGCGCTTTTGCGCAATGCGCTGGCCGATCCCTATATCCTGGGGATCTCGGCCGGGGCCTCGACCGGAGCGGTGCTGGTCATGGTGCTGGGCATCGGTGCGGGCGCGCTGTCGCTGTCGGTCGGCGCCTTTGCGGGCGGCATCCTGGCCTTCAGCTTGGTCATCGGGCTGGCGCGCGCGGCCGGCAGCGGCATCGGCCTGCCGCAAGCGGGGCTTATCATCCTGTCGGGCATCGCGGGGACGCAGCTTTTCAACGCGCTGACTTCTTTCGTGATCGCGCAATCGGCCAATGCCGAGCAGGTGCGCGGCGTCACCTTCTGGATGATGGGCAACATGAGCGGGGTGCGCTGGCCCGACGTGCGGCTGGCAGTGCCGGTCTCGACGCTGGGGGTGCTGGTCTGCATGGCGTATGCGCGGGCATTGGATGCCTTCACCTTCGGGGCGGAATCGGCCGTCACCATGGGCATCGCGCTGCGCCGCACGCAGGCGGTGCTGATCGGGGTGGTGACGATGATCACCGCCACGATGGTCAGCATCACCGGCGCCATCGGCTTCGTCGGATTGGTGATCCCCCATGCGGCGCGCTTCCTGGTGGGGGTCAGGCACGACCGGCTGTTGCCGGCCTCGGCGCTGATCGGCGCGCTGTTCCTGGTCATGGCCGATGTCGTCTCGCGCGTGATCGTGCCGGGGCAGGTGCTGCCCATCGGGGTGATCACCGCGCTGGTCGGAGCGCCGGGCTTCGCCGTCATCCTGATCCGGGGACGGAGGCAGCGCGCATGATCCGGCTGGAGGAGGCAAGCTGGCGGGTAGGTCAAACCGCCATCGTGCAGGACATTGCGTTGCATGTGCGCAAGGGCGAGACCTTCGGCCTTGTCGGCCCCAACGGCTCGGGCAAATCGACGGTATTGCGATTGGTCGCGGGGGTTTTGACGCCCTCGACGGGCCGGGTCCGGCTTGACGGGATCGACCAGTCCCGCCTGTCGCGGCGCCGGGCCGCGCGGATGGTGGCCTTCGTCGCGCAGCAGGCTGACACCTCGGAGCGGGTGACCGTGCGCGATGCGGTCGAGTTGGGCCGCACGCCCTGGCTGTCCATGCTGCGCCCCTTCGGCCCCGGGGATGACCGGATCGTGGTCCATGCCCTGGCCCGCGTCGGCATGTCGGACAAGGCCGAACGCTACTGGCAGGGGCTTTCGGGGGGCGAGCGCCAGCGCGTCCATCTGGCCCGCGCGCTGGCGCAGGAGCCGCGGATCCTGCTGCTGGACGAGCCGACAAACCACCTCGACATCCACCAGCAGCTGTCGATCCTGCGGCTGGTGCGCAAGCTGGGGGTGACGGCGCTGGTCGCGCTGCACGACCTCAACCAGGCGCTGGAATGCGACCGCGTCGGCGTCATGCAGGCCGGGCGGCTTGTGGCCTGCGGTCCGCCCGCCGAAATCCTGACGCCCGATCTTATCGCCCGCGTGTTTGCTGTGCGGGCCAATTACCTCACCGATCCGGCCGATGGTCATCGGCTGATCCGCTTTGCTTTATCGGAGGACTGAATGCGCCTGTTCCCCATCGCTTTATTGGCCGCTCTGGCCTCACCCGCGCTGGCCGAGACCCATCTGGTCAAGATGCTGAACGGCAACCACCTGGGCGGCATGGTCTATGAGCCCGAATTCCTGAGCGTCGCCCCCGGCGATAGCGTCAAGTTCCTGGCCACGCAGCGCGGCCACAACGCCGCCAGCATCGACGGCTTCCTGCCCGAAGGCGCCGAGACCTTCCTCGGCCGCATCAACGAGGAGATCGAGATCACCCTGGCCCATGAAGGCTTCTACGGCATCAAATGCTCGCCGCATTACGACATGGGCATGGTCATGCTGATCCGGGTCGGCGATGCGCCGCTGGAAGGGGTGGATCTGCCCGAGGACATGCCGCAGGGCGCGACGGACCGCTTCGCGAAGATCATCGCGCGCGCCGGGGCGGCCGAATGAGCGTCGCACCGCAGACTGCCGCCGCCATGACCGCGCATTGGAACGGGCGGGCGCATCGCTTCGAGGGGGCTGCCTCGCATAACCGCGACCGGGATGCGTGGCGGGAGGTGCTGGCGGCGGCGGTCGGGCCGGGCGCGCAACGCGTCGTGGACCTGGGCTGCGGGACCGGGGCCTGCGCGGTGTTGCTGGCGGGAATGGGGCATCACGTCACGGGCGTCGACGGCTCGTCCGCCATGTTGACCGAAGCACGCCGTGCCGCCACGCGTGACGGCGTCCATGTGGATTTCATCCATGCCGACATGGACCAGTGCGGGCTTGCCGATGGAGCAGCCGACGTGGTCACTCTGCGCAATGTGCTCTGGACGCTGGAAAACCCGGCCGAGGCTCTGCACTTGGCGGCCCGTCTGCTGCGCCCCGGCGGCAAGGTTCTGGTCTCGGACGGGCTCTGGCGGCGTAACCCCGACCCGGCGATGGCGGACCTTGCCGCCCATCTTCCCAACGCCTGCGGTGTCCGCGAAGTCGAAGCGCGTGACTGGCTTTGCGGGGCGGGCTTCGGGGGCATCACCGTATGGCATGACCGCTTCGCTCGCCACCCCTATGGCGGGGTTTACGACGAACCCGAGACACCGATCCCTTTCTTCGTCCTGACGGCAATCAGGGCGGAACTCACCACACCCTGATCGGGATCAGTCTTGCGCTGAAGATTGGGAGCTCTCTGTCACTGGTCGTTTCCATGCCTGCGGGCGCAAGAGTGGGGGTCACGGTGTCGTAATGTTATCTCGTCACATTATGGATAGGTTGGGGCCCTAAGACGGGGCTGCGGTCCTTTTCCTGTCACGGGCCGCGCCACCCGCCAGGAGCATTCCATGACCGAGCAAGATGCTATCCGCCATGTCTTCCGCACCAGCCAGCTGGAGGAGGCTGACGGTCCGGGCCATAATCCGACCGACAACCGCAGCATGGGCGAGATCATCGCCGCCCGCTTTTCGCGCCGCGGCTTCCTGAAGGGCTCGCTGGCCGCGACCGCCATCTCGGCCACTGTCAGCCCCTTCGCCCTGCTGGCTGTCGGCGAGGCCAAGGCGCAAGGCGCGCCGGAAGGCTCGGCCTTTGATTTCCCCGAGGTGACGGCCGGTGTCGATGCCGACCATCACGTGGCCCAGGGCTATGACGCCGACATCCTGCTGCGCTGGGGCGACAAGGTCCTTGCCGACGCGCCGGAGTTCGACCCGCTGAACCAGTCCGAGGCCGCGCAGGAACGCCAGTTCGGCTATAACAACGATTTCGTCGGCTTCATCCCGCTGGAGGGTGCGGACGACCGCGGCCTGCTGGTGGTGAACCACGAATATACCAACGAACACCTGATGTTCCCCGGTATCGTCACCATCGAGAACGGCAAGATCGCCATCGCCGACACCACCGCCGAGCGCGTGGATATCGAGATGGCCGCGCATGGCGGCACCATCATCGAGATCCGCAAGCAGGACGGCAAATGGCAGCCGGTGCTGGACGGGGCGCTGAACCGCCGCATTACCGCCAAGACGCCGATGGAGATCCGCGGCCCGGCCGCCGGGCATGCGCGGATGCAGACTGCGGCGGACCCGACCGGCACCCGCGTCCTGGGCACGATCAACAACTGCGCCGGCGGCGTCACGCCTTGGGGCACCTACATCATGGCCGAGGAGAACATCCACGGCTATTTTACCGGCGCCCTGCCCGAAGGCCACCGCGAGGCTGAAAACTACAAGCGCATGGGCATCCCCGAGGACAGCTATGCCTGGGGCAAGTTCCACGACCGCTTCGACATCGGCAAGGAACCGAATGAGCCCAACCGCTTCGGCTGGATCGTCGAGGTCGATGTCATGGACCCGAACTCGGTGCCCAGGAAGCGCACTGCGCTTGGCCGCTTCAAGCACGAGGGTGCGGCGAGCGCCCTGGCCAAGGACGGGCGCGTGGTCTTCTATCTCGGCGACGACGAGCGTTTCGACTATGTCTACAAGTTCGTGACCGCCGGTCGCTACAACCCGGACGACCGCGCCGCGAACCTGGACCTGCTGGACGACGGCACGCTTTATGTCGCGCGCTTCGACGAGGACGGCAGCGTCGCCTGGCTGCCGCTGGTGCACGGGCAGGGACCGCTGACCGCCGGGAACGGCTTCGAGAGTCAGGCGGACGTATTGATCGAGACCCGCCGCGCCGCCGACCTGCTGGGCGCGACGCCGATGGACCGGCCCGAGGACATCGAGCCCAATGCCGAGACCGGCCGGGCCTATGTCATGCTGACCAACAACACCAAGCGCGAAGAGGCGAACCCCGCCAACCCGCGCGTGGACAATGCTTTCGGCCATATCATCGAGATCCTCGAGGACGGGGGCGACCTGGCCGCGACCAAGGGCCGCTGGGAGATTCTGCTGCAATGTGGCGACCCGGCGGTGGCCGAGGTGGGCGCGACCTTCTCGACCGCGACCACCGCGAACGGCTGGTTCGGGATGCCGGACAATTGCGCCATCGACAGAGATGGCCGTCTATGGGTCTCGACCGACGGCAACTCGCCCTCGGAAACCGGGCGAACCGACGGGCTGTGGGCGGTGGATACGCAGGGCGCGGCGCGCGGCACCTCGCGGCTGTTCTATCGCGTGCCCGTGGGGGCCGAGATGTGCGGGCCCTGTCCGACGCCGGACCTGACCACCTTCTTCGTGGCGGTGCAGCATCCGGGCGACGGCGGCGAGGATTGGGAGGGCCACGGCCGCCCGTCCTATTACGAGGACCTGTCCACCCGCTGGCCGGATTTTCGCGACGACATGCCGGTGCGCCCGGCGGTGGTGGCGATCACGAAACAGGGCGGCGGCCGGATCGGTTGACGAAAGCAAAGGGGGGCGGTTCGCCGCCCCCTTTTCATGTCGTGCCTGCGTCAGTGCGTGACGCCGCTGCCGCCGGTCACGGCGATATTGTAGGGCTTGCCTTCGACCGGCACGGTGCCGCGCTCCGACAGGTCCCCGGTCGCGATGCGGCGGACCCGGCCGGCATTCGGATCGGTGACGACGATTTCATCGCCGGCCATGGCGATGCGCGGGGCGTTCCAATGGCCGTCCATCGAATAGGGCTCGGTCACCTTGGCGCTGTCGGCGATCTCGGCATAGCCGCCCTGGTCATAGTTCAGCACCACCTTGTCGTCGTGATCGACCAGGTGGAAGGGCCGTGGCCCGGTCAGGCTGGCGTCGATGGCCGCGGGATCGCCGACCTCGATGTCGTGGTGGTCGCCGTGGTCGTGGAACGAGATGCCGCTGCGGATGAACAGCACCGTATCGACATCGGACTGCACCGCGGCCACCACCGCGCCGCCTGCGACCGGGAACAGCTTGACCTGGCCGGTGGTCGGGAAGGTCCAGCGATGATCGGGTTCGGACAGGTCGAACGCCGTGACCTGGCCCTTTTCATGGTCGCCGACGAAGACGCGGTAAAGCGCAACGTCGTCATGGTCGTGATCCTGGGCGACAGCGCCGCCGGCCAGGATCAGCGCCAGGCCGCTGGCGCCCGCGAGATGTCTGAACATGGATAGCTCTCCTTGATGAGGTTCGGGGGTGAAGGAATCGCGCGGCCTGGTCCCGGCAGGAGAGGGTCAGTCGGCGGCCTGCGCCGCGGCGATGGCGCCGGCATTGTGGCGCATCATCGCGATGTGGTCGGACGCCGGGCCGTCCGGGCCGGAAGGCGCGCGGTCTGCCCCAGCAGTCTCGCGTCGCTGATGTTCTTGGCGAAGATGGCAGAGGCCTTGCGGTCGCGGATCTCGCGGATCAGACCCGCGATATCGGCCGCCGCGGCCTCGGATTTGGTCGAGATGCCCTGTGGCGACAGGAAATGCACGCCATAGGCGGCCTCGAAATAGTGGAAGCGTTGTGGGCGTCCACCACGGTGCGGCGGTCCTCGGGCAGGGCGGCGACGGCGCTGCGTCTCACGGATGGTCTGGCACAGGTTGGTCTTGCCCGATTTGATAGAGGGGCAGTTCGGGTCCTCGGGGATATAGAGCGGGATGACATGGTCGCCCCGCTTGACCGAGGTAACGCCGCGGCCGGGTTCCTCGACGATGCCGACACCCTCATGGCCGAGGATGGCGGGGAACAGCCCCTCGGGATCCTTGCCCGACAGGGTGAACATGTCGGTATGGCACAGGCTGGTGGTGACGATGCGGACCAGGACCTAGCACTACTTTGGCAGAAGTGTATTTTCAGGATTCCCAAGAGTCACTTGCGGTGATTCATAGAGTGCCAGCTTGTGGAGGCTG
>NZ_JAEHFP010000134.1 GCF_016446475.1 Paracoccus binzhouensis | reverse complement strand
AACCGCGCCCGCAGCGCATTCGGCGTCAGCGCCCCGTCGCGGCCGCGCGGCGCCGCCAGCCCCTTGATGCGGCCGCCCAGCAGCGCCGGGCCAGCGCCCCAGATATCGGTCACCGACATGATCGCCAGCACCGCGCCGCCGGGCTCCTGCAGCGCGATGTCCTGGCCCGGCTCCAGCTCGGCGGCAAGGCCGTCCGGGACGGCCAGCGCCAGCGGCAGCGGCCAGGCCATGCCCGAGGCCAGCCGGCCGCCCGCCAGCACCGCCTGATGATCGGCCTGGGACAGGTAGCCGCGCAGCGGAAACAGCCCGCCATCCATCATCAGCGCCAGCTCGGTCCTCTGCTCGGCCGTCAGTTCCCAGGCCGCCAGCCGCGCGGCATCCGCCCGCAGCCCCTGGGCGGCGGCGGGGCTGACGTAAAGCTCGGGCAGGGCGGCGAAAGCCGTCACGCCGGGATCTCGGCGGCGTGGCGGTTCGGCTCTCCGGCCATGTCATGCTCGGCCAGCCAGCGCTCGGCGTCCAGCGCCGCCATGCAGCCCATGCCGGCGCTGGTCACCGCCTGGCGATAGATGTGGTCGGTCAGGTCGCCCGCCGCGAAGACGCCGGGGATCGAGGTGCGGGTGGTGCCCGGCTCGACCTTCACATAGCCGCCGTTGTGCAGCTCCAGCTGGTCCCGCACCAGTTCCGAGGCCGGGGCGTGGCCGATGGCGATGAAGACGCCGTCCGCCGGGATCACCTGCTCGGTCCCCTGCGCCACGTGGCGGAGCTTGACGCCGGTGACGCCCAGCGGCGCCTCTGTGCCCTCGACTTCGGCCAGCTCGTGATCCCACAGCACCGAGACCTTGGGATGGCGGAACAGCCGCTCTTGCAGGATCTTCTCGGCCCGCAGGCTGTCGCGGCGATGCACCAGCGTCACCTTGCTGGCGAAATTGGTCAGGAACAGCGCCTCCTCGACGGCGGTGTTGCCGCCGCCGATCACCACCACCTCGCGGCCGCGATAGAAGAAGCCGTCGCAGGTGGCGCAGGCCGAAACGCCGAAGCCCTTGAACTTCTCCTCGCTCGGCAGGCCCAGCCAGCGCGCCTGCGCCCCGGTGGCCAGGATCACCGCATCGGCGGTGATGCGCGCCCCCGAATCGAGTTCCGCGACGAAGGGCCGCGCCTTCAGGTCCAGCTTCGTCACCGTGTCGACAAAGATGCGCGCGCCCATGGCCTTGGCATGGGCCTCCATCTTCAGCATCAGCTCGGGACCCTGGATCTCGGTCTCGCCGGGCCAGTTCTCGACCTCGGTGGTGATGGTCAGCTGGCCGCCGGGCTGCATGCCCTGGATCAGCACCGGGCTCAGCATCGCGCGCGAGGCATAGACGGCGGCGGTATAGCCCGCCGGCCCCGAGCCCACGATCAGCACCCGGGTATGGGCAGGCAGGACGGCATCGGCATGGCCGGCGGCGGAAACGGCGGAATCTTGGGACATGAAAGCTGGACCTTTTGCGTTGCGCCGCCTAGGTAATCACCCCCGACGCCTCATGCAATCCACCTGCGGGCAGGCTGCGGCAGCGGAAAGAATATTGCGCAAAGCCACCCGGCGGGGTAGCTTCCGGCATGATTTTGGCCGAGCGAACGGCCCAAGAGGAAAAGATGAGCGGCGCCAGACTTGACGAAATCGACCGAAAAATCCTGGCGGAACTGCAGGGCGACGGTCGGATGACCAATGTCGAGCTGGCGCGGCGCGTGGGCATCTCGGCCCCGCCCTGCCTGCGCCGGGTCCGCGCGCTCGAGGAGATGGGCTATATCCGGGGCTATCACGCCGACATCGACGCCCGCGAGTTGGGCTTCGAGGTGCAGGTCTTCGCCATGGTCCGCCTGCTGAGCCAGTCCGAGCGCGACCTGTCGGCCTTCGAGGCGCTGTGCCGCGACTGGCCGCTGGTGCGCGAGTGCCACATGCTGAACGGCGAGATCGACTTCATCCTGAAATGCGTCTCGCCCGACCTGCCGAGCTTCCAGCGCTTCCTGACCGAAAGCCTGACGGCGGCGCCGAACGTGGCCTCGGTCAAGACCTCGCTGGTGATCCGCTGCGCCAAGGACGAACCCGGCGTGCCCTTCCAGGTGGTCGAGGAACGCGCGGCGGCGGTGGGCTAGGAAGTCCGGCGCCGGCCGCAGGTCAGCCGGTCTCGCGCAGTCTCTGGAACTGCCGCTGCAAGGTCCGGGCATGGATGCCATATCTGGCCGCGATGCTCTTGATCGATTCCGTCTCGACCGCGCGGATGGCTTCGACGATCTGCTTGTCCGACAGGCTGGGCGGGCGGCCGATATGGCGGCCCTTGCGCTGCGCCTCGGCCATGCCGGCCTTGGTGCGCTCGCTGATCAACGCCCGCTCGAACTCGGCCAGCGCCGCCATGATGTGAAAGATCAGCCTGCCGCCGGGCGAGGCGGTGCTGACCTCCTCGGTCAGCGACTGGAAATCGACACCCCGCCGACCCAGATCGTCGATGATCTGGACCAGCCCCGACAACGACCTGCCCAGCCGGTCAAGACGCCAGACCACCAAGGTCTGCCCGGGACGCAACGAGGCCAGCATCCGCTCCAGGCCCGGCCTGGTCATCATCGTTCCCGAGGTTCCGTGATCGCGGTAGATCCTTCCGCAGCCCGCGCGCCTCAGCGCAGACAGTTGAAGATCAAGCCGCTGATCTTCCGTCGATACGCGTGCGTAACCGATTTTCATTCTCGATCACTTGGTTCGGCCGGCGAAATGCGAGTGCTTCCATTCGCCGCGGTTTTGCGCGCCCGTGATATTCTTGACAAAACGGAACCCTTTTGACACGGCACTCCTCACCATTTTTTGCCCCAGACAGCGCTGGAATGTTTCGCAACTTCGGGTAGTCTTGGCAGATATGTAGAAAGGGTTCCGTTTTGCCGCTTCCGCTGTCGATCACGACGAAGCGGCTGAAGAGGACGTCCATTCCGGTGGCCGAGAGATCGTTCTTTATGTGATCGCCTCGGGCATTGGCGGGGTGTCCGGGGTCTGTTTCGCGCTGGCCTTCAAGCTGTCGCTGCTGGGGATCTTCCTGGCCTATTCGCTTGGCGGAATCTGTTTCACGACCATCGCGGTCCTAGGCCTGCTCTTTGCGAGGTCGTCGCGCCGCTCGGCCGCGCTGGCGATGCAGCGCAATCATCGCGGCTATTTCCGGCAGGACTGAGGCCGCGATCGCGCTGGTCATCGCCCGGCTATTGGCGAAACGGTGGATGCCGCCCGCTTGCCGCTGCAGCCGGCCGATGCCCGGGGCGACCGGCCGGAAAATCCCGGCGGCCCGGTCGTCCGGTCCGCGATTTCCCCTTGGCACATCAAGGCATCAGCGATGAATTTCACAGTGGATCCCAAGCGCCGCGAAAGCCCGATCCGGATCGGGATCAAGGTGCTGGCAAAGGCCGGCAGGACCTATATCGCCGCCGACATCGCCCAGCTGACCGGCCCGAGCCTGCTGCGCTACCTGCGTCACTCGGGCGGAGACAACCCCTGCGCCGAAGCCCTGGTGCTGAAGATGCTGGGACACAGCCCGGTTCGCCGCCCCACGGAGCCGGCCAAGCGCCGGCGCAGTCACTGCTAAAGCGCGATGGCCGAGATCAGCCGCCCGTAATCCGCCTCGTTCTGATGCGTGCTGCGGCGATAGGAAAAGAACCGCTCCGGGTCGGAATAGGTGCAATGCCCGGTCCATTCCGCCTCGACCCCGGCCTCGCGCAGCCGCATCAGGCCAAAGCCCGGCAGGTCGAACATCGGCCGGCCGTTCGGCCCGCCCGAGAAGAAGCGGTGATAGTCCGGGTCCTCGGCCAGGAACGCGTCCATGAAATCCTCGCCGACCTCATAGGCGCGCTGGCTGATCGTCGGGCCGATCACCGCGCGGATGCGGCTGGCGCCCAGGTCGTTCATGGCACCCACCGCCGCCTCGATCACCCCCGACAGCGCGCCGCGCCAGCCGGCATGGACGGCACCGATCACCCCGGCCTCGGGGTCGGCCAGCAGGATCGGCTGGCAATCGGCGGTCAGCACCGCCAGCGCCACGCCAGGGCGGTCGGTGACGATGCCGTCGGCGCGAATCTTCGCAAAATCAGCAGGTTCTTCGCCGGCGCGCAGCACGGCGATATCGGGGGAATGGACCTGGTGCACGGTGGCAAGCCCGCCCGGCGGCACGCCCATCGCCTCGGCGACGCGGGCGCGGTTGATGGTCACGATCTCGCCCTGGTCGCTGGAGCCGTAGCCGCAGTTCAGCCCGGAAAACAGCCCCGAGGAGGCGCCGCCGCGCCGGGTGAAGAAGCCATGCCGCACCGGGTCAAGCAGCGGATGGGTCAGGATCTCAAGCGTCGTCTGCATCGTCGTCCAGGGGCTCGAATCCGGGGGGCACGGGCGCGTGGCGAGCCCAGAAGGCCAGCACCTTGAACAGGTGACCCATTTCGCCGGGTGCGGTCAAGCGATGAAGCGCCGCCATGGCGCCGCCGTCTCCGGCCGCCGCCAGGCGCTGCGCCCGTTGCGCGATGCCCAGCCGCAACAGCCAGTCGCCCTGGGTCAGCATGGCCGAGACGCGGACCCCGCAGGCCCGCGCCGTCCGTGCCAGCGGCGCGAAATCGACATGCGCGGTCAGGTCGGCCCGACCCGGATGGGCCAGCGGATCCTCGGGCCGGTGCCGGCGCAGCGCCTGGAAGGTGTCGCCCTGCCCGTCCCAGCCGCCATAGTCGATGACGATGGCCGCGCCGCCATGCGCCGCGATCCGCCCGGCCAGGGTTGCGACGATGGGCGGCCCGTCCGGGCAAAGCTCGCGCACCGTCCCCTCGGGCGCAGGAGGCAGCGGCTGTTCGGCCACCGCGGCAAGCCCCGGCGCCAGCCCGCCCTCGGGGTCCAGGACCACCACCCGCTCGGCCCAACCCTGCCCGCCCATCTGGAACTGGCGGATCGGCAGGGCATCGAAGAACTCGTTGGCGACCAGAAACAACGGGGCCTGCGGCAGCTGCCCCACATCATCCAGGTGACTGATTTCGCCAAGCTTTTCGCGCTGCACCCGGCGCAGATGCGGCGATGCCTCGACCAGCGCCACCCGCGCCGCCTCGGCCATGCCGGGCACCACGCGGATGGCGCGCAGGATGTCGGCCATCAGCGTGCCGCGCCCCGGCCCGATCTCGGCCAGGGTGAAGGGTGCCGGCCGGCCCTGGTCCAGCCAGGCCTGCGCCAGCGCCAGCCCGACCATCTCGCCGAACATCTGGCTGATCTCGGGCGCGGTGGTGAAATCGCCGCCGGCGCCGAAGGGATCGCGGGTCGCGTAATAGCCATGCTCGGGATGCAGCAGGCACAGCCGCATGTAGTCGTCCAGCCGCATCGGCCCGGACAGCCGGATGCGCGCGGCGACGATCCGCGCCAGCGGCGTCATGCGGCGCCTGGCGCGATGGCCGGGCGGGCGCGGGCGCGGATCAGGAAGGCCAGCCCGACCAGCACCATCGGCAGCGACAGCACCTGCCCCATGGTCACGCCCCAGACCGGCCCACCCAGCACATGGCCCAGCGGGTTGTCGGGGGTGATGAACTGCGCATCGGCTTGGCGGAAGAACTCGACCACGAAGCGCGACAGGCCATAGCCCATCACGAAGACCCCCAGCGCCTGCCCCGGCCGCCGCAAGCCGCCGGCGCGAACCAGCAGCACCAGCACCAGCGCCAGCAGCACCCCTTCCAGCCCGGCCTCGTAAAGCTGGCTCGGATGCCGGGCGCAGGGGCCGGTGACGTCGGGGCACATCTGCGCCGCCTCGCCGGGGAAGATCACGCCCCAGGGCGCATCGGTCGGCCGGCCCCACAGCTCGGCATTGATGAAATTCGCCAGCCGGCCCAGCCCCAGCCCGACCGGCGTCGCCACCGACAGCGCATCGGCCAGGCGCAACGCCGGGATGCCGTGCCGCCGGCAGAACCACCAGGAAGCCAGCACCACGCCGAGGAATCCGCCGTGAAAGGACATGCCGCCCTGCCAGATCACCGGGATCTGCCCGGGATTGGCCAGGTAGTAGCCCGGCTCGTAGAACAGCACGAAGCCCAGACGCCCGCCCAGCACCACGCCGACGATTACCCAGGTCAGCAATTCCTCGACCTGCTCGGGGCGCATCGGCGCGGCGTCGCCCCAAAGCCGCGGCCGCCGCATCAGCGCCACGATGATGCGCCAGCCGATCAGCAGCCCGGCCAGATAGGCCAGCGCATACCAGCGCAGCGAGAAATCCATGCCGAAAAGATGGATGGTGAAGATCTCGGGCGAAATGTCGGGAAAGGGGATCATGGCTTCCTCGTTTCGGCGCGGGCAGGCTACGCGGGGGCGGCCCGGTGTCAACCGCCGCCGTCAGGCGATTGAACAGCGGCCCCGGCAGGGCCATATAGGGGCCGACGCTGAACCGAAAGGCCCGCCATGACCGCGAACAACCGCTTTCTCGACGATCTCTCGAAATTGATGACCAACGCCATGGGCGTCGCCCAGGGCGCCAAGGACGAGGCACAGACCGCCTTCAACAGCTGGATCGACCGCTGGCTGGCCGAGCGCGATTTCGTCACCCGCGAGGAATTCGAGGCCGTGCGCGAGATGGCGATCAAGGCCCGGGCCGAGAATGCCGAACTGCGCGCCCGGCTGGATGCGCTGGAAGGCAAGGCCCCCGGCGCCGCCGGCACCAACGGCAGCGCGGCCGGCGACACGACTCAGGGCTGAACCTGGTCGCGCAGCCGGCCCTGGCGGTCGTAAAGCAGCACGGCGCCCGCTTCCGTCACCACCACGATCCAGTCGCGGGCAAAGGTGACGGCGGCGGGCGTCGCCCCCTCGGGCAGGGCGATGTGCTCGGGCAGTTCCGGCAGCGGCGCCTCGGACAGGCGCAGCCACAGAAGCGCCGCGATCACCAAGACGCCCAGCCCCATCACCGCCGCCAGCGCGGTCACCAGGAAGCGCAGCCAGCGCAGCATCGGCAGCGCTTCCTCTGGCCCCGCATCCAGCCTATCATCCCGTGCCATGGCCGAAATCCTCATCACCATTCCCGAAGGTCTGTCCGAGCGCCTTGATAAGGCGCTTGCCCTCTGCGCGCCAGAGCAGGCGGCGCTGTCGCGCTCGCGCCTGAGCCGGCTGATCGCCGAGGGCGCGGTGACCGGCCCCTCGGGGCCTGTCAGCGACGGCAAGGCAAGGGCGGAATCCGGCGACTATGTCGTCGAGATCGGCGAGCCGGAGGCCCTGGACGCCCGGCCCGAGGCGATCCCGCTGAGCATCGCCTACGAGGACGAGGATCTGATCGTCGTGGACAAGCCCGCCGGCATGGTGGTGCATCCCGCCCCCGGCAGCCCCTCGGGCACGCTGGTCAACGCGCTGCTGGCGCATTGCGCGGACAGCCTTTCCGGCATCGGCGGCGCGGCCCGGCCTGGCATCGTGCACCGGATCGACAAGGAGACCTCGGGCCTGCTGGTGGTGGCGAAATCCGACCGCGCCCATCAGGGCCTGGCAAGGCAATTCGCCGATCACAGCGCGCAGCGCCGCTATCTCGCCATCGCGCATGGCATGATCGACCCGGCGGATGCGCGGCTGCGCGGCCTGCCCGGCCTGGCCTTCGAGCCGGGCGGGGTGCTGCTCATCACGACCCTGCTGGGCCGCCATCCGACCGACCGGCAGCGCCAGGCGGTCAGCTTTCGCAACGGCCGCCATGCCGTGACCCGCGCCAGGGTCGTCGAGACCTTCGGCACCCCGCCCGCCGCCATGCTGGTCGAATGCCGGCTGGAAACCGGCCGCACCCATCAAATCCGCGTGCACATGGCCCATGCGGGATTGGGACTGGTCGGAGACCCGGTCTATGGTGGCAACAGGCGGGCTTCCGCCAGGGTGCTGGGGGCCGAGGCCGCAAGCGCCGTCGCCGCCTTCCCCCGCCAGGCCCTGCATGCGGCCGAGCTGGGCTTCGAACATCCGGTCAGCGGCCAGACGCTGGCCTTTTCCAGCCCGCTGCCGCCCGACATGGCCGGATTGCTGGAGCAACTGCGCGGCGCAACCCGGTGACGGAACCCGGGCCGCGCTGATCGCGTTCACAATTGCCCGCTTCCTTGCGGGACAGGGATTTTTCAGATGGCGAACTACACGAACCTTCCGGCCCCCAGCCCCGAACAGGGCTTGAACCGCTACTTGCAGGAGATCCGCAAGTTTCCCCTGCTGGAGCCGGAGGAAGAATACATGCTGGCCAAGCGTTGGGCGGACCACGAGGATCCCGAGGCGGCCCAGAAGCTGGTGACCAGCCACCTGCGGCTCGCCGCCAAGATCGCCATGGGCTATCGCGGCTACGGCCTGCCCCAGGCCGAGGTGATCTCGGAAGCGAATGTCGGGCTGATGCAGGCGGTCAAGCGCTTCGACCCGGAAAAGGGTTTCCGGCTGGCGACCTATGCCATGTGGTGGATCCGCGCCTCGATCCAGGAATACATCCTGCGCTCCTGGTCGCTGGTGAAGATGGGCACGACCTCGGCGCAGAAGAAGCTGTTCTTCAACCTGCGCAAGGCCAAGTCCAAGCTGGGCGCGCTGGAGGAAGGCGATCTGCGCCCCGAGAACGTCGCCCAGATCGCCAATGACCTGAACGTGTCCGAGCAGGAAGTCATCGACATGAACCGCCGGCTGTCGGGGGGCGATGCCTCGCTGAACGCGACGGTGGGCTCGGGCGACGGCGAATCGACGGCGCAATGGCAGGACTGGCTGGAGGACGAGGACGCCAACCAGGCCGAGGCCTTCGCCGAGGCCGACGAGTTGTCGGCGCGGCGCGAGATGCTGATCGCCGCCATGGACGTGCTGAACGACCGCGAGAAGGACATCCTGATGGAGCGCCGGCTGCGCGACGATCCGATGACGCTCGAGGATCTGTCGACGCGCTACGACGTCTCGCGCGAGCGCATCCGCCAGATCGAGGTCCGCGCCTTCGAGAAGCTGCAGAACCGCATCCGCGAACTGGCGCGCGAGCGTGGCATGGCCGTGCCCGAAGGCGCCTGAACCCGGGCGCGCCCTGCCCGACATGCTGCGATCCGGCCATGGCGCCGCTTTCCCGCTTCCCGGCCCGCTGCTCCGGCCGCGCCGCGGGCCGGGGGCTGGCTTGCGAGCCTGGCCGGCGCGCCGCGGCCGGGCCGGGCGGAAATCTCGTCGCGGTGACCCCGCGAAGGCTCTGGCACCGGCGGGGATTTTCCGTGACAACCGGGGGCGTTGACCGGCGCCGGGCTTGGCTTATGGTCGGGACAGGGCAGCGGAGGCCGCTGGCGCAGGAATGACAGCGCTGAACCAATATCAACGGCTGGAGGCCGCGGGAATCTGGCGCGAGACGCCGAAATCGCAACTGCGCGACGTCATCGTCTCGTTCGGCGACGCGACGCTGGTGCTGACCGATCCGCGCTCGGAAATGCCGCTGGCGCATTGGTCGCTGCCGGCGGTGACGCGGCTCAATCCCGGCAAGCTTCCGGCCCGCTATGCGCCGGGCGGCACCGATGCCGGCGAGGAACTGGAGATCGACGACGAACTGATGATCGCCGCCATCTCCAAGGTGCATCAGGTGATCGAGGCCAGCAAGCCGCATCCCGGCCGGCTGCGCAGCGGGCTGATGCTGGGCGCTGCCACGGTCATGGCGGTGCTGGCGCTGTTCTGGGTGCCGCCGGCGCTGGTGCGGCACGCCGCCGACATCGCCCCGCCGGCGCAGCGCGCCGAGATCGGCCGCATTGTGCTGGCCGAGATCGCCAAGACCACTGGCAGCCCCTGCTCGCGTCCCGCGGGCGACATGGTGCGCCAGAAGCTGGCGATGCGGCTGATGGGCCCCGAGGCGCAGATCGTCGTGGTCCCGGCGACGCTGCGCGGCGCGATCCGCCTGCCCGGCCCGATCACCGTGCTGGGCGAGGACCTGATCGACGGCCAGGTCTCGCCCGAGGTGGCGGCGGGCCATATCCTGGCCGCCCAGGCGGCGGCGGTGGAAAGCGACCCGCTGCTGGCGGCGCTGCGCTATGCCGGGCCGCGGGCGACCTTCCACCTGCTGACCGCCGGCACGCTGCCGGCGGCCTCGCTGTCGGGCTATGGCGAGAAGCTGCTGGCCGATCCGGTGCCGCGCCCCGAGGATGAGCAACTGCTGGCCTATTTCACCCGCGCCGGCATCTCGAGCGAGCCCTATGCCCGCTCGCTCGATCCGACCGGAGAGGCGACGCTGGGCCTGATCGAGGCCGACCCGTTCCGGACCGCCGCGCCGCAGCCGGTGCTGAACGACCGCGAATGGATCGCCCTGCAGGAGATCTGCGACCAGTGACGCCCGGCCGAGGCGCCCGAGGAGGCGCCGCCACAGCCCCGCGGCAGCCCGGCTGAACACCGCCGCCGGGTCAGCGCGGGAAGGCATCACGATAGCCGGCGCGGCGGATGGCATCCAGGGCGCGGACAATGGATTCGCGGTCCTCGAACGGGCCGGCCATGATGAATTGCACCGGACGCCCGTTCACCCGGTCCCGGCCGCGCAGCACCGGATAGCCCAGCCCGGCCAGCCGCCTTGCCGCGCGTTCGGCATTGTCGGGATTGCCGAAGGTTCCAAGCTGCACATAGCGCGCACCCGCCGGAATGAGGCCGACCGCGTCGGCGGGCCGGTCGGCCGGCCGCGCCTTGCGTGTGCCCTGGCGATCCGCGACGGCGACCCGGGAAGCGGCAGGTTTCGCCGCCTTCCCCGGCCCGGGCGCAGTCTGGGGCGCCGGTGGCGGAGCGACTGGCGCGGAGGGTTCCGCCCTGGCCTCGGCCACGGCGGCGGGCCGGCTGCCCAGCGGGCGGGCGAAGCTCAGCCGCGACAGATCGGCTTCGCTGGTCGAGGCGCAATAGCCTTGCGTTGCATCGGCGCCGGGCCGCGCCGCGCCCGGCGCGCCGTCATAGCCCAGCAGCTCGCACAGCCGGCGGTTCGGCTGCAGCGCGCCGGCCATGCCCTGACGCAGCGCCGGCGCCGCG
>NZ_JAEHFP010000133.1 GCF_016446475.1 Paracoccus binzhouensis | reverse complement strand
GCGCCTGGTTGTACGCGTGCCAGTTGGTGGTCTTGGAGGTCGGCTTCCGAGCTCTGCTCATGCCATTCGGCTACGACATTGGATTCCCAAGGTGAATCTCAGGCATCCTTTGTGAAACAAGGCCGGTTGGTGGCAAAGCCGTGCTGGGTTCGATCCGGTGCAGTTCGAGGGGCTGACCCATGCCGTTGCGCACCACCTGCGCAAAGCCATGGCCGGTTAGCAGTGCATCGCGGGTCAGGTGTTCGCGCAGTTCCTCGGCGCTGGTCCATGGGTTCGCCTCGCCGTGGATCAGTCCATAGGCGGCATGGTCCTTCTGCGCCTCGCGCGTATCGCGGTCGTGCAGCTTGAACGGCAGATTTCCGCAGGCTTCCGAGATAAGCCCGACAGCAGCAGCGACGGCAGGAACGCGCAGGGCGGTTTCGCTGGTGACGGTAACGCCAGACCGGACAGGCAGGCCACCGAATAGGCCGAACGCCTCGGGGCTGGTCAAGGTGAAGGCTTTTTGTTCGGTGACGCCTTGCCCGAACAACCGGGCAAGGCGCTTGGTGATACTCGACAACGTGACACTCGCAAAAATTTATACGTAATAACATTTCATAACTTTTGGTTATTGTAAGTGTGCCATTACCTCGTTTCAAGTTATATTCCGGCAATGCGTCGATCACGCGGGCTTTGGCGATCAAGGAACGTCGCCATAGTCATCGGCTGCGGTGCGGCTGGCATGGCCTTGGATGCCGTCCACCACCCGGCTATCCGCCCCAAGGTCGCGGACTTGCGTCTTGAAGCGATGCCGCCACGCCTGGGAAGGCTGGACGCCCGGTGGGACAAGGTGAAGCTCTTGCAACCATTGCGACACGCGCCCGGCCGTTGTCCGCGCGGATGCCAGATAGCGGGCAGAGGTCTTGCCCGCATGGAACAGCGGGCCGGGCTGGGCTGCCTCCACAAAGTCCATGAAGCCCAAGGCGATCACCTGCCGGTGCAGGGGCACGTCGCGGTAAACGCCCGTCTTGACGCCGCCGGCCTCGGGCGTGATGCGGATAATCCAACGGTCGCCTTCCTTCCACACGTCCTCTTTCCTCAGCTGCGTCATTTCAGCGACGCGGGCACTCGTGAAGGCGCAGAGGATTGGCACCCATCGCTTGGCAGCGGTGATATGGGCGCTTTCACGATGGGCCGGGTTGTCTGTCTGCTTCGGCTGATAGCTGGTCGAGGCTTTCAGGACCGCGATAGCCTCTGCATCGGTATAACCTGCCTCGCGGGCGCGCCGTTTCTTCGCGACCTCCTGCTTGACCGCCTCGGCCTCGTTGGTCGGCAGGCGGTCGTTCTCATACGCCCATCAGCAAGCGCGACCTGACCTGCCCGCGCCCTCTGCATCAGCCTGTCTTGTTCTGCCTCGATTGCATCCATGCTCGGCAGGCGATCCCGTTTCACTTCGTCCTCGGCCAGCATTGCCTGATACCGTTTCCAGACCGCGCTGCCATAATCTGCCGTGGTGATGGGTGTGCGCAGGTCGTTCAGCCGGTCGCCCGCCGTCTTTGCCTCTGCCGCCGCGATCTGGCGCTGTAGGGTCGCCACGGCAGCGGGCAGCGCCTTCATGGCAGCGCGGCGTTCACCGCCTAGCGCCGTGACCAGTTCCGATTTGCCGAGGATGGGGCGAAGATGCGCCGGGACCGAAACACGGGCATAGAATCGCCCGCCCTTGATCTTCAAATTCTTGACCTGCCCAGCCATCCGCAGAATCCCATTTTGACACCAGCACCGGCACCAAAAGAGGCACTAATCCCAGAAAAGCAAGAAATTTTTAGATTTCAATAGGATAAAATGGTGCTGCGAGAGAGGATTGAACTCTCGACCTCTCCCTTACCAAGGGAGTGCTCTACCACTGAGCTACCGCAGCATCGTGGGCGGGGCTTTAGACCGACTGCGCCGGGCGCGCAAGGGGGAAGAATCGGAAAAATGCATTTCGCCAATCGCCGCCGATCCCGCCCGGCCGGTCCCGCCGCCGCTGGACGCAAGCCGGCAAGGACGCTAACAGAAGGCATGACGAAAACACCCCGCGATCCCAGGGCAGACACACGCGAAGCGCGGCTCAAGGCGGCGCTGCGGGCCAATCTTGCACGGCGCAAGGCGCAGGGCCGCGCACGGGCCGGGACGGCAGCAGACGGGACGAACGAGCAGCACGGGCCAGAGAGGCCGGAAAACGGCCGGGCGCCCGGGAACGAGGATTAGATGGACCAGATCATTGTAAGGGGGAACGGGCCGCTCAGGGGCGAGATCCCGATCGCCGGCGCCAAGAACGCATGCCTGACGCTGATGCCGGCGACGCTGCTGACCGATCAGCCGCTGACGCTGACCAATGCGCCGCGGCTCTCGGACATCCGCACCATGACCGAACTGCTGCAATCGCTGGGGGCCGAGGTCGCCAGCCTGCAGGACGGCCAGGTGCTGGCGCTGTCCAGCCACGACCTGACCAGCCACCGCGCCGATTATGACATCGTGCGCAAGATGCGCGCCTCGATTCTGGTGCTGGGGCCGATGCTGGCGCGCGACGGCCATGCCGTGGTCTCGCTGCCCGGTGGCTGCGCCATCGGCGCCCGCCCGGTGGACCTGCACCTGCGCGCGCTCGAGGCGATGGGGGCGGAACTCGACCTGCGCGAGGGCTATGTCCATGCCAAGGCGCCCTCGGGCGGGCTCAGGGGCGCGGTGATCGACTTCCCGCTGGTCTCGGTCGGCGCGACCGAGAACGCGCTGATGGCGGCGACGCTGGCCCGCGGCACCACCATCATCAACAACGCCGCGCGCGAGCCCGAGATCGTCGACCTGGCGGAATGCCTGCGCCGCATGGGCGCGCAGATCGAGGGCGAGGGGACCGCGACCATCACCGTCGAGGGCGTGCAGGCGCTGGGCGGCGCCACGCATCCGGTGGTGACGGACCGGATCGAGCTGGGCACCTACATGCTGGCCCCGGCGATCTGCGGCGGCGAGGTCGAATGCCTGGGCGGCCGCATCGACCTGGTCGCCGCCTTCTGTGAAAAGCTGGACGCGGCCGGGGTGGAGGTGGTCGAGACCGAACGCGGCCTCAAGGTCTCGCGCAAGAACGGCCGGGTGCGCGCCGTGGACGTGGTGACCGAACCCTTCCCCGGCTTCCCGACCGACCTGCAGGCGCAGATGATGGCGCTGCTCTGCACCGCCGAGGGCACCTCGGTGCTCGAGGAGAAGATCTTCGAGAACCGCTTCATGCATGCTCCGGAACTGGCGCGCATGGGCGCCCGGATCGAGGTCCATGGCGGCCACGCCACCGTCCACGGCGTCGAGAAGCTGCGCGGCGCCCCGGTGATGGCCACCGACCTGCGCGCTTCGGTCAGCCTGATCCTGGCCGGGCTTGCCGCCGAGGGCGAGACCATCGTCAGCCGCGTCTATCACCTCGACCGCGGCTACGAGAAGGTGGTGCGCAAGCTGCGCGGCGTCGGCGCCGATATCGAACGCATCAAGGAGGCCCCCGCCGATGGCTGACGCCCGCTTCACCGACGCCGATCCCGCGCCCCTGGCGCTGGTGGCCGGCGATGCCGACGACCTGACGGTGATCTCGGCCCTGGCGCAGGACGCGATCCTGCCGGTGACCGAGATCGCCTATGACGGCCGCCACCGCCAGCTGGCGCTGCTGCTGAACCGCTTCCGCTGGGAGGATGCCGAGCTTGCCCGCCGCGACGGCCGCCCCTATGAGCGGGTGCGCTCGGTGCTGCTGATCTCGGATGTGCGGCGGGTGCAAAGCGACGGCATCGACCGCAAGGACCGGGACCTGATCCTGGAGCTGCTGGCGCTGAGCTGGCAGCCGGGCGAGGATGGCACCGGCCGCTTGCTGCTGGAATTCGCTGGCGACGGCACGCTGGCGGTCGAGGCGGAATGCCTGAATGTCGAGCTGCGCGACGTGACGCGGCCCTACTTGGCGCCCTCGGGCAAGCAGCCCCGGCACCCGGATAGCTGATCCCCCGCAGGCGGGTGCGACGGATCCGCGTATGGCCCGGTCGCCATGGGTATTTGAAGAACGAAGAAGAACATGAAGCCTGGCGGTTGCGTCCTGCTTCTTTGCTCCAGAAATACCCGATCCTGACCGGGCAAGCGGCATAGACGCCGCGGTTCAGGCAGCAGCATAGCCGCTTGAGGCCTTTGGCCCTTGCCGCTAACAAGGTCGGGTCATTGAAGGCCCGAGCCATGCCCATTCACCTTTCGACCGCCCAACCCGATTTTGCCGAGCGCTTCTCGGCGCTTCTGTCCATGAAGCGCGAGGATGCGGCGGACGTGAACGATGCCGTGGCGGCGATCATCGCCGATGTGCGCGGCCGGGGCGATGCGGCGCTGGTCGAACTGACCGGACGCTTCGACCGCCTGGCGCTGACCGCGGAGACCCTGGCTTTCTCGAAGGACGAGATCGCTGCGGAAATTGCGAAGGTCTCGGCCGAGGATCGCGCAGCGCTGGCCATGGCAGCGAACCGCATCCGGGCCTATCACGCCCGGCAGATGCCAGACGATCTCGGCTGGACCGATCCCGAGGGCGCGACCCTGGGCTGGCGCTGGACGCCGGTCTCGGCCGCCGGGCTTTACGTTCCGGGGGGGCAGGCGAGCTATCCCTCCTCGGTGCTGATGAACGCCATCCCGGCGCGGGTGGCGGGGGTCGAGCGGCTGGTGATCTGCGTGCCGACCCCCGACGGGGTGGTGAATCCGCTGGTGCTGCTGGCGGCCGAGCTGGCCGGCGTCGACGAGATCTATCGCATCGGCGGCGCCCAGGCCATCGCCGCCCTGGCCTATGGCACCCAGACCATCCGCCCGGTGGACAAGATCACCGGCCCCGGCAATGCCTATGTCGCGGCGGCCAAGCGGCAGGTCTTCGGCCGCGTCGGCATCGACATGATCGCCGGCCCCTCCGAAGTCCTGATCATCGCCCAAGGCGCGCAGAACCCGGAATGGCTGGCGCTGGACCTGCTGGCCCAGGCCGAGCATGACGCCGATGCCCAGTCGATCCTGATCACCCCGGACGAGGCGCTGGCCCGCGCCGTCGTGGCCGAGGTCGAGCGGCTGCTGCCGACCCTGCCGCGCGCCACCGTGGCCGGGGCGAGTTGGCGCGACTATGGCACGGTGATCGTGACCCGCGACCTCGACGAGGCGGCGGCGCTTTCCGACCGGCTGGCGCCCGAGCATCTGGAGCTTTGCGTGGACGACCCCGAAGCGCTGGCGGAAAAGACCCGCCATGCCGGGGCGATCTTCCTGGGCGGCTGGACGCCCGAGGCGGTGGGCGATTACGTCAGCGGCCCGAATCACGTTCTGCCCACGGCGCGCTCGGCGCGGTTCTCCTCGGGCCTGTCGGTGATGGATTTCCTCAAGCGCACCACGTTGGCCCGGCTTTCGCCCGAGGCGTTGGGGGCGATCGGCCCGGCGGCGGTGCGGCTGGCCGAATCCGAGGGGCTGTCGGCGCATGGCCGCTCGGTCTCGGCGCGGCTGGCAGCGCTGAACGGGGAACGGCCATGAGCCGGCCCACCGACCGGCTGTGCCGGATCGACATCGACGACAGCGCGTTGCCGCCGCCCACGCCCGAGATCGAGCAGGACCGCCGCGTCGCGGTCTTCGACCTGCTCGAGGACAACAGCTTCGTTCTGCCCGGCCGCGACGGGCAGGAGGTGCCCCCCGGTCCCTATGCGCTGGCTCTGGCGGTGCGCGAGAGGCGACTGGTCTTCGACATCGCCACCGAATCCGGCGGCAAGGTGGCCGAGTTCCACCTGTCGCTGGGCCCGTTCCGGCAGACGGTCAAGGATTACTTCCAGATCTGCACCAGCTATTTCGACGCGGTGAAGCGCCTGCCGCCGGCGCAGATCGAGGCCATCGACATGGCCCGGCGCGGTATCCACAACGAAGGCGCCCGCACCCTGCAGGAACGGCTGGAGGGCAAGGCCGAGGTCGATATCGACACCGCGCGGCGACTGTTCACCCTGATCTGCGCCCTGGTCCCGGAGTGATTCGTGGCCGGACCGATTCCCCATTCGGTGCTGTTCTGCTGCGATCACAACGCCATCCGCTCCCCCATGGCCGAGGGGATGATGAAGAAGTTCTACGGCCGCGCCGCCTATGTACAGTCGGCGGGGGTCAGGAACGACATGGAGATCGACGGCTTCGCCATCGCCGTCTGCAAGGAGATCGGCGTCGAGCTCTCCACCCATCGCTCGCGTTCCTTCGAGGAGATGAAGGCCTGGGGCGACGATCTGACCAGCTTCGACCTGGTGATCGCGCTGTCGCCGGCCAGCCAGAGGCAAGCCCTTGAACTGACGCGGGTTTCGCATCTGGACGTGGAATATTGGCCGATCATGGACCCCAGTGGCCTGGCCGAGGGGCGCGAGGCCAAGCTGGCGCTTTACCGCACTATCCGCGACCAGATCCGCAAGCGGATGATCGAGCGTTTCGGCCCGCCGACCGAAGCCTGAGAAAAATTCCGGGCGCGCTAACGGAATCTTAGCCTATTGCCGCAATGCTGCCGGAAACCCCTTGCAGGAGCTGCGCATGACCGAAATCCGGCGGCTTGACCACGACCTCGAATGGGCCCTGCGCGCCATGGGCACGCATCGCGCGGTGCTCGTCCTTGATCTCGCCGGCCGTATCGTGGCGGTGAACCAGACCTGCCTGGGCATGTGCGGCTATCGCCGGGAGGAACTGATCGGCCGGCCGGTGGTCATGCTGCTGGACCCGTCGGAAAAGGCGCCGACCCGGTTGCAGCAGGTGCTGGAGACGGCGGGGGGCCGCGAATCGCGCATCCACGGGCTGGCGCAGCTTGCCAAGTCAGGGCGGCGTTTCCGGGTCGATGCCCGCATCTGCCCGATCCGCGACGATCAGGGGCGGGTCTGCCTGAACGTGCTGTTCCTGCGCGAACCGGCCGAGGAGGCCGGGCCGCTGCGCCTGGTGCTGCCCGAGGCGATGGGCATGGGGCAGGTGATCCGCCTGCCGCGCCCCGTGCCCGGCCTGCCAACGTCTGGCCCAGCCATCTCTGGCCGGCCGATATCCGGCCCGTGCCGGCGGTGGCCGGCCGAAGCCGCCGAGGCCGAGGCGGGCGCGCGGCTGGCGACCCGCTGCGAGCCGTGATCGGCGGTGCCGGGCCGGTAGGGGACGGGCCGGCGGGGGCGGGTCAGACGACGACCGCCGCGCCCTCGGTGGCCGGGCCGACATGGCGGCGGAAGGCGGCGAAAAGCTCCCGCCCAAGCCCCTCGGCCGAAGGCGCGGGGTCGTGTTCGGCCGGCGCGCGGTCCGCGAACCCCTCGGCCAGGCAGGTCAGCGTTCCGCTGGCCGCATCCAGCCGGACCATGTCGCCGTCCCGCAGGCGCGCCAGCGGCCCGCCATCGGCGGCCTCGGGCGAGATGTGGATGGCCGCGGGCACCTTGCCCGAGGCGCCGGACATGCGGCCGTCGGTGACCAGCGCCACCCGCAGCCCGCGATCCTGCAGCACCGCCAGCGTCGGGGTCAGCGAATGCAGCTCGGGCATGCCGTTGGCGCGCGGGCCCTGGAAGCGGACGACGACCACCACGTCCTCGGTGAACTCGCCGCGCTTGAAGGCGGCCTTCACCTCCTCCTGGTCGGAGAACACCCGGGCGGGGGCCTCGATGACATGACGCTCGGGCGCCACGGCCGAGACCTTGATGACGCCGCGGCCCAGATTGCCGGAGAGCTGCTTCAGCCCGCCGGTCGGGGCGAAGGGATCGGCGGCCGGGCGCAGGATCTTGTCGTTCAGCGTCTCGCGCGCGCCCGCGACCCATTCGACGCGGCCGTCCTTCAGCTTCGGCTCGCTGGCATAGGCGCCAAGCCCGCCGCCGGCGATGGTGCGCACGTCCTCGTGCAGCAGGCCGGCCTCCAGCAGCTGGCCGATCATGTAGCCCAGCCCGCCGGCGGCGTGGAAATGGTTCACGTCGGCCAGCCCGTTGGGATAGACCCGGGCCATCAGCGGCACGGTCTCGGACAGGTCGTGGAAATCCTCGAGGTCCAGGATCACCCCCGCCGCCCGCGCCATGGCCGGCAGGTGCAGCACCAGGTTGGTCGAGCCGCCGGTCGCCATCAGCCCGACGATGCCGTTGACGAAGGCGCGCTCGTCCAGCACCTCGCCCGCCGGCAGGTAGTCGTTGCCCAGGCGCGTGATCGAGGCCGCGCGCGCGACGGCGGCGCTGGTCAGCGCCTCGCGCAGCGGCGTGTTCGGGTTCACGAAGCTGGAGCCGGGCAGGTGCAGGCCCATGAACTCCATCAGCATCTGGTTGGTGTTCGCGGTGCCGTAGAAGGTGCAGGTGCCCGGCGCGTGGTAGCTGGCCATCTCGGCCGCCATCAACGCCTCGCGCCCGACCTCGCCGGTGGCGAATTGCTGGCGGACCTTGGATTTCTCGTCATTGGGCAGGCCCGAGGGCATCGGCCCGGCCGGCACGAAGACCGCCGGGATATGGCCGAAGGTGCCGGCGGCGATGATCAGCCCCGGCACGATCTTGTCGCAGACGCCCAGATACAGCGCCGCGTCGAAGACGTCATGGGTCAGCGCCACGCCCGAGGCCAGCGCGATCACGTCGCGGGAAAACAGCGACAGCTCCATCCCCGGCCGGCCTTGCGTCACCCCGTCGCACATCGCCGGCACGCCGCCCGCCACCTGCGCCGTGGCGCCCGCCGCATGGGCGGCCTGCCGGATCAGGTCCGGGTAGCGCTCATAGGGCTGGTGGGCCGAGAGCATGTCGTTATAGGCGGTGACGATGCCGATGTTCGGCTTGCGGGTGGTGGCAAGATCCTGCTTGTCGGGCATGGCGGCATAGGCGTGGGCCTGGTTGCCGCAGGACAGATGCGCGCGGCGCGGCCCTTCCTCGGCGGCGCGGGCGATCTTGGCCAGATAGGCGCTGCGGCTATGGATCGAACGCTCGCGGATGCGGTCGGTCACCCGGTCGATGGTGGCGTGCAGGGTCATGGCTCGCTTCTCCTTTGCCGCCAATGTATCTTGTTAGCGGTAACATTGCAACTGGCCGGCTCTTGCCCGCGGACGCTTGCCGTGGCAATCCTGCCGCGTTTTGCACGAGGGCCGCCATGACTGCCGACCTGCCCATCATCCGATTGCGCCCGAAATCCAGGCCGCAGGCGATCCGCCACGGCTTTCCCTGGGTCTTTGCCGACGAGCTGGTGACCGACCGGCGCACGCGGGCGATCCCGCCCGGCAGCTTTGCGCTGCTCGAGGATGCCGAACGCCGGCCGCTGGGCCTGGTGACGGTGAACCCCGAATCGAAGATCATCGCCCGGGTGATGGATCCCGATCCGCAGGCGCGGATCACCCGCGACTGGATCGCCACGCGGCTGGCCCGGGCGCTGGCGCTGCGCGAGCGGCTGTTCGAGGCGCCCTTCTACCGGCTGGTCCATGCCGAGGCCGACGGGTTGCCCGGCACCGTCATCGACCGTTTCGGCGATGCCGCGGTGATCCAGCCCAACGCCGCCTGGGCCGAGCGCCTGGTCGAGGAGATCGCCGCGGCGCTGCGCGATGTCGCCGGCGTCTCGACGGTGATCCTGAACGGGCAGGGTCGGGCGCGCGGGCTGGAAGGGCTGCCCGAGCGGATGGAGCTCATGTCGGGGGCCGTCCCCGGCCCCGTCGAGGTGCCGATGAACGGCGCCATCTACCTGGCCGACCTGCTGGGCGGGCAGAAGACCGGGCTGTTCTATGACCAGCGCCCCAACCATGCCTTCGCGCAACGGCTGGCGCGCGGCCAGCGGGTGCTGGACGTGTTCTCGCATGTCGGCGGCTTCGGGCTGGCGGCGCTGGCGGCGGGGGCGGCCCATGCCACCTGCATCGACGGTTCGGCCGCGGCGCTGGAGCTGGCGCGGGGCGGCGCGCGCGCCATGGATGCCGAGGCGCGGCTGACCACCCGCCAGGGCGACGCCTTCGCGCAGATGGAGGCGCTGGCCGCCGAGGGCGCGCAGTTCGACCTGGTGATCTGCGACCCGCCGGCCTTCGCGCCCTCGAAACCGGCGCTGGAGGCGGGCCTGCGCGCCTATGAGCGGGTGGCGAAGCTGGCCGCGCCGCTGGTGGCGCCCGGCGGATATCTGGGCCTGTGTTCCTGCAGCCATGCCGCCGACCTGAACGCCTTCCGCAATGCCAGCGCCCGCGGCATCGGCCGCGGCGGGCGGCGGATGCAGCTGCTGCATACCGGCCAGGCCGGGCCGGACCACCCGACGCTGCCGCAGCTGGCCGAGACCGGCTATCTCAAGGCGCTGTTCTTCCGGCTGGACGGATGAAGGCGGTCCTGGACGCCTGCGTGCTGTTCCCGACCGTGCTGCGGGAAATCCTGGTCGGCACGGCGGCGGCAGGGCTGTTCCGGCCGCTCTGGTCGCGTCGCATCCTGGACGAATGGCGCCATGCGGCCAGCCGGCAGGGCAGCGATGCCGGGGTCGAGATCGCGCTGCTGGAATCACGCTTCCCGCAGGCGCTGGTCGAGCCGGGGCAGGGCGTGCTTGGCTTCGACCTGCCCGATCCGGCCGACCGGCATGTCGCCGAATGCGCGCTGGCGGCGGGGGCCGAGGCCATCGTCACCGCGAATCTGCGCGACTTTCCGGCCCGGCTGCTGGCCCCGGCCGGGCTGCGGGCCATTCACCCGGACGAATTCCTGCGCGACCTTTACCTGCAGACGCCCGTGCCCGTGCTCGCGGCCATCGCCGCGACCGAGGCCCGGGCCCGCGCCGCCGGCGGCGCCCTGAGCCGCAAGGAGTTGATGCGCCGCGCCCGACTGCCGCGGCTGGCCAAGGCCATCGCCCGGCTGGAAACCCCGGAATCGGCGGCCTTTCCGCCGCCCGTTGCGCATGGCATCCCCCGGCGGGAACAGGACTGAGCATGAGGATCGGATTGCAGGACTTGATGTTACCGCTAACATCAGCTAATCGGCAGATCAGCGATGAGGAGGCAGCGATGGTTTCACGCATCATTCCGGTTGAGGATTTCGACCTGGTGATCTTTGGTGCGACCGGCGACCTGGCCCGGCGCAAGATCGTGCCCGGCCTCTATCGGCGGTTCGTGGCGGGGCAGGTGCCGGGCAGCGCCCGCATCATCGGCGCCGCCCGCACCCGCCAGGACGACGAGGCATTCCGCGCAGACATGCGCCAGGCGATCCGCGAATTCGTCGGCAAGCACGAGGACGAGGCGCAGGTCGCGGCCTTCCTGGACATGCTGGGCTATGTCGCCATCGACGCCCGCGGCACGGAAGGCTGGGCGGCGCTGAAGGCCCGCACCCGGCCCGGGGTCGTGCATGCCTTCTATTTCTCGGTCGCGCCGGCGCTGTTCGGCGACATCGCCGAGCGCCTGGCCTCGAACGGCATTGCCGACGCCGACAGCCGCATCGTGGTCGAGAAGCCCTTCGGCCGCGACCTGGAAACGGCACGGGCGCTCAACGCCACCCTGGCGCGGCATTTCGTCGAACGGCAGATCTACCGGATCGACCATTACCTGGGCAAGGAAACCGTCCAGAACCTGATGGCGGTGCGCTTCGCCAACATCCTGTTCGAGCCGCTGTGGAACGCGCAATATGTGGACCATGTGCAGATCACCGTGGCCGAGACGGTCGGCGTCGGCGGCCGCGGCGAATATTACGACCATTCCGGCGCCATGCGCGACATGGTGCAGAACCACCTGATGCAGCTTCTGTGCCTGATCGCCATGGAGCCGCCTTATCACATCGATTCGGACGCGGTGCGCGACGAGAAGCTCAAGGTGATCCGGGCGCTCGAACCGGTGTCGGCCGGCGACATCGTGCGCGGCCAGTATCTGGCCGGCCCCGACGGTCCCGGCTATCTCGAGGATGCCGAGAACCCGGCCTCGCGCACGGAAAGCTTCGTCGCGCTCAAGGTGCATATCGCCAACTGGCGCTGGACCGGCACGCCCTTCTACCTGCGCACCGGCAAGCGGCTGCGCGCCCGCACCAGCGAGATCGTCATCACCTTCAAGGAGCCGCCGCATTCGCTGTTCGACGACAGCGGCACCCACAAGGCCAACCAGCTCGTCATCAAGCTGCAACCGAACGAGGGCATGGTGCTCAGCGTGATGATCAAGGAGCCGGGGCCCGGCGGCATGCGCCTGGTGCAGGTGCCGCTGGACATGAGCTTTGCCGATGCGCTGGGGGCCGACGGCACCGACATGCCCGACGCCTACGAGCGGCTGATCATGGATGTGATCCGCGGCAACCAGACCCTGTTCATGCGCGGCGACGAGGTCGAGGCCGCCTGGGCCTGGACCGACCCGATCATTGCCGCATGGGAGAACGGCTCGAAGCGGCCGGAACCCTACGACCCGGGCTCGAGCGGCCCGGAGGAGGCGCTGCGCCTGCTGCATCGCGACAACCGCCGCTGGAGGGAGATCCGCTCATGAGCGTGGAATTCATCGAATATGCCGATCGCGAGATGCTGTTCCTGTCCCTGGCGGACCGGCTGGCCGGCCAGCTGTCGCAGCATCTGCGGGTGAACGACACCGCCAGTCTCTGCGTGCCGGGCGGCACCACGCCGGCGCCGCTCTACGACTATCTCTCGGGCAGCGAGGTGGACTGGGCGCGCGTCACCGTGCTGCTCAACGACGAACGCTGGGTTGACGGAGAGCATCTGCGCTCGAACGGCCGGCTGTTGCGCCGCCACCTGCTCAAGGACAAGGCGGCGGCGGCGCGTTACATCGACCTCTATACCGGCGACGCGCGCCCCGAGGACGCGGTGCAGGCGCTGTCCGAGGCCATCGTCCCGCATCTGCCGCTGACCGTGCTGCTTCTGGGCATGGGCACCGACATGCACACGGCCAGCCTGTTTCCCTCGGCTTCCGAAACCGTGCTGGCGCTGGCGCCCGACGCGCCGCCGGTGATGGCTGTCAACAGCATCAAGGACGAGCCGCGGATCACCCTGACCGCCTCGGCGCTGAAGGGCGCGATCAACACCCATCTTCTGATCGCCGGGGCCGACAAGCGCGAGGCCTTCGAGCGCGCCCAGGGCCTCGACCCGACCGAGGCGCCGATCCGCGCCTTCCTTGGCGACATCACCGTGCATTGGGCGGAATGACATGAGCATCTGGAGCCGACTGCAAGACCATCGCAAATCCCAGGGCGCGCTGCGGATCGAGGCGCTGTTCGCCGCCGATCCCGACCGCGCCGCCGGCTTTTCCACCAGCGCCGAAGGGCTGGTTCTGGACTGGTCCAAGACCATGATCGACGCGCAGGCCCGCGAGCTGCTCCTGGAGCTTGCCGCCCCGGTCCCCGAGCGCCGCGAGGCCATGTTCGCCGGCCAGCGCATCAACGAGACCGAGGACCGCGCCGTGCTGCACACCGCGCTGCGCAACCTCGGCGCCAGCGTCTCGGTCGACGGCCAGGACGTCATGCCCGAGGTGCGCGCCACCCACGCCCGCATGCGCGCCTTTGCCGATGCCGTCCGCGACGGCAGCTTCGCGGGGCAGGGCGGCAAGATCACCGACGTGATCAACATCGGCATCGGCGGCTCGGACCTGGGCCCGGCCATGGCGACGCGCGCGCTGTCGCCCTGGCACGACGGGCCGCGGCTGCATTTCGTCTCGAACGTGGACGGGGCCGACATCGCCGACACGCTGAAAGGGCTCGATCCGGCGACGACCCTGGTCATCTTCGCCTCCAAGACCTTCACCACCATCGAGACCATGACCAACGCCAGGACCGCGCTGGACTGGATGGCGGCCAGCGTCACCCAGCCGGCGCAGCAATTCGCGGCGCTGTCCTCGGCCACGGCCAGGACGGCGGAATGGGGCATCGACGCCGCCCGCGTCTTTGGCTTCGAGGATTGGGTCGGCGGCCGCTATTCCATGTGGGGGCCGATCGGCCTGTCGCTGATGATCGCTATCGGGCCCGAACAGTTCGACCGCTTCCTGGCCGGCGGCGCGGCCATGGACCGGCATTTCCGCCAGGCGCCGCTGGCGGAGAACCTGCCGGTGATCCTGGCGCTGGTCGGCATCTGGCATCACCAGGTCTGCGGCTACGGCACCCGCGCCGTGCTGCCCTATGACAACCGTCTCGGCCGGCTGCCGGCCTATCTGCAGCAGCTGGAAATGGAATCGAACGGCAAGCGCGTGGCCATGGACGGCAGCGAGCTGACCGTCCCCTCGGGCCCGGTGGTCTGGGGCGAGCCCGGCACCAACGGCCAGCACGCCTTCTACCAGCTGATCCACCAGGGCACCGCCGTCGTGCCCTGCGAATTCATCATCGCCGCCCGCGGCCACGAGCCGGAGCTTGCGCATCACCACCTGCTGCTGATCGCCAATTGCCTGGCGCAATCCGAGGCGCTGATGCGCGGCCGCTCGCTCGACGAGGCGCGCGTCCTGATGCAGGCCAAGGGCCTCAGCGGCGCGGAACTGGAACGCCAGGCCCGCCACCGCGTTTTCCCGGGCAACCGCCCCTCGACCACGCTGCTGATCTCGGAACTCGACCCCTACACGCTGGGCCAGATCGTTGCGCTCTACGAGCACCGGGTCTTCGTCGAGGGCGTGATCCTGGGCATCAACAGCTTCGACCAATGGGGGGTCGAGCTTGGCAAGGAACTGGCGCTGAAGGTCGCGCCGCTGCTGGAAGGCAAGCCTGCCCCCGGCCACGACCCCTCGACCGAGCAGCTGGCGCAACTGATCCGCGACGCACGGGCCTGACCTGCTTCGTTCCCCAAATACTCATGGACGGCGCCGCCCCCGCCGAAGGGGCCGGGGCCCCGCGATCCGGGCACGGCAAGCCGGGCCCCCAAATCAGGATTGACCCGCGCCGCATCCCGGCTAGCCTCGGCTTGCGCGAAGCGGAAGGGCGCAAAAGAAAGGGCTGGGCATGGATCTGCTGGCGAAGGCGACGGAAATCCTGGGCGGCGCGATGGTGCTGCTGCGGCGCATGGGTGCGCCCCGCATGGCGGCCTTCGGCCCCAGTCCCGCCATCCCCCAGGCGAAGAAACAGGGCATCATGACGCTGAAGATGCCCACCGCCCGCGGCTGGGCGCCGGGGCAGCAGCCCAAGGCCGCGCCCGGCCTGCGCGTCAACGCCTTCGCCCGCGAGCTGCAGCACCCGCGCTGGATCGAGGTGCTGCCCAATGGCGACGTGTTGGTGGCCGAGGCGCTGCAGGAACCCACGCCGCCGAAATCGCTGCTCGACCGCGCCACCCAGGCCACCATGCGCCGGGCCCGGGCATTGGGGACCAGCGCCAACCGCATCACGCTGTGGCGCGACAGCGACGGCGACGGCGTGGCCGAAACGCGCGAGGTCTTCCTGGAGGGCCAGCGCCAGCCCTTCGGCATGGCCCTGGTCGGCGAAACCTTTTTCGTCGGCAATACCGACGGCATCGTCGCCTTCGCCTATGAACCCGGCGCGACCCGGCTGACCGGGCCGGGCCGGCGGCTGGTCGAGTTCAAGCCGGGCGGGCACTGGACGCGCAGCCTGATCGTCTCGCCCGACCGCAAGCGGCTTTACTGCGGCGTCGGCTCGCTGACCAACATCGCCGACGAGGGCATGGAGGCCGAGGAAGGCCGCGCCGCCATCTGGGAGCTGGAGCTGGAAACCGGCCGGGCGCGGATCTTCGCCTCGGGCCTGCGCAATCCGGTCGGCCTGGCCTGGGAGCCCGCGACCGGCGCGCTCTGGACGGTGGTGAACGAACGCGACGGGCTGGGCGACGAGACGCCGCCCGATTACCTGACCTCGGTGCAGGACGGCGGCTTCTATGGCTGGCCCTATTGCTACTGGGGGCAGACCGTGGACGACCGCGTGCCGCAGGACCCGGCCGAGGTCGCCCGCGCCATCACCCCCGATTACGCGCTGGGCGGGCATACCGCCTCGCTGGGCCTGTGCTGGATGCCCGAGGGCACGCTGCCCGGCTTTCCGGACGGCATGGTGATCGGCCAGCACGGCTCCTGGAACCGCTCGACCCTGTCCGGCTACAAGCTGATCTTCGTGCCCTTCTCCGGCGGCCGGCCCTCGGGTCCGCCGCGCGACATCCTCTGGGGCTTCCTGTCCGAGGACGAGCGGCATTCCTATGGCCGCCCGGTCGGCGTCGCCGTCGGCCCGGACGGCCGGTCGCTCCTGATGGCCGATGACGTGGGCGACGTGATCTGGCGGGTCAGCGCCGCCTAGAGCCGGTCGAAGACCGAGCCCATGCGCGGTGCGAACAGCCGCTCATAGGTCCGCAGCAAGGCGGTATCGGTCATGGCGGCGACGCAATCGCAGATGATGCGCAGCCCGTCCCCGTTTTCGCCCTCGGCCGCGGCGAAGCGCGCCCGCCATTCGCCGGGCAGCAGCCGGCCGGGGTCCGAGCGCAGCGCCTCGAAGACCTCGACCACCATGGCCTGGCCCTTGAATTCCAGCTGCTGAACCCCGGCGCTGCGGATCACCCGGTCGAAGATGAAACCCTTGAGCGTGCCGAGGAAGCGGCGCGGCCCTTCGGCCAGTTCGACGCGATGGCGCAGCAGCGGATCGCGGAAGCCGGGCTCCTCGCGGAAGCGCACCGCGCCGATGAAGTGATGCACCAGCGCGCCGATGCAGCGCTTGCGGGCGGCGGGCGGGCCGAAAAGCTGCGCCATCATCCGGTCATGACCGCCGAACCCGCCGCTGGCGTCGGGCGACACCGCGGCGCGGAATTCCTGGGCCGAAACCAGCCCCAGCGCGATGGCGTCCTCGAGGTCGTGGACGCCATAGGCGATGTCGTCGGCCACGTCCATGATGCTGCAATCCAGCGACTTGTGCAGCGTGGTCGCATGACCGCCGGCATGGGCGCGGATCTCGGCAAAGCGCTGCCGGTCCTCGGGGTCGAGCGGTGCGAGGATCCAGTCCACCACGCCGCTTTCGCAATCCAGGTGGCATTTCGGCGGCGTCGAGGCCGCTGCGTCGATGCTGCGCAGCACCGACAGCGCATCATGCAGGCGCGGGCGCAGCGCCGGGTTCTGCAGCCGCGACCGGCTGGCGGGATATTTCAGCACCCCCAGCAGGCTGCGGCGCGTCAGGTTCACGCCGGGCTCGGGCGCCGCATCGACGGGCTGGGACAGCAGGCGCAGGGTCTGGCCGTTGCCCTCGAAGCCGCCGGCATCGCGCATGCACCAGTTCAGCGCCGCCTCGCCACCATGGCCGAAGGGCGGATGGCCCAGGTCATGGGCGCAGGCGATGGCCTGGATCATGCTGCGGCCGGGCAGGGCGGCCGTGGCGGGATGCTGGGGGAACGTCCCCTGCAATTGCTGCACCAGCCCGCCGGCGATCTGCGCCACCTCCAGCGAATGCGTCAGCCGGGTGCGGTAGAAATCGCTGTCGCCCAGGTTCAGGATCTGGGTCTTGCCCTGCAGCCGGCGAAAACCGGCGGAATGGATGACGCGGGCATAGTCCACGTCGCCCTCGTCGCGGAAATCGTCGGCGGGGTGGGTGCGGGGCTCGCGCCGTGCCAGCCAGGCGGGATCTAGAACCATTGTCCCGGCTCCATCAGGCCGAAATCCATCAGCTGCTGCGAACTCCAGCGGAAGGGATGCGAGTTGCGCCAGCGGAAGCTGCGGATATGCTCGCGCGAGCCGGGGTTCTTCGCTAGCGCCTTGGCCACCCGGAACGAGGCCACCGCCGCGGTCAGGTTGTGATGCCAGGGACAGGCATAGGTGTTGTATTCCTCGACGTTGAAGCGGTGGTCGGGCAGCAGCCGCAGCCCGGGCCGGGTGCGGAACAGCGCGATGCGGTCGATGCGGCGGCGGTCCTGGGGGATGTGCTCCTCGAAGCGCCAGCGCAGCCCGCCATGGAAGTCCAGTTGCCGCTCCTTGTGGCGGCCCTGGCGGTCGGTGCGGCCAAGCGCGAAATAGCCCGAGCGGTCGAACATCGCTTCCTCGAGGCTGACGGCGTCGGGAAAGCGCTGCAGGTCGGGGGCGTAGAGGTCCACGACATAGGCCAGCATGGCGCTGCGCCGCTCCTCGGCGTGAAAGGCCAGCATCTCGCCCACGGTGCGGTGTTCCGAGAAGGGATAGAACAGGAATTCGGCGTTGTAGCCGTAATAGAGCCAGGTGCCCTCGGGCAGCAGTTCGATGGCGGTGTTCACCGCCTCGACATGGGCGCGGGCGCGGCGCGATTCGTGGCGCAGGTTGACGATCCGGTCGGTGCCGGCCTCGGGGATGGCCTGGGCGGGCAGCGGCTCGGGCGACAGCGCCAGGATCAGCCGGAAGCCGGCGCGCAGGTGATGCTCCAGCGTCTGGGCGACGGCCACCTCGTCCTCGATCAGCACAAGCGCGATCGGGCCCTTGGCCAGACGGTCGGGCGATTCGCGCAGGAACCGGGCG